>CAYSEI010000002.1:94649-258766 GCA_964430265.1 uncultured Pseudomonadales bacterium
AGAAGAAACAGAAACAGGAGAAGAAACAGAAACAGGAGAAGAAACAGAAACAGGAGAAGAAACAGAAGATGTAACAGATGAGAAAGAGAAAGAAATAGAAAAAGAAGAAATTACTCCACCTGGATTTGGCAGAATTGCTGCTCAAACCGCAAAGCAAGTAATTCTACAGCAAGTTAGAGAAGCAGAAAAAGAAGCGGTTATAGAAGACTATAGGGATAAAGTAGATACTATAGTTAACGGACGGGTTTTAAGGTTTGAAGGTCGTAATATTGTTTGTGACATAGGTAGAGGTCAAGGAGTTATGCCTCCGGAAGAACAAATCCGTAATGAAAAATATACATTAAATGAACGTTTGGTTTTTTACATAAAAGATATTCGTGATTTCCATGGAAGTGAACAGATTATAGTTTCCCGTGTGGCACCAGAATTAGTAGCGCATCTATTTAGAAAAGAAGTTCCAGAAGTAAATTCCGGAGCAGTAGAAATTAAAAAAGTTGCTCGTGAAGCTGGCAGTAGATCTAAAGTTGCTGTTGAATCATCACGTCCTGGAGTTGATCCGGTTGGATCATGTGTAGGGCAAAAGGGAGTTCGTGTCCAAGCAGTAATTGAACAGATCGGTGGAGAAAAAATTGACATTGTTCCTTTTAGTGAGGATCCAGAATTGTTTATTGTTGCTGCTCTTTCTCCAGCAGATAATATAGAAATTGAGGTTGATGAAGAAAAAAATAAAGCAGTAGTTGAAGTTCCCGAAGATCAGTTATCTTTAGCAATTGGTAAACAAGGACAGAATGTCAGACTGGCTACAAAATTAACCGGATATAAAATAGATATTGAAGGTAGAGAAGTTGAAAAAGAAATCGTTGAAGAGGAAAAAGTTGAAGAAAAAGAAAAAAAGCAAACAAAAAAGAAAAAAGCGAAAAAAAGCAAAGCCAAAGTAAAAAAGGAAGAAAAGAATACAGAAACTGATAAAAAAAATAAAGAAGAAGAAAAAGTAAAAACAGCAAAAAAAGATAAGAAAAAAGAAACAGAAGAGAAAGACTCAGAAAAAGAGAAAAAAGAAACAGACAAAGAAGAAACTAATAAAAAAGAAAAATGAAGCTAGTTCACTTATTTAAAAATAATTATGAGCAAAAAGAACGAAAGACCACCAGTTATAACAGTTTTAGGACACGTGGACCATGGAAAGACTACACTTCTTGACAGTCTTCGTAAAACTGCTGTAGCTGAAGCAGAAGAAGGTGGAATCACACAACATATTGGTGCTTACCAGATAGAACATAAGAAAAACAAACTTACTTTTATTGATACTCCAGGTCACGAGGCTTTTGCCAAAATGCGTTTACACGGAGCACAGGCAGCAGATATTGCAATTTTAGTTATAGCAGCAGATGATGGAGTACAACCACAAACAGTTGAGGCTTTAAATCATATTAAAGCTGCAGAAATCCCGTATCTAATTGCTATTAATAAAATTGATTTACCTGGAGCTTCTGAAAGCAAAATTAAAAATCAACTTAACCAAGAAGGTGTTTTTTTAGAAGAATACGGTGGAGATATTGTTGCTGTTAATATTTCAGCTAAAAAGAAAAAGAATTTGGATGAATTATTAGAAATGATTGTTCTTCTAACTGAAATGCAGGAACTGAAAGTTGATAAAAAAGGGAAACTTGAAGCATCAGTTGTGGAGTCATTTCTTCATGCCAAAAGAGGTGTGATTACCAGTTTAGTGGTTAAAAATGGAACATTAAAAAGAAAAGACAAGCTTTATGCAGTTGAGAAAAATGGAGGAGTTTTGGTTCAAGGAAAGATAAAAGCGATGTTTAATGATAAAGGGGAAAAAATTAATAAAGCTGAGCCGGGTGATCCGGTAGAAATTTTGGGAATTAATAAAGTAGTTCCTTTAGGGACAATGGTTTTTAGAAAGGGCGAAGAAGATTATATTAAAAAAAGAATGAAAGACATAAAGGAACTGGAACAGGTTAAAGAAGCTGAAGCTGAAGAAGCAAAAAAGAAAAGATCAGAAGGTGAAAAAGAAGAGAAAGAAGAGAAAGAAGAAAAAGAAGCAAACGAGATAAAAATAATTTTGAAAGCTGATACTTTTGGGACTTTACAAGCAGTAAAAGACAGTTTGCCTTATGGAGTAGAGGTAATTAATAGTGGCGTAGGTGAAATTTCAGAATCTGATATTCTTCTTGCGTCTTCAACTGATAGCGTTTTGATTGCTTTTGGTGTGGATCCTTCAAAATCCATTAAGAAACTAGCACAAATGGAAGGTGTGATAATTAAGAATTATACGATAATTTATAAACTTATTAAGGATCTTCAAAATGTAACTGCTTTAGAAGAAGATACTGAGGAGGTTGTTGGTAAAGGAAAAATTATTGCTGAGTTTGAAATTAAAGGCAAGCATATTGCTGGTACTAGGCTTACGCAAGGAGTTATTAACCGTAAAAACTGGGTAAAAGTGATAAGGGAAAAACGCCTTGTAGGAGAAAGACAGATTGAATCCCTTGAACAAGAGGGAACAATTATTAATCAGGCTGAAGCTGTAACTGAAGTAGGAATAGTTTTTAAAAAGGATCTTGACTTCGAAGTTGGGGATGCTATAATACCCTATAATAAAATGTTAAAAGATTAAAAATGCAGGATTTTAATTTTGCTTCTCTACAAGATAAATTAGTAGATGCAAAGGAAGTCTTAATTCTTTTGCCAAAAAAACCGTCCTTAGACGCCACAGCTTCAGGATTAGCATTATATATGGCAATTAAAAAAGCAGAAAAAAATGTTCTTATTGCTTCACCTACTCCTATGAAGGTCAGATATAACCGTCTTTATTCTATTGACAAGATTAAAGAGGCAATCGGCAGTAAAAATTTAATAATTTCTTTTGACTACAAAAAGGAAGCTATAGAAAAAGTTTCTTACAATGTAGAAGACGGAAAATTTAATCTAGTTGTACAACCCCAAACTGGAAGTAACCCTTTAAATAAAGAAAATGTGGAATATTCATATTCAGGTACAAGTTCAGATTTAATATTTGTAATTGGCGCGAAGAACTTAACAGAACTTGATAAAATCTACGCAGACAACAAAGATGCATTTACAGAAGCCAACGTTGTTAATATTGATATAAATGAAAATAATCAAAAATTTGGCAAGACTAATTATGTTGATGATTCTCTAGTCTCAAGAGCAGAAATAGTAATAGAAATTATTAAAAAGCTTAACCTTCCTGTTAACGGAGATATTGCCACTAATTTATTGGTGGCTTTAGAAGCTAGTACAAATAATTTTGGTTCGGGCAAGGAAACAGCTTATACTTTTGAAAGTGCTGCCTGGTGTTTAAAAACAGGGGCTAATAGGGGCCATTTAGAGGGTGAAATTAAAAAAGAAATTAAACCTAAAAAAGAGGAAAAAGGAGAGCAGACACCTCCTCCTGATTGGCTAAAGCCAAAAATTTACAAAAGTGATGACAGATAACTAAGTCTTGCTTATCTGCCTTGTATTTGATAAAATTTTATCAGTGAGGTGAAAAGCCGAAACGGCTTTTTGTTTTTTTTATTATGGCATTATCAACAGACGAAAAGAAAAAAATCATTAAGAAGTTTGCAATAAAAAAAGGAGACACCGGAAGTCCGGAAGTCCAGGTTGCATTACTTACTAACAGAATAGATAAACTCACAGGGCATTTGGGTGAGCATAAGAAAGACAAACATTCACGTAGAGGGCTTTTAAGTATGGTAGAAAAAAGACGTAGATTACTTAATTATTTAATGGAAAAAGATGAAGAAAGGTATAAAGATCTTATCAAAAAACTAGGATTGAAAAAATAATATGAAAAATGTAGAGACTGTTAAGAAAAGTTTAGAGATTAATGGAAAGAAAGTTAGTTTAGAAACCGGAGAATTAGCACTTCAAGCAGATGGAGCAGTCATTGCTCAAATGGGTGAAACCGTTGTAATGGCAACAGTTGTTCACCAAAAAGACGAAGAACAATTTAGTTATTTACCTCTTTTTGTAGAATATCAGGAAAAACTTTACGCGGGAGGTAAAATAAAAGGCAGTCGTTGGGTTAAAAGAGAAGGAAGACCCTCAGATGAAGCGATTCTCAAAGCCAGACTGGTAGACCGCTCACTTCGTCCTTTATTTCCCAAAGGATATAGAAATAAAATACAAGTTGTTTTAACAATCCTTTCATTTGACGAGGAAAATGATCCAGATATTTTATCTATTATTGCTGCGTCTGCAGCTTTAAAAATTTCGGGTGTTCCATGGAACGGGCCGGTTGGTGCTGTTAGAGTTGGATTTAATGAAGGGACCTTTTTTATTAATCCTGGATATAAGGAAAGGGAATATTCTCAATTAGATTTGGTTGTAAGCGGTAATAAGGATGCAATTATTATGTTGGAAGCGGGGGCTGAAGAGGTCCAGGAAGATAAAGTTGCAGAAGGTGTTATTTTTGCTCACAAAGAAATTAAAAAGATCGTAGATTTTATTGATGAATTTGCAAATACAGTAGGAGTTGAGCAAAAAGAGTTTATTGCGGAAGAAAAAAAGGAATTACAGAATAAGATTGATAAAAAAGTTGGAAAAGAAATTAAAAAAATCGTTGCTTCTATGGCAAAGAATTATGAAGAAAAAGAGAAACTGGAAGTTATTAAGGAAGACCTGAAAGAAGAATTAGAAGAAAGTAATTCTGATATTGCTGATATTGTGGACAAATTATTTAAAAAATATATGCGTAAACAGGTTGTTGAAGAAGGTAAGAGAATTGATGGCCGTGATTATGATACTATAAGGGAAATTTATATAAAAACTGGTGTTTTGCCACGAACACATGGGTCTGCTCTTTTTCAAAGAGGGAAAACACAATCCTTAACTATTACTACTTTAGGACCTCCTTCTTTAGAACAATTTATTGAAAGTATTGAAGGTGAAGAAACTAAGAGATACATACACCATTATTATATGCCTCCATATAGTGTAGGAGAAGTTGGCAGGTTTGGATGGCCTTCAAGAAGGGAAATTGGCCACGGAGCACTTTCAGAAAGAGCTTTGAAGCCAATGATTCCTTCAGAAGATAAGTTTCCATATACAATCAGGGTTGTGTCGGAAATAACATCATCAAATGGATCAACCTCTCAAGCATCAATTTGTGGATCATCTTTATCATTAATGGATGCAGGAGTTCCAGTTAAAAAACCAGTAGCTGGAATTGCCATGGGACTAATAGCAAAAGAAATTAAAAACAAAAAAGTTCAAGATTATGTTCTTTTGACAGATATCATGGGAATAGAAGACTTTCTTGGAGATATGGACTTTAAATTAGCAGGGACAAAAGATGGAATGACAGCCTTGCAATTAGATGTAAAAGTAGTTGGTATTACTCCTGAACTATTAAGTGAAGCTTTTGAAAAAGCTAAACAAGCAAGACTGCAAATTTTAGAAAAAATGAATGTAGTTCTTAAATCACCACGAGAAGGAGTTTCAGAATATGCTCCAGTTATTAAAGTATTACAAATTGAAAAAGATCAGATTGGCAGTATTATTGGACCGGGAGGAAAAACAATCCGTAAGATCACTAATGAAACAGGAGCAACGGTTGATGTAGATGATGAAGGTAAAGTAACAATTACAGCACTTAATCCGGAAAATTTACAAAAAGCGGTTGATTGGATTGAAGGTCTGACAAAAAAAGTTGAAGTAGGAGAAGTATATAAAGAGTGTGAAGTTAAAAACATCTTACCTTTTGGTGCCTTTGTAGAACTTCTTCCAGGTAAAGAAGGCTTGGTTCATGTTTCGAATATGGCAGACCATTTTGTAAAAGATCCGAATGACGAGGTTTCAGTTGGCGATATAGTGGATGTAAAAGTAATTAAAATTGATGATAGAGATAGAATTAATTTGTCAATGCTTCTCAAAGACAAAAAAAGAGAAAAATAAGAACAAATTATTGTAACTCCGTTTTAGAATTCATATAATAGAATTATGATTGATAGTAATGATAGTAAAAAACATTTAGAATCTGAAGAACTTTTTAAAGAAGTAAATGAATTAAAAAGTAGATTAGATCAAAGTACAGTTCCCCCTGAATTAAAAGCAAAAGCAGAAAACGTATTAGTACGTTTAAAAAGAATGGCTAAGTATGGTGGATATTCATCTGAGTACGAAAAAGTCGCCCACTGGTTTGATTGGATTCTCTCTTTGCCTTGGGAAAAAAGGAGTCAAGATCAATTGGATATTAGTAAAGCAGAACAAATTTTGAATAAACATCATTACGGAATGCAGAAAGTGAAGGAAAGAATTCTAGAATTTTTGTCCGTCATTAAACTTAATAAAGAAAGAGGTAGACACGTTCATGCGCCGATTCTTTGTTTAGTTGGATTGGTTGGAACAGGTAAAACTACGTTTGCTTATGCTTTAGCTGAAGCAATGGGAAGAAAATTTGCCAGAATACCTTTTGGAGGCATGGGATCAGCAGCTGATTTGAGAGGTCAGTCAAAATTACACCCGGACAATGAGCCGGGTTGGATTATTAAATCCTTAAAGCGAGCTGGAAGTAAAAATCCAGTTATGCTTTTGGATGAAATTGACAGAGTTACAGAAGATGCAAGGTCAGATATTATGGGTGTATTAATTGAAGTTTTAGATCCATCGCAAAATCAGTTTTTTACGGATCACTATATTGATCATGCTTTTGATCTTTCAGAAGTATTTTTTGTTGCTACCTGCAATAACACAACAAATATTTCTCCTCCTGTAAAAGATAGAATGGAGATTATTCAAATGCCCTCATATAATGATGAGGAAAAAATAGTTATCGGTAGAGATTATTTACTTCCTCGGATTATGCAAGATTGTGGTTTGACAGAACAGAATTTGACTATTGATAAAGAGCTTTGGCCTAAACTAGTCAGACCTTTGGGTTTTGATGCCGGAATCCGCAGTTTGGAAAGAAACATTGAAAAAATCTGCCGTAAAGTGGCTAAACTGGTTGTGCAAGGAAAGGGCAGTCATTATCATATTAACGAAGAAAACATTAGAAAATTTTTACCAATGCAATAGAAAGAAATTATGAAAAAATTTAAATTTATTCCCCTGGGTGGAATAGAAACAGTAACCCAGAATCTTTTTGTTTATGAAACAGAAGACGAAATATTATTAATAGATTGTGGAATCGGATTTCCGGATGAACCGGATGCTCCACAGGATGAACTTCTATATCCGGATCTCTCATATCTAATGGGAAAAAAGGACAAAATTAAAGCAGTTATAATCTCCCATGCCCACTTTGACCATTATGGTGCAGTTCCGTATTTTTATTCACGGATGCCTTTGAATATCCCGCTTTACAGTTCACCTCTTACACGCGAATTTATAAAAATGAAGCTTAAGGAAACAAAGATTAAACCCGATGCAGTTGATTTTCGCACAATATCTCCGCAAAAACCGGTACTAAATCTAAAGGATTTTAAAATCCAATGTTTTACAATTAATCATTCGGTTCCTGAATCTTTAGGTCTTTTTATAGAGACCCCGGTAGGAAACATTTTTCATGTAACTGATTATAAATTTGACTGGACACCGGTTGATGATAAGCCTTTTGATGTGCAAAAACTTTCCTCGCTTGCTGCGCAAAAAAAGCCGCTTTTATTGGTTTCTGATTGTTTAGGTGCTAATAAAACTGGTTATACACGCTCAGAAGCAGAAATTGAAGATAATTTACAGGATTTAATTTACCGCTCCAAAGGACTTGCGGTAGTAACTACTGTTTCTTCCAACATTTCTCGAATAAAACAGGCGATACTTGCTTCAGCAAGAGTTGGCAGAAAGACTGCCTTTTTGGGACGTTCAATAAGGAATACAGGAGAAATAGCCAGTAAACTTGGATACTTTCAATCCTTAAAAAAACATATAATCGATGCAAAAGGAATTAAAAAATTACCACGTAACAAAGTAACAGTAATTGCAGCAGGAAGCTATGGTCAGCAAGGTTCAGCTTTGGAAAGAATTAGTAGGGATGATCATCATCAGGTTAAACTACAAAGAGGAGATACTGTTATTTTTTCTGCTGATCCGTCACCACCAAATGTGATTCTGGATGTCAATAGAATGATTGATAATCTTGCCAAAAAGGGGGCAGATGTACATTATTACGAAATTCAAGAGAATCTATATGTTTCTGGTCATGGAGCCAGTCAGGATATTAAAATGCTTTTTTCTTTTGTAAAACCCCGTTATCTTCTGCCGATTGGAGGAGATTACCGACATATGTATGGATATCAACAATTGGCTATGGATATGGGCTATAAGGAACAAGATGTTCTTCTTTTGGAAGAGCAAAAAAGGGTTTATTTTTCTGAAGATAACAATTTTGTAGTAAAATAAAGCTATGGGAAAAAGGGGAAGACCGCGTAAGTTTAAATTTAAGTTGAAAAAAAAGACCGTTTATTCGGTTTCTTCAGTAATTCTGTTTGTACTAAGTGCACTTATTATGGTCTCTTTTTCCCAGCAAGGAACAATTTTAGCTTGGATTAACCAAAAGCTAATTAGTTTTTTTGGATGGGGAACGGTACTTCTTCCCTTTGTACTTTCAATTGGCGGATTGATGTTAGCAAGACTTCCCTGGCAAATAGCCCGGCCAAATGTTTTTATTGGTTCCTTACTTTTGTTAATGACTTCAATCAGTTTAACTCGCTCAGGGCTTTTAGGTAAGCAAATTTGGGAGACAGTAGCAACTTTAATAACTTCAATAGGTGCTTTTATTGTTTTAGCAGGATCAGTAGTAATTGCGATTATTGTTCTTTTTGAAACATCTTTTGAAGATGTTTATTTGTTTTTTAAATCTTTGTTTAGTTTTGCCAAAAAGAAAATTAGCAGTCAGAAAGAAAAAGAACAACAGCAAGGACTTTTCTCATCAGACAAAGATAAAAAGACCGCACCAAAGATAAATAGTAAAAAGAAAAAGCAAAGACAAACGGAAGTTAAAGTGGATGCAAAAGTAGAAGAGAAAATTTCTACCGCAAGAAAGCAAGAAGGAGAATGGCAGCCGCCACCTTTGGACTTATTGACTAACAAAATTGGCGGAGAAGCAGACCGCGGAAATGTAAATGAAAATGCTGATGTAATTGAAGAAACTTTGGACAGCTTTGGAATACAAGCAAAAGTAGTTGAGGTAAATGAAGGACCGGCAGTAACCCAGTATGCATTAGAAATTGCTTTAGGAACAAAGCTATCAAAAATAACTGCTCGATCAAATGACTTGGCTTTGGCTCTTGCTGCACCTACAGGACAAATAAGAATTGAAGCCCCAATTCCAGGCCGCTCTTTGGTTGGGGTTGAAGTTCCAAACCGTTCATTGGAAATAGTTACTCTAAAAGATATGCTTACAGCAGATGAGTTAAAAGATGCTGAATCGAAAATAGCTTTTGGATTAGGACTTGATGTTTCAGGAGAACCATCAGTTGTTGATATTAGAAAAATGCCCCACGTATTGATTGCAGGTGCAACTGGTGCAGGTAAATCAGTTTGTATCAATTCTTTAATTGCTACGATTCTTTTTAGAGCCTCTCCCGATGAGGTAAAACTGCTTCTTGTTGATCCAAAGCGTGTAGAACTTACTCAATATAATGGAATTCCTCATTTACTTACGCCTGTTATAGTGGAACCGGAAAAAGTTGTTTCTTCATTAAAATGGGCAATAGCAGAAATGGAAAACAGATATAAATTATTTGCTAAACAAGGGGCACGTAACATTCAAAGTTTTAATCAACAAGCTGAAGAAGAAGACAAAATGCCTTATCTTGTAATAATCATTGATGAGTTAGCAGATGTTATGCTTTTTGCACCTTCTGAAGTTGAAGACTCAATTACAAGACTAGCTCAAATGGCAAGAGCAACAGGAATACATTTAGTTGTTTCAACACAAAGACCCTCAACTGATGTAATAACAGGTTTGATTAAGGCAAATATTCCTTGCAGGATTGCCTTCAATGTTTCTTCTATGATTGATTCAAGGGTAATTATTGATAATCCGGGTGCAGAAAAGCTTTTGGGAAGAGGAGATATGTTATATATTCCTCCAGGACAAGCAAAGCCGTCAAGAATACAAGGTGCGTTTGTTTCGGATCCAGAGATTGCTGCAGTAATAAAATATCTTAAAAAGACAGCAGAAGAACCGGATTATACAGAAGAAGTGACAACAAAATACAAAACACAAAAAGTAACAGTTGGAGGTGCAGAACTGGAGGAAAAGGATGAGCTTTTTGAAGATGCTGTCAGAATTGCTTGCAAGTATAAAAAAGGATCAGCGTCTTTATTTCAAAGAAAATTATCAATTGGTTATGCAAGAGCGGCAAGAATACTGGATCAACTGGAAATGGCAGGAGTGGTGGGACCGCCAGACGGATCAAAACCACGTGATCTTCTAATTAGTAGTGCGGATGAATTTTTTGAATCAGAAAAGGAGATCGTTGCAGAATAAAATGGAAACAGTCGGGGAAATACTGAAAAAAAATAGGGAGAAAAAGAAAAAATCTTTACAACAGGTTGAAAGAAGTACAAAAATTCCACAGAAAACTTTGAAATCTTTGGAAAGCAATAATTTTTCTACCTTACCTTCACTTCCTTATATTAAAGGTTTTATTAGAATATATTCACAGTATTTAGAATTAGATCCAGACAAGTTAGTAGCGATATTTCGCAGGGATTGGAAAAAAGTAGAAGAGAAAAGCTTTATTCCTTCAGGATTTTTTAGAAATTTCAGCTCTAAGTTTTGGAGTCCTCATACAGCTAAAATTTTATTGGTATTTTTACTAAGCAGTATTTTTTTTGTATATATTGGTATTCAGTTAAATAATTTTTTTTCAACGCCTAAGTTAAAACTGAGTGAACCAGAAAGTGGGATAGTTATTGATGAAAAACAAGTAGTTGTCAAAGGAAATACAGAACCAGAGAATAGCGTATATATTAATGACCAATTAATTAATGTTCAGGAAGATGGAAGTTTTACTTATACTTTAAAGCTTTTTCCCGGGGAAAATGATATTCTTATACGGGCAGTAAACCGGCATAACAAAGTTCAGACAATCAAACGTACAGTAGAAGTGGTTGACAATAATTAGGCAAAATAGTAGGCTTAAAATATGATTCTTGATCCTGTCCAAATTCTATTAACTGCAGTAATCTCTGTGTTGACAATTACCTTAGTTGTTATAGCAGTTGAGATTTTTCGTGTACTTGAGGAAATTAGGAAGAATTTAAAAGAATTAAGAGAAATAACTGAGAATACAAAAAAAATTACTCAGGCAATTACTAAACCAGTAACTGAAGGCAGCCAGTTTTTAACAGGAATTAAACGCGGAGTAGCTTTTTTAAAAAGTGTCCAAAAAATTATTGGCAACGAACAAGAAGATGAACAGGAATGAAGATATCCCCTCTTCCCGATTTGTATCCGGATTACTAGCAGGGATTGGATTAGGAAGCCTTGCGTATTTTCTTTATAAAACAGAAAAAGGTAAAGAATTTAAGGAGATTTTTACTGATACTATAAAGATGATACTGGATGAATTAGATAAAGAAGAAATTAAAAAGAATAAAAATAATCCATTAAAAAAAGAAAAGAAAAACTCCACTCTGAACAGGGTAAGAAATTTTTTTCACCGCAAAGGTAAAAAACTAAAATAAACAGTGTGATATAATTTCTGTATGAAATCTACAGAGTTACGAAATAAATTCATCAATTTTTTTGTTGCGCATGGTCATAAGCAGATTCCCTCGGCATCTCTATTACCGGAAAATGATCCATCCGCTTTATTTATAAATTCAGGAATGCATCCATTAGTTCCTTATTTAATGGGCGAAGCACATCCTTTAGGATCAAAATTAACTAGTATCCAAAAATGCCTTCGTACCAATGATATTGAAGAAGTTGGTGACCGCTATCATCATACTTTTTTTGAAATGTTGGGAAATTGGAGCTTAGGAGCTTATTTTAAAAAAAAAGCGATCCAATTTTCCTGGGAATTTTTAACACAGCAGTTAAATTTGGATCCTCAAAAGCTCTCGGTAACAGTTTTTGCAGGAAATAATGATGCTCCAAGAGATTTAGAAGCAGCACAGATTTGGCAGGGCGTTGGTGTTCCTTCAAAGCGGATCCATTTTTTGGAAGAAAATTGGTGGAGTGTAGGAAAGGTTGGTCCATGCGGACCGGATACAGAAGTCTTTTATGATACAAATCCAGACAAAAAAGGCTGTAGTCTAGAATGCAAACCTGGCTGTGACTGTGGGAAATTTTCTGAAATTTGGAATAATGTTTTCATGGTATTTAACCGTCAAAAAGACGGAACTTTAAAAGAGCTTCCGCAAAAAAATGTAGACACAGGTTTGGGATTGGATAGAACCCTAGCAGTTCTTAACAACTTAGACGATAACTATAAGACCGATCTATTCCTTTCCATAATAAAAAAGATAGAAGAAGTTTCTTTAAAAAAATATCAACCAGAAAATAAGAAGCAGATGCGTATAATCGCGGATCATCTACGAGCAGCAGTTTTTGTCATATCAGATGAAATTAAACCATCCAACAAAGCGCAAGGCTATATTTTAAGAAGATTAATAAGAAGAGCAGTACGGTTTGGGCAATTGCTTGGGATAGAACATGCTTTTAGCTGGGATGTTGCTGAAACTGTTATTAACAAGTATCAAGATGAATATCCCAATCTGGCAGAGCAAAAAAAGAAGATTAAAAATATTTTAAATAAAGAAGAAAAAAGTTTTTCGCGTGTTTTAAAAAAAGGAATAAAAGAATTAGACAAGGAAATTGAAAAATTAGATAAGAGAGAAGTGTTCTCCGGCAAAAAAGCATTTATGCTTTATCAAAGCTATGGTATGCCGGTTGAAATTACAAGGGAAATTTTAAAGGAAAAAGAAATTAAATTTGACGAAAAAGGATTAAAAAAGGCTAAAGAAGAACACAGAAAAAAATCAAAAAAATCTGCAGAAAAAAAATTTTCCGGAGGGCTGGCCAGCCGTGATCCTGAAGTTGTCAAGCTACATACTACAACTCATTTATTACAGCAAGCATTAAAGAAAGTTTTGGGTGAGAAAGTTAAACAAACAGGATCCAATATTACCAAGGAAAGATTGCGTTTTGATTTTACATTTTCCCGGAAAATTACTGATGAGGAATTGGAAAAAATCGAAAAGCTGGTTAATAATAAGATACAAGAGAATTTACCGGTTGTAAAAAAAACAATGGGACTTAAAAAAGCATTAAAATTAGGTGCTGAAGCACACTTTAAACAACGTTATCCGGAGAAAGTCAAAGTGTATTTTATTGGCGAACCGGATAAAGATAACGTATTCTCCAAAGAAATCTGTGGTGGCCCCCATATTGACTTTACAGGGCAACTGGGAAAGTTTAGAATAAAGAAAGAAGAATCCAGTGGCGCTGGTAAGAGACGGATATACGCTGAGCTTCATTGACATAATAAAAATTTAACTTGGCTGCCCAAAATGGAACTAAAAAACATTCTTTCTAAAATAAAAAACACAGATAAGAAAAAAGAAAAAGAAAAACTTTTTTTTGCTTTAGAAATTTCTTATGAAACACTAAAAGCTGCAGTTTGGACAATTAGAGAAGAACGCGCAGTTATTTTAAAAATGGGAACAGTTGAAGAATGGGATGAAAGAGATGAAGAAAGTTTTGAAATTGCAGCAAAAAATAGTTTGGAAAAATCTTCCCAGGATATTGAAAAAAAACCAAACGAAGTTATTTTTGGACTCCCTAAAGACTGGGTAAAAGGTAAGCAAGTTAGTGAAGGTAAAAAGGGATTGCTTAGAAAAGTCTGTGAAGGAGAAAATTTACAAGCAGTGGGTTTTGTGGTCACAATAGAAGCGCTTCTGGAATATTTGAAGATTAAAGAAGGAGTTCCCAGTAATGCAATTTTTATAAATCTTGAAGAAACACAGATTGCAGTTTTCTGGGTTGAGATTGGAAGGATGAGAGGGTTTGAAAAAGTAGGAAGAAGCAGTGATTTAGCAGCTGACGTTAGAGAAGCTTTAGCACGTTTTGGTGATAATGAGAATTTTCCTGCCAGAATGGTTCTGTTTGATGGATTGGTGGATTTTGAAGAAGCAAAACAGCAGTTAATGTCATTTCCTTGGGAGGAAAAATTATCTTTTCATCATATCCCCAAAATTCAATCCTTGGGATCCAATATCGGTTTAAAAGCAGTTGCTGTAGCCGGAGGGTCTGAAGTGGCTAAATCATTAGGCTTTGCTATTAGTTCTGAAAAAGAAGAGGAAAAGGGTAAAGATTTAAAAGCAGATTCTACTTTAAATGCTGAACAAAAAGACAAGCCGGAAATAGGAAAAGAATTGGACAAAGCTGAAATTAAAGTTGATAAGGAATCAGAATCTTCTAATGTACCAGAAAAACAAACAGAAAACACATCTATAGAAAAAAATAAGACTTTTAAAGATAAAGTCAAAGAGCTAAAAGACTCAGAAGAGAAACCATTAAACGAAGTTTTGTCGGCTGAGGATGTGGGTTTTACTTCAAAAGGTGATATTTTAGAAGAAGTTACGAAAGCAGAAAATGAGTTGAAAGAGCAAAAGAAAACAGAAATACGAAAACCAACCTTAAAAAAGTCGCAATTGAAAGATTTTGAAAAAGAAAAAACCAAAAACAATTTATTTGCAAAAATAAAGAAAATCCCAAATAAATTCACTCATTTTTTAAGAAAAATGTTTGGTAAAAAACTAGCAGTGGCTTTGATAATATCTGTTCTGGTTTTAGGTGGAATCGCAGCTGGAGGGATCTATGCATATTGGAATATTCCCAGGGCAGAAATAAATATAATTGTATCTCCTAAAATATTAGAAAAAGAAATGGAATTTACTTTGACGACCAATTCTTCAGATGAAGAAAATGCTATTGAAGCTGAAAGCTTAGAAAAAAAAGTTCAAGCACAAGAAAGTAAAGAAACAACAGGAACTAAACTTATTGGCGAAAAAGCTACAGGTGAGGTAACGATCTTCAATAAAACAGATGTAGATAAAACCTTTGAGTCAGGAACAATATTGATTGGTAATGACAACTTAAAGTATCTTTTAGAAGAAGAGATTAATGTTGCTTCAAAGTCAAGTGAAACTATTGACGGTGGAGAAAAAATTACTTACGGAAAAGCAAAAGTAAAAATTTCTGCTGCTTCAATTGGAAGCGACTATAATACAGCAGAAGATACGGAATTTAAAATCCAAGAATACTCAAGTGCTCAATTTACAGGAGCAGCAGATTCGGAAATAACAGGAGGCGTAAGTCGTGAGGTTTCTGCAGTTGATGAAGCAGATGTTAGCTCTTTAAGAGATACATTAAAAAGTGAGTTATTGAAAAAAGCAAAACAAGAATTAAGGGAGTCTGTTTCTGAAAATGAAGAAGTAATAATAACTGAAGATCAAGAAATTGTTAGTGAAGAACTTTCATCTGAAGTAGGAGAAGAAGCAGATAATGTAACTTTAACAATTGAATTAGCTTTACAGGCATATGCTTATGATAAAAGTAAACTTGAAAACCAGCTAAAGAAATCATTTTTCCAACTGGTACCTCGTGGATATACACTTAAAGATGAAAAAATATCTATGGAAGTAAAAGAAACAATAGTAGAGGATAGTGAAGTTTATTTAAAAGTTAATTCTACTGCCATGCTTGTACCCAAAGTAAATAAAGAAGATTTAAAAGAAAAATTATCAGGAAAATCTCCTGAAGTAGCACAAGGTTATTTAAATACTATTCCCAATTATATTGAAGCAGAAATTTTGATTATTCCCCGACTTCCTGAATTTGTAGAGATAATACCTCATAAAAAAGAAAATATTAGTATTAATGTAAAAACAAACTAAAATGGCACTATACTGCTATATCAAGTCTGAATCCAAACCAATAAGTAGATCATTAAAAGATAAAATAGAAGTTAGAAAGATTCTCAAAATAGCTTCCCCTTTTTTTGTACTTCTTGGAATAGTGTTAATAGGGTTAACTGTCTTTCCTATGGTGAATTACAAACTAATTGTTTATAAGCATAATAAAAATGAATTGGCTTCTCCAGTTTCAGATTTTCAAATTGCTGAAGCTAAAGGAAAGATTAAAGCAGCCCCAATTTCTCCGCAAGTTGCAGGAGTAAATACTAAGAATGTACAAACGATCAAAGCGCAGGAGATTGATTATCACCAATTAAATAACTGGTTTCCTGCAGCACCGGTTCCTGAAGTAAATAACAGTAAAATTACTCACTATACTTTATCAATTCCCAAGTTGAATATTGAAGATGCTATTGTTGAAGTTGGAGGTCAAGAAATTAAAAATACCTTAATCCATTATCCCGGGACAGCGTTGCCCGGGGAATACGGTAATTCAGTAATTTTTGGACATTCAGTGCTTCCGGTCTTTTATAATCCTAAAGATTATAAGGCTATTTTTTCAACTATTCCTACTTTGGATAAAGGAGATAAAATATATTTAAACTATGATGGAATGGAATTTATATATGAAGTGGAAAAGTACTTTGAAGTAAAACCGGAGCAGGTTAGTGTATTACAACAGAAGTTTAATGAACAAGTTTTAAGTCTAATAACTTGTGTGCCTCCTGGAACATATATTAAAAGAGGAGTTATTAAAGGTAGGTTAATGAGATAATGTCAAAATATTTAGGAATTGACTATGGTAAAAAAAAGACAGGTGTTGCAATTAGTGAAGGTTATTTAGCAGAGCCATATAAAATTCTTAAAACATCCAGTCAAAATGAATTGGTAATAAAAATTAAAGCAATAATTAAAAATAAAAATGTTGATAAAGTAGTAATAGGAATTCCTCAAGGACAATTAGTTTCAGAAATAAAGGATTTTGCAAAAAAAATCAAAAAAAATTCTTCTGTGGATGTTTTTTTTGAGGATGAAACTCTAACTTCAAAAGATGCAGTAAAAAAAATGATTGAGGCGGGGAAACCACTTAAAAAAAGAAGGAAACAAGAGGATCTTTTTGCTGCTTGTTTAATTTTACAAAGTTATTTAGACGAAACTTAAGTTTTAAACATCTCTTGACAAGGTATTAAGTAAAGTATATATTACCTATAATAAAAGTTATAAGGCAAAAAATGAGTCGGACAGGCTCACCAGAGGTTCCTATTATTATAGATAAAGAGATTAATCAGGAGACAAACCCTGAAGTTTATACATTTAGAGATCCGCATAATTTACTAGTACCCCAACCTGAGTTATCCCAGTTATTGTATACAGAGCAAGAAATTTTGGATGATAGACCTGGATATGATCAAAGGTCAATAAAAAGAACGCAAGAGATGAGTGAAGAGATGCAAGAGAGGTGTGAACAAGCAGAGAAGATAAGGATAAATGAGGAAGAAGGACAAAGAAGATACAAAGCAGCAATGAAAGCAGTTTATGATATGCAATGGGGGGAGATACCAATAGTAAACAGTAAACGGGTAAAAAAGGAAAGAAGAGAAAAAGAGGAGTTTGAAGAGATAGAAGGGGCAGTAGCAGCAGCAAGCATATCAGCATTGGAAGAGATAGAAGAACAAGAACAAAAAGTTGACATAGGAAAGGCAGCAGGGATAGCAGTAGCAACCATATTAGCAGGCAATCTTTTATTATCAGCATGTACACCAGCAGAAGCAACAAAAACTCCTACAGTAACAATTGAACCAACAAAGCCGGCAGCAACAGCATTTATTGAAACAGAACAAGTTCAAACTGAAGAGCCAGATGCAACAGAACAAATAGAAAAAGAAAGACAAGAGATTAGGGTATATTCAATTGATGGAACTGGAAATGGAAGCGAAAATGGGAATGTATACGAACTTAGTGGGATTGCAGCTACACCGGAGTCTCCGCAAGAGATAGAAGAGATGATAAAAACAGCAACAGCAGATGCAAAAGAACTGTCATTGGAAATGGTTGAAGCATTGGCAGCAGCAGGAGAAGATATAATTATTGGGTCTACATATATTAATCCGGGCGAAAACAAATCAGTGGTCTATTTTTCAGATGAAGACGGAAAACCATTAATGATTGGTTTAAAGCGAAAAGAAGAACAAATGGTTTCAATGGTTAAGATGCTAGAGAAAGTAAGTGAACAAGCAGTAGTAGAGTTTGAAAATGGAGAGTTAATTGTAGTTGATCCGGAAAAAGGAGATAATACTCAAGCTGTAGTAGCAAATGTAGATGAAAATGACTTTTTATTTTATAAAGAAATTTTTGGGATAGAGACACATAAATTTAATATTAAAGAAAAAGAATGGCAAGGACTGCAAATTTTGGTAACAGAAACTCCTATTGTTAAAGAATCGAATCCAGTAAATACAGTAGAACCAACAGCAACAGAAGAAGTAATTGAATCAACGATTGAACCAACACCAACAGAAGAAACTATTGAACCTACGCAAAAGCCACAAAGTGAATTTCCCTTAACTTGGGAAGATATTTTTGTTGACCCGGCCAAGGAATTTAAATTGAGACCGACGTTGTATTTTAATTATTATGAAGGTGATTATGAAGGAGTTGCATTTAAAGATTGGAGTGGTACATATTGGAAGAATAACACTATTCATCATCCTGAAACCCATGAACCACTTGATGTGCCTTTCAGACCTGGTTATTACCAAGTTGCAAAATCTAGAAATAAACCGTTTCAAGGAGAAGTTGTTTGGCTGGATGATCCGCAAGCATTTTTAAATAGTTTAAATTTTCCTCCTTATCCAAGTGAAGACGGTAGAGGCTATTTATCAATTGCAATTTGTCTAGATGGACAAATTACTTTGCCTGAGGGAATGACAAATGCTGGAGAAAAAATTGACGGGCAAATTATTATAGCTGTTGAATAAAAAATTAGCTTGACGCTGCAACTTCAAATAAGATAGTATTAAGATAAAGTGAACCTGTCTAAATTAAGAAATAAAAACAAATTATTTTTTTTAAAAATTTTTTTAGGGATTTCTTTAGTTCTTCTGCTTTTTAATATTTATGGTTTAATTGCGCTGAATAAAAAAGATAGAAAACAAGATTTTGGAATGGTTTCTCAAGAAAAAGAATTACGTCTTGGAGGAGGTAAATGCCCAAAAACCCCGGAAGGATATCAATTAATAAATGATTCCACAAAAAGCGAGGAATATCTAAAAGAGGGAGATTTGCCTTGGGGAGGTAAATACTGGGATTTATTTGGTCACTTTGAGAAAGGAAAAATAATTCCAGAAATTGATATTAAAAAAGGAGAATATGCTTTTTTTGCAACGACTCCTTCCATAAACCAATCAGGAATTGAAAGGATATTTTTAGGTAGAACAGAAAATATTATGGAATGGCTGAAATGCTATAATCCTTATCCTGAAGGCTCACTTCTTATTTCAGTATTTGAAAAAGAACCTGATAAAAGAGATTTGCAAAATAGTTTTTTAGAAGGACAAGAAGGCATTAGAGGTTTGGTGCAATTAAAAGTTAAGAAAATAAATGATTAATAAAAAAATAATAATAAAATCAGCTTGTATATTGTTTTTTGCTTTTTCTTTATTAACCTTAAAAGTTTCTAAAACTTCTGCATATTACTGTTGTACTGAAGGTACAGGTTCAGACTATTGGGTTTCAGAAGGAGATTGTATAGATTGTGGTTGTACAGACAGTTCTTCAAACTGTACTTCAGATAGTTGTTCAAGCTGTGGTGTTGATTGTAGTATCAATACATCTTGTACTGGAGCTGAGCCAGGGGCATCTAGGTGTTCTTGCAGTTGTGTTGAAGAAGGGCCGTTTCCTCATAGAGATTGTATAAGATGGGAGTGCTCTATTGATAAAGACTGCAGTTGTGATACTGCTCATTACTATGGGACTAGTGATGGTGGTGATGGGAGTGATGGTGGTGATGGGAGTGACGGAAGCAGTGGATGTGGTGCGGATTGTACTCCACCTCAATCAGGAGGAGTTTGTTGTGATGAGGGTTGTTGTACAGGTTTTAAATGCCACAGCTGTGGTTCGGGTAAGGTTTGCTGTGACAGCTGCTGGTGTGGAGGAGATGGAGATGGTGGAGCTAATCCAGAAGCCCACTGTGAAGGTTTTCATTATCCTTTGTCAAATACTGTTTGGTCAAATCCAGATCATATTATAGTGGAATTTGGTGATGATGGTGGAACAAGAATAGATTCTATTAAAGTAGAAATAATTGATGAAACAACTGGAGATGTGGTTGCTTCAAGCTATGATGTGCCACAGGAAGATGGATATGATGATGAGAGTAAAAGCGGTGGAGGACCTGGATTTATTGATTCGGATGAAATTTGTACTAGGAGTGGAAGCAATTCATCGCAGTGGACATGTACTTATTCCTGGGGATATTCTATCCCTGATTCAAATAACTATACAATAAATGCTTGGGCACACGAAAGTATGACGTGGAATAATCCAAGATGTAGGGTTAGTAATGTGGTAAAAGATACTTCACCTCCTGATTGTACAGGAATGACAGTTAACCCGACTTTGACGAATGATCAAAGTATAAATTTTGATATGGAAGCAAGTTTCATAGATGGGACTAATTTAGAGTCAGCCAGGTTTACTTGTTATGACGGGACCAATTGGCCCTGGATATATTCAGATGTAGATATTTCCGGTACTTCAGGCACTATTTCTACAACTGATACTCTGCCGACAGGATGCCAAAATTGGCTTGTTTCAAATATGAGTGTAACAATAGCAGGAGTAGCTTGTGATGCAACTAGTTGTGGAACAGGAAGTGAACATTGTCATGTTAATGTAGATATGGACTGTGATGATCCTGGTCTGCCTACAAATTTACAAATAACCCAAGATTGTGAAAGCTTTGATCTTTCCTGGGATTCTGCGATAAATACTGAATACTATGTAATTTATAGGGACGGAACTGATTTTATTGAACAGATTGATTCTGGGACAGAAGCAACAATTGACTGTATTGACGATCAATTTCACACTTATGAAGTTAGGGCAGTGAATGCATGCGGTGAAACAAATACAAACTCTATTGGATTTACTTGTGTGGAAGAGGCGCCTATATTGGTAGATCCAGCAAATCCGGGGGCTTCATTTTTAATTAATCCGGGAGGTCCGGATCCAGCATTATTATATCCGGTTAATGATAATGATCAAGCTTTAGATTGGAACGCAGTCTATGATTGGGGGTGCAATATTGAGGGTAATAATAATTGTTATCTAGTATATTGGGATGAAACAGACGCTTCTACATTTCAAAGTAATACCGGTACAAACACATTATATCCAACCCAAACTTATACTTGGGGAACTACGTATTATTGGAAAGTGCAAGCAAGTAATGATAGCTGTGTAGCTCCAGAAGATATTCATGAAACAACTTCGGAAGTTTGGCATTTTACGCCAACTGTAACACCTTGGTATCAAGTAGTGGGAGGAAGTGTTTACGGAGACACTGTGGATGTAAATATACCAGTTGTTTCTTGTGGTGATTCTGCTACTTGTACACCTGTATTATTGTTAGGTAAAACAGGAATGACTCATGGAGCTCTTCAATATAAAACCGATTGGGAATTAGGAGAAGGAAATAGAGAACATGTTGCTGATGATAACCCAGAAACAGCGGATTGGTTGGTGCAAACAAATATTGATTATGGAGAAAATGACTATGGATATGATTTTTGGATTGATTTCTTGCAAGATTATATTCCTGCAACAGGCGGAGAATTTAGTAGACTAGATGGAAATATTGAGAATTTTTTGGCAAATAATCCTGCGAATAACGCAGTGTACAATATGAATACCAATACTTTGAATGGCCATTTGAATAGTAATCAATGGGTGGTTTTACTGCGTGACGGTGATCTAACTATTAACGGAGAGCTAAGTGTTGATACAGGAGGATTTTTAATGGTAGTTGCAAGCGGAAAAATTGAGATAGATGAATCTTTAGCAGGAGCAGAAGATAATCCTGCAGTTCAAGGAATCTTTATAGCAAACGAAATTGAAACAGAAAGTTCTTTGCCGGACGACCACCTTTGGGCGGAAGGTACTTTTATTGGATGGAACAGAATTATTTTAGCTCGTGATTTTGATGGTATTGCTAATAACACGGAACCTGCAGAAACTTTTATGTTCCGTCCTGATTTTATTTTAAATGCTCCCAAACCTGTTAAAAAAGTATTGTTTCTTCAATGGCAGGAAGAAACACCCTAAGTCTTTTCTTGACCGAGATAAAGGGAAAGTGTTACTATTAGTTAAATTAATTTAAGGAGGTGTCTATGTTTAAAAAAATAATTGCACCTATTCAAAGTTGGCTTTTATCAAGGGGTCAATGTGTAGGTTGTGGTACGCCACTTGAAAAAGGTGAAAAAGAAGACCGCAAAAACGGAACAGAAAAAATAACCTGCAACTGTGGGAGAATTTTTATTTATAATAAAGACAAGGATGAATACCGCCGCGCTCTTTTTGAAGAGGTTTAAGTGAAAAAAACTTCATTATTATTTTTATCAGCTTTTGTTTTTATTGCTGTTTTTGCAATAGGGAGCTATTTATTCTGGAACAATGCCCAAAAACCAGTCAATCCTCAATCCGAAAAAACAGAAATTTTTGTTATTCCTAAAGGATGGGATCTAGAAAAAATATCCCAGGAATTAAAAAAAGAAAATTTGATTAAAAATAAAGTTGTTTTTCAGCTAATTTCCCAATTTGAAAATTTGGATACCAAATTACAAGCAGGAGATTTTAGACTTTCTCCGTCAATGTCTTCTAAGGAGATTCTTAAAGAGCTCACACACGGTTCAATCGATGTTTGGGTAACTATTCCCGAAGGTAAGCGCAAAGAAGAAATTGCTGCAATAATTCAAAACTCATTTCAGGAGCACGGATTAGATTTTGCTGTACAAGCTTTCTTAGACAAAACTGCCACTATGGAAGGTTTTTTATTTCCTGATACTTATTTAGTTCCGCAGAAAGCAAGCGCAGATCAAGTAATTAATATTTTAAAAAGCAATTTTGACAAGAAATATAATAATTTAAACCCTAAAACTTTTCTTTCAAAGGAGCAAACAGTTATACTGGCTTCTTTAATAGAAAGAGAAGCTAAATTTGATAAGGATCGCTACAGAGTAGGCGGAGTTTTATTGAAAAGATTAAAAAATGGTTGGCCTTTGCAGGTAGATGCAACAGTTCAGTATGTAAAAGCCTCCAGGAAATGCAAACAGCAATTGGATTGCAACTGGTGGCCAAGCAACCTAACTCAAAATGATATAGATATGGATTCAGATTATAATACATACAAACAAAAAGGACTTCCGCCCAAACCTATATGTAACCCTGGATATGCATCACTTAAAGCAGCTGCAAACCCGGAGGACACAGAATATTGGTATTATTTGTCTGAGCCTTCTGGAGAAACACACTACTCAAAAACACTAGAAGAACATAATCAGAATATTGTAAAATACCTTTCAAATTAAAACCTATAATATTCTTATAATTAAATCCCTTATCAATAAAATATTTTTATTGCTATTTCTGTTTGTTCTATAATAATTAATACATATTGGATACATATTGACAAGGTATTAAGCAAAGTATATATTACCTATAATAATAGTTATAAGGAATATATGAGTCGGACAGGCTCACCAGAAATTCCGTTAATAATAGATAAGGCATTTAATCAGGAGGTTTCTTCTGATGTGATGTCATTTAAAGACCCCAATAATTTAGTTTCACCTGATATTGGACTAGCAGAAGTTCTATTTTCAGAAGAAATAGAGATAGACAGGCCAGGAGATGATATTAAGGTAATAGAGAGAAGCCAGAAGATAGGCACAGAGCTGCAAGAGAGGTGTATTCAGACTGAAGAGATAAGGGCACAAAAAGAAGAGCAAAGTAAGCTAGAGGAAGAAGGATACAAAGCTGCAATGCAGGCAGTCTATGGACCAACTTGGGGAGAGAAAACACCAATAGTTGAAAGTTCTCCATTTAAAATAAAAGAGAGAAAAGAAGAATTTGATATTGAAAGGGTAGAAGGTGTAATAATAGCAGCAGAGTTAGGGGCAATGGAAGAGCTTCAAAAAGAGAGCAAAAAGGGCAAACTTGGCAAAGCAGGAAGAATTGCACTGGGAACATTTATAGCTGGAAATTTGCTACTTTCTTCTTGTGTGCCTATGGAAATAACAGCTACCCAGAAAGCTAAAACTATTGAACCAACAGAACCTCCAATAGCAGTAACTATAGAACCAGAACAAACTGTAATTCCCGAAAAAGAAAAAGAACAAAAAGTTCAAGTGTATTCAATTGATGGCACTGGTGGTGGTAGTGAAGATGGAATAGTTTTTCAGTTTTCAGGAGTTGCAGCAACGCCGGAGTCACCAGAAGAAATTGAAGCAATGATTAATGAAACTTCTACAAGTGCACAAGAACTATCAAAAGAAATAGTTGAAGCACTTGCTGTTACTGGACATGATATTGTTATTGGAACAACCTTTATTCAACCTGATAAAGATAGAGCAATTGTATATTTTTCTGATGAAAATGGTAAACCATTAATGCTGGGAGTTAAGCAAGGAGATGTGCAAAAAGTATCAGTAATTGAAACCCCAGAAGAAGTTAGTGAGAATGTTGTCTATGAATTCCAAAATGGCAATCTGCTAATAGTTGATCCGGAAAAAGGAGATAATAGCCAAGCAGCTGTAGCTATAGTTGATGAAAACGGTCTTTCTTTTAGGGAATATTTTGGTTTAGAAACCCATCAGTATAATCTTGAGAAAGAAACTTGGGAAATCTTACAATTTACTACAACAGAGGAGCCAACAGTGATTCCAACAGAAGAACTTACAGAAGTTTTTTTGACACAGGAACCAACAGAGTTTCAGGAGACAGAGTTACCTACTGAAGAACCAACTGCTGAAGCAACAGCAATTCCCCCAACTCAAGAAGTTGTATTCTCTAATATTGAACAGGTTAATGCAAATATACAAGCTTGGAAAAATGGAGAAATTCCGATTCCTAATAATCCAGAAAAATTACCTAGAGATAGGATGTATACTTATGAAATTGGAAGAGGAAGGGAACTCTCTTGGTTAAACAGAATGACTTTTATGAATCTTGGTGCATTTAAGTATAATGAATATTCAGTGTTAATGGTGGGGACAATTGATTACAATACAGGTAGAAGGGTAACAGCTCCGATTATTTTTGGTATAGACGGAACGATTTTTGTGGAAATTGGTTATGAAACTCATTATCCAGGAGACAATTATATAAGTCGTGCAGGTGGTAAAGATGCGGATATAAAAAAAGGAATGCAAATTATTAATGACAATATTGGAGAAGTTATTACTGTAGATATTGGCTATAAAAGATGGGATCCACCAGATTCTCAACTACAAGCTCATGAAGAGTATGTCTTTCCTAAAATTGAAAACAACAAAAATTTAAATTTTAATCCTGAGAAAGTAAACATTAATGATGTTTCAGAATTTAATCCTTCAAACGCAGCAATGTCTTACGGTCTTTTTCAAGTTTACGACTTATAATTTAGAGATAGATTGACTTTAATTTTAAGTCACATTAAACTGTAGTTATAATGAAACAGTTGTCTAGTTCTATATTTAGTAATTTTAAATTAATAGTAATAGTCTTTGTTATTATTTTTTCTTCCACTTTTCTAATACTCTATTTTACTAACGATAAGGTAAATATATTCAAAAAGCAATCTTCAGAAATACTAGAAAAAAATAGATGTGAGGGAGAATTCTTTTTTTATAAAGACAGTAGGCAAAAAGAATTTTTTAAATGTGGTTTAATAGATGAACGTGAAAAAACAAGAAGATACTTATCCAAATTAGAAAGAGTATATTTAGATGAACAAGAAAATTTAGTAAAAATTGATGTCTTGATTTATAGAAAGAATGCGGATAAGCCAGAGACAAAAACATTTGTTCTAGGTGAGAAGGATAAAGGATATACGTTTGTGAGCAAACATAATGAACCGCGAATTTTTTGTGAAGATAGTTGTGATTCAGAAACTAAGCAGTTAAATATAGAAACAGTCGAGGAACTTAATTTCTTTAAGAACAAACTTTTTGTGTTTAGAATATTAAATGAAAACCAAACTGCTGCAGGGATAAATTTACAGGATAGGAATCCGGTATATAGAGATGACTGGGCGTTTAGAAAAGGATATTTTCAAGAATGTAATTCTATACTAGATAAAAATCCGAACCTAGAAACAATCCAAGAAAAATGTGGATTTGTATATATTAATGATTTAACTTTTTTTAATGAAACTTAATTACAGAAAAGTTTTTTTATTAGCTTTTTTTTCTTTAATAATCTTTTTTATCTTTAATACCAAAATTGAAGCAGCAGTCTGTTCAGGACAACATTGTGAAAGTCAGAAACAGTGTGAATGTGTAAGAGTTGGAGTTGGGTATCAGGAGTGTAATTGTGAGACTGTTAATCGTTGTAGCAACTGTTTTCCTACGCCTGGTGGACAATGTTTAGCTGATGATGTTCATGATGATGGATGTAATGATGGAGGAGGAGATTGTAATCTTACAGAACATCCATCTGTTTTAACTAGTAGTGGTTGTTATTGGTCATCTTCTGGAGATGGTGGTGATGGTGGTGACGGTGGCGATGGTGGAGATGATGGCGAATGTTGGTGTGGTCATACCTGTTTGGATTGTGCTTTAAGATCAATCTCTGTATGTAACGCAAATTATGGTGGATGTGGTTGTCCAAATTGTGGTGATGACTGTCATAAGCCTGCTGACTGTGAGTGGTTACTTCCTGATGATAATGGGATTTATTGTTCAAAGCCAAACTTTAGAGTTAAAGATATAGAGTCTGATGATGATCCTCATAGTATTCAATTGAGAGTATATGATGCGCATGAAGGAGGAGATATTATAGCATCCGGAGGATGGGGTCAAGTTTATGAAGATGAAGTAATTACTTGGGTTCCTGATTTTGCTGGTGATCCTGGGAAATATAAATATAGGTGTAAGATTTTTAACTGCAGTAATTTTGGTGATTGTGGCTGTGATAAGACCAATACTTCTTCTAGAGAAATAACAATTGTGGGAAATGTTGGGTCCCCAACTGGGCTTTCAGTAGATTGTGATGATTGTGGAGGAGCGGATGGTAATTGTATTTGTGTTTTGAATTGGGATAAAGTTACAGGAGCTGAAGGTTATAATATCCGAGTTACTGACGGAGATGGAGTTAATAATTCTGCAGACGGTCCAATAGACAATAATTGTCCTGGTGCAGGAAGTACGGATCTTGATGTTTGTATCAATAATTGGAGTAATAATAGTATAAGTATAGCCTCCTCAGTTGGAGAAAACTATTCCTGGTGGATACATTCTACTAATAGTTGTGGGGGAAGTGATGCTGCATTTGGAAGTAATTTTAGTTGTAATACATCACCAAGTTGTACTAGTTTTACAACTTCCGGAGATGTTTGCTTATCAGAAGATGTTAGTATATCAGTATCTGGTAATGATGCAGATAGTAGTGATGGAAGAATAGGTGTTTATTATTCTCCAACAAGTAATCAATCCTGGACAGTAGTTGATGAATTAAATTGCGGTTCATGGCCTTGTACACAAGCTTTTAATTGGAGTCCTGCAAGCTCTGGTGAATATTATGTTGTCAGCAATATATATGGTGGTTTAGGTTGTAATTGCACAGGCAATCCTTGGTATACTAATGGTGACCTGCCTGAATATACAGAGTGTCCAATCTGCAGGGATACTCTTACTGTAAATGATTGTGAAGTTACCAATGCAGAATGTGGAACAGTAACAACTAACAGTATTACCTTAGAAAATATTACTTGGGGTTGTGATACCTCTGCAGATGGTATGTTTGTGCAAAATGGCGGCTTTGGTGCTTCATCTCATTGGACAGGTGGATTTTCAAATTTACATACAATAAATGGTTTAGACCCAAATACCACTTATTCATTCAACGTTGCTTGCTATCGAGATACAGGAAGTGGTCAATCATATATTGGTCACACAGGATTATTCTCTTGTACAACTGCATGTGAACCACCTGATCCTTTTACACTTGACTATACTAATGATTGTAGTGATATTACACTTGATTGGACAGAATCCATAGGTGCAGACAGTTATTCAGTATATAGGGATGGGAGTGCTACTCCAATTTCAGGTTGTGATTCAATAACTGATACGGAATGTATTACTACTTGCAATGATGAGATTAATCATACTTATGAAGTTGTAGCTTCTAATTCTTGCGGCGGAGAAATAAGGGAAAGTGTGAGTTTTGCTTGCAGTGAACGAGCTCCGGAACAACCGCAATTGCAAAATCCAGGATTACCAGTTGGAACACCTTTTGCAACAACGACTAATATTCTTGCTTTGGACTGGCAAGGGATTACAGATTGGGGATGTAATTTTTCTGGAAACAATAATTGTTACTTGGTTTTTTGGGATGATATAGATGGATCAACAAATTTTAGGGGAGACACAGGAACTACAGATTCTTATCCGGCAGAAACTTATGATTGGGGTACAACTTATTATTGGAAAGTACAAGCTAGCAATGCCGGATGTTCAGATCCAGTTGCTAATAAATATGTAACAAATTCAGAAATATACAACTTTACTCCCATAAAAGGACCGTGGTTTCAGGTAATGGGAGGAAATATTTATGCTAATGATATTGCTACAGAAGTTCCCAAAGATACTTGTGAACCCGAACCAAATTGTACAAGTGCAATACTTTTAGATTCTGGAGACATAGAACACGGAATTCTTCAATATAGTTCTAATTGGGATTTAGGAAGTAGTGGAAGAGGAGAGGTGGCAGATGATGATAATGATTGGGTAGTAGAAACAGAGATTGATTTTAATAAAAATGACTATGGATATGAATTTTGGGAAAAATTTTTGAGAAATAATATTCCAGCAGCAGGTAATGAATTTGACAGGACTGACGGAAGTATAGAAAATTTTTTGTTTGATGATCCTAACAACAACGGAGTATATAGAATGACGACAAGTACACTTAATGGAAATGTTGATAGTAATCAATGGGTAGTTCTTTTACGTGACGGAGACTTAGAGATTAACGGAGATTTAAAAGTGGCGGAGGGTGGATTTTTAATGGTAATAGCAAATGGAAAAATTGAAATTGATGAAGGTCTTTCTGGGAGTGAAGCAGACCCGGCTGTACAAGGTATATTTATAGCAAATGAGATTGAAACTTTAAGTTCCTCTACAAATGAACAACACTTATGGGCAGCAGGAACTTTTATTGGCTGGGATGCAATTATATTAAATAGGGACTATGATGATGTGATAAACGGAAATGAACCTGCAGAAACTTTTATTTTCCGACCAGATCTTTTAATGAATGCGCCACTTGAAGCCCGCAAGGCGATCTTTTATCAGTGGCAGGAAGAAACTCCTTAATTAAACGATAAATTTTTTGAGAGATTTTATGAAGTATACTTGTAATTTAATATAAATACATATTTAATACACATTGACTTTTAACTGACGGGAACATATATTACCTATAATAATAATTATAAGGTAATCGTGAACAAAGAAATCTCTCCACAGGTACCATCTTTAATTGATAAAGGTATGTTTCAAGAGACTTCTTCTGAAGTTAATTCATTTACCGATCCCCGTGGTTTACTATTCCCTCATCCCGAATTGTCCCAATTGTTGTATATAGGTCAGGAAAGCTTAGAAAACAGGCTGGGATATGATCAAAGGTCAATAAAAAGAACACAAGAGATGAGTGAAGAGATGCAAGAAAGATGTGAACAAGCAGAAGAGATAAGGGTAAAAGAGGAAGAAGAACAAAGAAGATACAAAGCTGCAATGAAAGCGGTATACGGCATGCAATGGGGAGAAATACCAATAGTAGACAATAAACGGGTAAAAAAGGAAAAAAGAGAAGAAGAGGAGTTTGAAGAGATAAAAGGGTCAGTAACAGCAGCAAGCATATCAGCATTGGAAGAAATAGAGGAACAAGAACAAAGAGGCGAGATGGGAAAGACAGCAGGGATAGCAATTGCAACTATATTGGCAGGAAATCTTTTATTATCAGCATGTACACCTGCAGAAGCAACAAACACTCCAACAGTAACAGCGGAACCTACTCAGCAGGTAGAATCAACTGTAGACTTTGATTCTTCTACGGAAAAGGATGTATATAATCAAAACTTAAGACTCTCAATAATCCCAGATTTAGGAATAGAAAGAGAAGGAATAGTTTACAGTCAGGAATCTAGAGAACAAGCAAAAGAAGATAACGAATTTTATGACTATTTGGTTAAAAAACTCGATGAAAATGGGAATCCCTGGAAGCCAGTTAAAAAACCTTTGGTTATGCCGCAAGATAATTACAGTGGGGCGATTTTAAATGAACAAGTCTCTCGTGAATCAAGTTTTAAATTGGATGTTTTAGATACTATTCCTGTTTCATATACAGTGCCATCAACTATAACACAGGAGGCGTTAAATCAAGGAGCTTGTGGAGCTTGCGGTGCTTTTTCATTGGGAGAAACTTTAAGAATGCAATTGGCTTTAGAAAAAGGAAAAAATTTTGATCCTTCTGAAGCTTATCTCTTCTTCTGTATGGGAAAATACCCTGGAACTTGTGATACTGGATGGGCATACCACGTTGGGTTTAATGCATTTGAAGACGGTGAGGAACTAGTAGATGAAGAATGTTTTCCTTATGGATCAGCAATAGACGGAATTGATAGGGATTGTGCAGAAGCTTGTCAAGATCCAGAAGAAACAATGAGTATAAAAGGATACCAGTATATATTTGGAAGTGAAAGTCAATTGCTTTCATATATAGCCGAAACAGGAAATCCAGTGATATTTGGCATGCATGTTTATGAAAGCTTTTATTATTATGATGAGGGCATTTATGAAGGAAGAGTGGGACCGGATGATCCTTTAATAGGAGGACACGGTCTGGTCCTTATTGGATATAATACAGAAGAAAAATATTGGTTAGTGAGAAATAGTTGGGGGCCGGATTGGGGAGAGAACGGAAACGCAAGGCTTAAAATGAGATTAGCTCCAGATGATAAGTTTGTTGAAGGTTTTGGGACTAATAATATAGCTATAGAAGAACCTTATCTGGTTGATGATGAGGTTATTACACATAATATTTTCATACCATTGGTTATTAATAATAATTAATTATGAGTAACCTAAGAAAAGAATTAAATTCTGAATTCTATTCATTTAATGATCCTCGTGATTTACTATTGCCTCATCCTGAATTGTCCAGATTGTTGTATACAGAGCAAGAAGGCTTAGGTAATAGACCGGAGTATGATCAAAAAGCAATAGAAAGAAGCAAGGGAATGAGTGAAGAGATGTTGGAAAGATGTGAACAAGCAGAAGAGATAAGGGTAAAAGAGGAAGAAGAACAAAGAAAATACAAAGCTGCAATGAAAGCGGTATACGGCATGCAATGGGGGGCGGTAGTGGACCGGAAGCCTGAGAACAAAAACAGAAAAGAAGGCGAGGAAAAAGCGTTTACAGAATTAGAGGGAGAAGTGACGGCAGCGGGTATTTCGGCATTGGAAGAGATTAAAGAAGAAAAAGGAAACGCAGAAAAAGCAGCGGGAATAGCAGTGGCAACAATATTGGCAGGTAATCTTTTGTTATCAGCATGTACACCTGCAGAAGCAACAAAAACTCCGATAGAAAGAACAGAACCTACATTTACAGCAACAGTTATGACAAAGGAAATAACAAAGGAGCCCACTATCCAAGAAACTGAAGTATCTATTCCAACAAAAACTCCTACCAATGAACCAACAGAGACAGAGGAACCTACAGCAACGGAGACAAATACTCCAACAAAAGAAAGAACAAGTACACCAACTATTATGGCTTCAAAAAACCCGACTATTCAAGCAACAAAACAAATAGAAACAAAAATCCCAACAGCAACAGTAGATGAAATAAATAATGAACCATTTTCATTTGAATATACCCCAACAGATTCCCAAATTAAATTAACCTTGTATCATTCTCCTGAAGGACAAGTATTTGTTGAACAGGTGGGAAATAACCTTTTAATTGAAGAGTTAGAAGAAAAAAATGGATGGACACTAATAATTGGAACAAATAATGATAATGTGAAAGTCCAAGCGTGGGTTTTAACAGAGCAATTAAAGGCAGCATACTTAGAAGAAATAACGGAACAAACACCAGAAATAACAGTTCCTCCTGAAGTTATAGAAGAAGAAACTCCACAGCCTGAGTCAACGCAAATAAATTCAGAAGAAGATTTATTAAATCCTGATCCTAGTCAAGAAGTTTCTTGGCCAACCAGAACTGCTTTACGCAAAACAGGAGGATATTGGTGGGGAAATGAAAGAATAACAGGATCAAGAGCAGGAAATGTCTTTTTTCTTTCACAGGATAAAGTTAGGGTATCTGGTTTTGTGCAAGAAGTTGATCTTGCTAATAGAAAAGTTACAGTTGCTCTTAATCAACAACCTGAATGTAAAAATGATCTGGATAATAAGCTAGTTAGACAACTTGGAACAATTTGTGGATTAAAGACTTTTCATATACCAGAAAGTGCTTCAACGCCTTTTATAAGAGCAACAAACCCGAGTCAAGATAGAGAATTTTATCAATATAATGGTAATTTATCTGATTTTAAGCCTGGTGATAATGTAGATATAGACTTAAATTTGGATGCACTTAAAAATCAACAAAGTCCTTCAGTAGAAATGATTAGAGGAACACAATAGTTTATTGAATTGCTTGATTTTTCCTTTTTAATTGATTATTCTTAAAATATGGATAAGAAAATAATAATTTTTCTTCTTGGTAGTTTTATTGTATTAATTGGTGGATATTTAACGTACAATTATTTGGAAACTTCTTCAGAGTCACAAGTAATGACTAAAAAACCTGAAAAGAAATCTGATACTGAAATTCCTGAGGAGATAAAAGCAAAGGGTTCCAATAATGATCTTTCTCAAAGAACTGAATTAAGAAAAACAGGCGCCTATTATTATAACGGAAAAAAGATTGCTGATTCAGATGCCAATGAGGGACAAGTATATTTTTTGGAAGAAGACTTTGTGAGAGTTACAGGATATATTAAAGATATTAATTATCAAGAAAGAACAATTCAAGTAAATTTAAATACTGATCCTGGTTGTGAAAAAAACTTAAAAGGTAAATTAGTAAAGCAAGTAGGAATGGTTTGCGGGACAAAAACATTTGAGGTTCCTAAAACAGCAGAAATAGAGATATTTAAGACATATCTTAACGAAGGTGAAGAGGCAATGATTGAAGCAAGTTTGACAAATTTTGAAGTAGGCGATTTTATTGACTTGGATCTTTCTTTGGAACAGTTGAGTAAAGATGGACAACCTATTGTGCAAAGAATTCAGGGTGCAAAATGAAATATAGAAAGTTGATAAAGCTGATTTTAACGTCAACCTTTTTATATTTCTTTTTTTTAATTTTTTCTTCAAACATTAAGGCAGCTTGTTCTCCACCTGAAAATTGTAGTGATTCATGTGGTTCTGGATGTGGATGTACACATAATTATTGTTGTAGAACATATACTCAAGTAGATGGTTGTTGTATAGATTCTGGTGGTTATTGTACTGATGGATGTGGTTCTTCTGGTTGTGGTTGTTCCTGTAGCAGTGATGGAGATAGTGATGGTACAACAATTACAGCTTGCCATAATGCAATTTCTCCAAAGGGTGGGAGTTTTTCTTCTGCCCCGGGATTAACAATTGAAAACTGCAGTACTTTTTCAGTACATCCTAAATTTAAAGTTAGGGTTGATGGGGAAGATTCATTTCTAAATACAGGGAAGATGGATAGTGTAACAATAGGGGCAGGGAATCAATACACATACAATATTCCAAGTGCATATTTACCCTTGTCTGAAAATTTATATGAATGGGAAGCAAAAGTTTTTGATGTTAATGATGGTGATAATAAAACAGAATATTCTCACGAGTTTTTTACAATTTGTTCTGCTCCAAGTCCCCCTACAGGACTTACTGCTTCCTGTGATAATTGTGCAGGAACAGATAATGAGTGTTCATGTAATATAAGTTGGAATGATTCTAGTGGTGCAACTGGATATGCTATTAGAGTAACAGATGGAGATAATATAGATAATTCTGCAGATACAAGTTTGGGAATTGCTAATAATTGTCCTGAACCTGCCAGCTCTGAACTTGATATCTGTATTAATGGTTGGACAAAAACAAGTATGGAAGTAGATACAACAAGAGGTGAAAGTTATTCAATTTGGGTACATTCCACAAATAGTTGTGGATGGAGTTCGGCTTCTTGGAGTAATATGGTTTGTAATAACTGTATTCCTAATTGTAAAAGTCTTTCAGGAGATAATTCCGTCTGCCGAGGAGAAGTTGCAAATTTCACTTCTACTCATGAAGATCCTCCCAGTCCATCTTATGGTAGTGTTACCCAAGCAGGATTGACTATTTATTCCGGATCAGACTGTTCCAATATTGCAACTGGAGGGTATCTGACTCAAGCTGGGACAGCAGGAAATTATAATTGGAGTTGGACACCAGATACAGCACTTGATTATACGGTCTATTGCAGAACTTGGAATGATGCAATAGCTGAGTGTCGTGGCGACTGTGTAGACGGTTGGCCGCGTGCTGATTGTGCGGGTCCTTTAACAAGTATGACTTTAAGTGTTGATGATTGTGAAATTACTAATGCAGAATGTGGAAGTTTTACTTCTGACAGTATTACGTTAGAAAATATTACTTGGAGTTGTGATACATCTGCAGACGGAATGTTTGTTCAGAACGGAGCTTTTGGTGCCTCTTCTCACTGGACAGGGTCATTTTCCAATACACATACGATTAGTGGATTGGATCCAAATACTTCATATTCTTTTAATGTTGCTTGTTATAGGGATACAGGTACAGGGCAATCATATATTGGTCACACAGGATTATTTACTTGTTCAACTGGATCAGCACCTGCAGGACCAAGTCCGTCGCCCTCACCAATACCATCACCTTCACCAAGTCCATCGCCACCACCTCCATCACCGTCACCGTCACCCTCGCCCTTAAACTGTAGTTGTCAGGAAGATAGTTGTTGTTCTGATGTTGGAGATTGTGCCGGAGGAATAGCAAATGTGGCATGTATAAATAACAGATGTGTTAATAATGATTGTAGAAGTGATATTGATTGTGTTTGCGATCCTTCCCCGAGTCCATCACCGTCATTAGCACCAAGCCCAACTTGTGATGATGAAAGAAATTGTGTTGATAATATTTGTGGCGGCGGAGTTTGCAGCATTTACCAAATGGAAGAAGAATGTGAGGTTTGGTGGACAGACGGAAGTGCACAATGTGATACAAATACATATTGCTATTGTGATCCAGTTTGTTGTGATGATCCAGGAACAGTAACAAATATTCAATTTGATCAGGATTGTGAAAATTTAACCATTTCTTGGGATCCAACTGCTAATACAGATATGTACCATGTTTATGAAGGCGGAACTATGGGAGGTGGGGGTAATTATATAGATAGTGTAGACGGATCAGATTTAAGTCCTAGTATTGAATATACTTGCTCAAGTGCTGGTAGCCGTACCTTTTATGTTTATTCTGAAAATGATTGTGGAGCTTTGTGTCCTTCAGAATATGAATATTCTACAGACACTCATAACTGCACGGAATCAGCTCCTAATTTAGGTGCTGCATTTAACATGAATCCATGTGGTGATATACAGACAGATGAAATAAGCTTGACATGGAATTCAATGGCTGCTTCTGGAGGAGACTGGGGATGTAACTTAAACGGAAATGACAACTGCTATATTATCAATCTTGACGGCTCTGAAGTTATGACAACTCAGTCGCCATTTGATTACAGCTACGGTCCCGATACATACACTTGGGGCCAAACATATACATGGGAGGTTATTGCAAGTAATGACGGTTGTTCTACACCTGTAGCAAATGAACACGAAGATTCAGATAGCTGTAGCTTTACTCCATATACAGGACCGTGGTTCCAAACTGCCGGAGGAGATGTTTATGGGAATAATGTTTATTCATCAATACCCATAGACACCTGTTCTGGTGCATGTGTTCCAGCATTACTCTTGACTGATTCAGGATCACACGGAACATTTCAATATACAAACAATTATGATTTAGGGGATGGTGGTTTAAATAATATTGCTGATGATGGAGATAACTGGAAAATCCAAACTAATATTGATTACGGGATTAATGATTATGGATATGATTTCTGGGAGGAATTTTTACGAGAGGATTTAGAGACAAGCACGGATTTTGACAGAGCAGATGGAGATATTGATGCGTTTTTAAATAATGACCCAGCAAATAATGGTGTATATAATATGACGACAAACAGTTTGAATGGACATATTAATAGCAATCAGTGGGTAGTTCTGCTTAGAAATGGCAATATGACAATCACAAATGAATTAACCGTTGATGAGGGAGGCTTTTTAATGGTCATTGCCAATGGAGAAATCAATATTGCTTCAAGTATCTCAGGTACTGAGCTTTCTCCAGGAATTGAGGGAGTTTTTATAGGAAATTCAATAAATACTTTAAGTGGATCTTTTGATGCACATCTATGGGCAGAAGGAATATTTGTTGGTTGGAATGGAATATCTTTGGCAAGAGACTATGAAACTAATACAAATGATACAGAACCTACAGAAACTTTTACATACCGCCCCGATTTTATTTTTAATGCACCAAAAGAAGTTAAAAAGGTTATATTCTATCAATGGGAAGAGGAGGCACCTTAAATGAAAATGAAAACACTATTTGTACTAATTGTAATCTCTTTTTTAATTATTGGCGGGGCAATGTATTTATCCCGATTGGGAAATATAACAAATCAAGATTCGACGCAAAAAACAACAGAGACCCAAGAAAGAAAAGCTCTGCCCGATGTGGTAGAATATAAGATTGTTGATATAGAAGGGGATCTTGTTACTTTACAAAAAATTGGAAAAGAAGAAAACAGTGGTAAAGCCAGCTACACGCAAGAGTATCTAGAAGAAAAAGGATTGATATATACTGAAGAAGGAGAAGAATATCCAGTTGCTTTTAGAGATTTACGTATTGGAGAGGGTTTAAAAATGATTAGCAAAGACGGGCAGGTTGAGAAGTTTGAGTTTTTTGAAATAAATGATCTGCCAAGCCAAGAATAAGCGTAAAAGCATTTGACAAAGTAAATCCAGATATGGTATAAAAATATACTCTGCTTTTTAATAGCAGTGGGTTTTTTTATTTATTAAATAATTCAAAGTTTAAGCTTGTTCTTTTTACAAAGTTAATTATCAAATAAAAAATTTTTAAAATTCAGGTAGTTTTGCCTGAATTTTTTAATGGAGATAGGATAAATATGGCAACTTCCAAGCAAAATAATAAACGTCTTTACTGGGGAGAAAAATACAAATCGCTTCCGATTTTGGATTTTCTAAGAATTCAGAAGAAATCATACAATAAATTTTTAACAAAACAGATAAACAAAGAACTTAAAAAAGCCTCTCCCATAGAAGATTTTACAAGTAAAAACTGGCGCTTGGAATTTCTTTCCCATCATTTTGAAGAAGGCGATTATTCTCCTTTGGAAGCACTTAATAAAGGTTTAACATACAGTAAGCCTCTTAAAGTACTTACACGCTTGATAAATAAACGTTCAGGAGAAGAGATTGAAGAAGAAGTATTTTTTGGCGATTTCCCTCAAATGACAGTTGAGGGAACTTTTATTATTAATGGTGTTGAAAGAGCAATTGTTAATCAGTTGATTCGTTCACCCGGAGTTTTCTATTCCGGAGAAGTTGACCAAGTTACAGGGCGTACACTATATATAGCAGATTTGCGTCCTTTGCGTGGTTCCTGGCTAAAAATTTCTGTTGACCGAAAAGACGTAATTTATGCACGCATAGATAGACATAGAAAAATTTCTGTTACACTGCTTTTGCGGGCAGCAGGAATGGAAACTGATGAAGAAATAAAAGAGTTTTTTAAAAAAGTCGACACTGATGAAGATCATCAATATATTCAAGAAAGTTTAGAAAAGGATCCAACTACAAATCAAGAAGAAGCTTTAATTGCTGTATATAAAAAGCTCCGTCCGGGTGAACCGGCAATTTTGGATAATGCACGCAACTATTTCAATGATTTATTTTTTAATGCCGGACGTTATGACTTAGGCAAAGTCGGGCGCTATAAACTTAATAAACGATTGGGGCTAGATATTCCCAATAAGATTGAAAACCATGTGCTTACCTTAACAGACCTTAAAGCAGCTGTTAAATATTTGATTAAACTACAGAACAGTGAGGGGAAAGTTGATGATATCGATCATCTTTCCAATCGTAGAGTGAGAAGAGTTGGGGAATTAGTTTTAGATACTGCTTTCAGGGTGGGCCTTTACAGACTTGAACGTTCGATTAAAGAAAAGATGAGTTTGGCAAAAACAAATTCATTAGTAACTCCGGGAAGTTTGATTAACCCTCGTCCAATGGTAGCAGTAGTAAATAACTTCTTCCGCAGAAACAGGTTATCAGCAATTTTAGACCAGACAAATCCTTTATCAGAAATTGACAACTTAAGAAGGCTTTCCCCTCTTGGAAAAGGCGGGGTTACACGAGAAAGAGCTTCATTCTCAATGCGTGATATTAATCCTTCACAATACAGCAGAATAGATCCAATCCGTTCACCTGAAGGTCCAAACATTGGGTTAGTAACTTATTTATCTTTATACACTAAAGTAAATGAATATGGATTTTTAGAAGCTCCTTATCGTAAGGTAGAAAAAGTGAAAAAGAATGGCAAGACTAAGATGAAAGTGACTGAAGAAATTGTATATTTATCAGCTGACGAGGAAGAAGACTATCATATCACCCACGCTGAAGTGGAAAAAGACAAGCACGGATATATAACTGAAGATTGGGTGCCGGTCAGGTATCAAGGGGAATTTAAAGAAGCATCAGCACAAAAAGTTGAATATATTGATGTTGTTTCCCGTCAGGTTGTAGGAACATCAGCGTCATTGATTCCTTTTTTGGCTCATGACGAAGCAAACCGTGCTTTGATGGGATCACACATGCAATGTCAGGCTGTTCCCTTATTAAATCCGGAATCTCCAATAGTTGGAACCGGAATGGAAGAAGAAGTTGCAACAGCCATGCAAAGAACAATTACTACCGGATACGGCGGTAAAGTTAAATGGGTAGATGCTGACAAAGTGGTTATTGAAGTGAACAAGACTGAACAAAAACAACTGGGAAAAGACAAAGAAGAATTTCCAGAAAGTATTGAAGTTTCTAAGAATAATAAAGAAGTAACTTATCATGTTGAGAAATTTAGAGAGACCTCTCAATCAACAAGTTATTCTCAAAGGCCTTTAGTGGAAATTGGAGATCGAGTTCAAAAAGGAGATCTGATTATTGATGGACCTGCCTGTGAAAATGGTGAATTGGCTTTAGGGAGAAACCTTTTGATTGCCTATTGTTCTTTGGAAGGACTGGAATACGAAGACGCAATTGTAATTTCTGATCGTGTAGTTAAAGACGATCTTTTAACTTCGGTATATATAAATAATTATGAAGCAGAAGTAATGGATACTAAATTGGGTCCTGAAGAACTTACCCGGGATATACCTCATGTCAGTGAACGAGACTTGGCAAATCTTACGGATGAAGGTATTGTAGCTGTGGGAAGCGATGTTGGTCCCAATGATATTTTAGTAGGAAAGATTGCGCCTAAGGGAGAAAAAGAACTAACTGCAGAGGAAAGACTTTTAAGGGCGATTTTTGGTGAAAAAGCAAGAGATGTTAAAGATACATCTTTAAGAATGCCTCACGGTGAAAGGGGAACGGTTGTTGGTGTTCAAGTATTATCCAAAGGAAAAGGCGATGAACTTGAACCCGGAGTTAATAAACTGGTAAAGGTTAAAGTTGCCCAAATCAGAAAAATTGTGGTTGGAGACAAGGTTGCAGGAAGACACGGGAACAAAGGTGTAATTTCTAAAATTGTACCGCAGTCTGACATGCCTTATCTTGAAGACGGTACCCCGGTTGATATTATTATTTCCCCACTTTCTGTTTTGGCAAGAATGAACCTCGGACAATTATTGGAATCAAATCTTGCTTGGGCAGCCAAGAAACTAGGATATAAAGTTGCAGTTCCTGTTTTTGAAAGTCCGGATGAAGAAAAAATTCAAAGTGAGCTTAAAAAAGCCGGACTTCCGAAAGACGGAAAAGTCCAGCTTTTTGACGGACGTACAGGAGAACAAATGGATGAAAAAAGTGTTGTGGGAATTGCATATATTCTAAAGCTTGTTCATATGGTAGAAGATAAAAAACACGCTCGTTCAACAGGCCCTTATTCTTTGGTAACGCAACAGCCTCTTGGAGGAAAAGCACAAATGGGAGGACAGAGATTAGGTGAAATGGAAGTTTGGGCGCTTGAATCACATCGTGCAGCACATACATTGCAGGAAATGCTGACAATCAAATCAGACGATGTAATTGGCAGATCAAAAGCTTTTGAAGCTATAGTTAAGGGAATGGATATTCCCGAAGCTACGGTTCCGGAATCATTCAAGGTTTTGATTAAGGAATTAAACAGCTTGGGTATTGATATTATCCCTAAAGGGACATATGAAAAACCCTTATCTAGAGAACAACAAGAAGATTTAGATGAAATAGAAGAGATGAGGGAAGAAGCAGAAAAAAAAGAAAAGAAAGAAAAAGCCAAAAAAATTAAAGAAGATAAAAAGAAGGCAGAGGAAGAGAATGAGAATGAAGTAAAGGATAAGAAAAAAGGAGCAAAAAAGAAAAAATCAGAATCAGAAAATAAAAAAGAGGAGGCAGAAGAATGAAAAATATCAGTGATTTTAAATCATTACAAATAACTTTGGCTTCACCCGAAGAGATACGTTCATGGTCTCATGGAGAAGTAACAGAACCGGAAACAATTAATTACAGAACACTTAAACCTGAAAAAGACGGGTTGTTTTGTGAAAGGATCTTTGGTCCGACTAAAGATTATCAATGTTATTGTGGCAAGTATAAAAGAGTGAGATACAAAGGAATTATTTGTGATAAATGTGGTGTTGAAGTGACAAAGAGCAGAGTTCGAAGGGAAAGAATGGGTCATATTGATTTGGCTTGTCCTGTAGTGCATGTTTGGTATTTTAAGGGAGCTCCTTCCAGACTTGCACTTGTTTTGGGTGTCAGTCCAAGAAAACTTTCTGGTGTGGTATATTTTGCTCGTTACATAGTTTTGGAAGTTGATCAAAAAGAGAAAAAAAGAACTAAAGCATATTTGGATAAAAGACTAGAAGAAACCTTGGAAGAACTTCAAAAAAAAGAAAAACAAGAAATTAAAGAAACCAAAAAGGAAACTGAAAAATCGATTAAAGAAATAAAAAAGAATATTAAAAATGAAGAACAGCAGGAATTAGCAGTAAAAGAGGCAAATGTTAAAAAGAGGAGAAAAATTGCTTCTATTAAGGATAACTATCGATCGGAAAGAAAGACGGCAGAAGAAATCTTTTCAAAAGTTAAAGATATTGTTTCTAAATCTGAAAGAAAAACTGTATTAACAGAAGACGAATATCTCAAGCTCAGAGATTATGGTGCTGCTGGATTTATGAAAGTTGGTATGGGAGCTGAGGCAGTTTTAGAATTATTGGAACAAATGGATCTTGAGAAAACAGTTAACAGGCTAAAGAAAAAAATAAAAACAACAGGATCCAAACAGAAAAAGAAAAAAGCAAGAAGAAGATTACGTTTGATTGAATCTATGTACAAAGCCGGGGTAAGACCGGAATGGGTAATTATGCGTGTTCTTCCGGTTATTCCACCCGATTTAAGGCCGATGGTACAGCTTTCCGGTGGAAGATTTGCTTCATCAGACTTGAATGATCTATACCGTAGGGTGATAAACAGAAATAATCGTTTAAAACATCTAATTAACCTTGGTGCACCTGAAATAATTTTGAGAAATGAAAAAAGGATGCTTCAAGAAGCAGTAGATACTTTAGTAGATGCTTCAAAAAGTCATAAACCACAGAGTAAAAAGGGTAAAAACCTGCGTTCTTTAGCAGATATGCTTAAAGGAAAAAAAGGCAGATTTAGAAGAAACCTTTTAGGAAAACGTGTCGATTACTCCGGCCGTAGCGTAATTATTGTTGGTCCGGAACTTAAATTAAATCAATGTGGCCTGCCTAAAGATATGGCTTTGGAAATGTTTAAACCATTTGTATTACACGGACTGATTGCAGACGGAATTGCTCCTAATGTGCGCAGTGCAAAACAAATATTGGAAGATCAACCACCGGAAGTATACGATATTTTAGAAGAAGTAATTCAGAATCATCCGGTGTTGCTTAACCGTGCACCCACATTACACAAATTGGGAATCCAAGCATTTTATCCGGTTCTTATTGAAGGTGATGCAATTCAACTACATCCTTGTGTTTGTGCAGGGTATAATGCTGATTTTGACGGTGACCAAATGGCAGTACACTTGCCTTTAACAAGAGAAGCAATCAGAGAATCAATTGAGTTAATGATGCCTGAGAAAAACTTACTGAAGCCGGCTAATGGGACGCCGATTACGGTACCGAACAAAGGAATGGCATTAGGAATCTATTATTACACCACTATTGATGAAAGAATTGAGAAAAATGAAGAAAAGGTTTTTTCAAACCAGGAAGAGGCAGTTCTTGCTTATCAAATCGGTAAAATTAAATTAAGACAAGAGATTAAGATATGGATGGATAACAAAATTGTTGATACTTCAGTCGGGAGAATAATTTTTAACCAAGCTTTGCCAGGTAATACGGAATTTGTCAATCGGGCTGTTGATGCAGGAGACTTAAAACAATTAGTCAGCAAAATCTTTGATCAAGTTTCAAGAGAAGAAATTGTTGAATTGACGGACAAGCTAAAAGAACTAGGGTTCAAAGGTTTCACAATATCAGGTGTCTCACCGGGAGTATTTGATTGTAAAGTTATTCCTGAAAAAAAAGATATTGTTAAAGAGGCGGACAAAAAGTCAGCAGAAATTGAGCAAAACTTTAATATGGGATTGATCACCGAGGAAGAAAAACGCAGACTTTCAAATGAACTTTGGATGGATACAACTGACAAGGTTGCAGATAAGACGTGGAAAAAAATGGATGATTATAACAGTGTTAAGTTTATTATTAATTCAGGAGGAACCCGTGCATCAAAAGATCAAATGAAACAGTTGGCAGCTATGAGAGGGTTAGTTGTTGATCCTTTGGGCAAAATTGTAGAGCTGCCGACTAAATCAAATTTTAGGGAAGGACTGTCTGTTTTTGAATATGTGAACTCAGCAAGAGGGTCAAGAAAGGGTTTGACCGATTCGGCAATCAAAACAGCTGATGCAGGTTATTTAACCCGCAGGTTGGTTGATGTATCCCAGGAGGTTTTAATTCGTGAACAAGACTGTGGTACTAAGGAAGGCATAGTTATTAGTGATGAAGAAGACCGTAAAAAAAGTATCTATGAAAGAGTGCTTGGTAGAGTATTAGCCGAGGGAATTAAGGATTCAAAGACAAATAAAACAGTTTTGAAAAAAGGAACTTTAGTTGAAAAGGAAGATCTTGAAACTATTCAAAAAGCTAAAGTAGATAAAATTCTGGTTAGATCACCTTTAACATGTCAAACAAAACACGGGATTTGCCAAAAGTGTTACGGTTGGGATTTTTCCAACAAGAAAATGGCAGAAATTGGGACTCCTGTGGGAACTATTGCGGCTCAAAGTATTGGTGAACCGGGTACACAGTTAACTATGAGGGTTAAACACTCTGCAGGAATTGTTGGGTTGGACGTAACTCAAGGTTTGCCGCGTGTTGAAGAGCTTTTTGAAGCAAGAACTCCGAAAGTATTATCACCAATCAGTGAAATTGCCGGAAAAGCAAAAGTTAAGAAAACTTCCAAGGGTTATCTGATTAAGATTAAAGGTAAGAAAAAGGATCAAGAAAAAGAATATACAGTTCCATTGACAAGCTCTTTAAATGTTAAAAATGGAGATTTAATTCCAGCTGGATACCAGCTTTCTTCCGGAGGACTTGAGATTGACAAGATTTTGCAAGTCAAAGGATTAAGAGAGGCACAAAGGTATCTAGTAAATGAAGTTCAGGAAGTTTATGAACTTCAAGGAATTCCAATTAATGACAAGCATTTTGAAGTTATTGTGCGTAAAATGACTGATAAAGTTAAGATCAGGAAATCCGGAGACACAAACTTCCTTCCAAGAGAACTTGTTTCAAAAATCCGTTTTGAAGAGGTTAACAAAGAAGTGATTGTTGATGATGGAGAACCGGCTACTGCCGAAGTAGTAATTTTAGGAATTACAAAGGCTTCACTATATACAGAATCCTGGCTGTCTGCTGCATCATTCCAGCATACATCCAATATTTTGACAGAAGCTTCTTTAATGGGTAAAGAGGATGATTTAAAAGGATTAAAAGAAAATGTTATTATTGGACGCTTGATTCCGGTAACACCGGAAAGAGCGAAATTGGATACCTGACAAACAGGCTAAAATTTGATAGAATAGGACCGTTATGCCGACAATAAATCAATTGGTACGAAAAGGACGCAGTAAAAAGACTAAAAAGTCAAAGGCAAAAGCTTTGCATAAATCCTTTAATTCCAATAAAAGAAAAACTATAAAAACTACTAACCCGCAAAAAAGAGGGGTATGTGTTGCTGTAAAAACAATGACACCAAAAAAACCAAACTCTGCTTTGAGGAAAGTAGCGCGTGTAAGATTATCAAATCGCCAAGAAGTTACTGCATATATTCCTGGAGAAGGACATAATTTGGCAGAACACTCAATTGTTTTGGTAAGAGGCGGTCGTGTTAAAGACTTACCGGGAGTCAAATACCACATAATTCGTGGAAAGTATGATGCTGCCGGAGTTGAAGGAAGACACAAAGGCCGTTCCAAATATGGAACCAGACAAGGTGGCGAAATAAAAGGAGAAGGAACAAGTGTCTCGTTCTAAAAAAGCTAAAAAGCGTACAGTTGAACCAGATCAGATCTATAACAGCAAGTTGATTACAAAGCTAATCAACCGTTGTATGTATGACGGAAAAAAAGATACAGCTCGAAAGCAAGTATACAAATCTTTAGAAATTATCAAAGAAAAAATTAAAGCAGAGGATGATCCTTTAAAAATCTTTAACAGAGCACTAAAAAACATTCAGCCTAAAATGGAAGTGCGTTCTCGCAGGGTTGGTGGTGCCTCATATCAAGTTCCTGTTCCGGTTCGTGGTGATAGAAGAGAGACTTTGTCTATCCGTTGGCTGGTATTATCTTCAAGAAAAAGACCTAATCAACAATATCGTTCTTATGCAGAAAAATTAGCAGCAGAAATAATGGATGCATATAATAATGAAGGTGGAGCAATTTCAAAAAGAGAACAGGTAGAAAAAATGGCACAAGCCAACAAAGCTTTTGCTCATTTTCGCTGGTAGTTTTTCTTGTACTAAGCAGCTTTTTCTGATAAAATTAATTTGTCCAAGTTAAAGTTAGAAAAATGCTTCCCTTGGTGGGAAGCATTTAAATGTTTAAGGAAGAAATTTTAAAATGTCACAACAAAACGACTTAACAAAAACTAAAGAACGCATTCCTATTGACAGGGTGCGTAACATTGGTATTATTGCCCACATTGATGCGGGGAAGACTACAACTACTGAAAGATTTTTATACTATACCGGGAAAACATATAAAATTGGTGATATTGATGAGGGAACAACTCAGATGGATTGGATGGAACAGGAAAAAGAAAGAGGAATTACAATCCAGTCGGCTGCAACCACTTGTTTTTGGCCAAGAATAGATCTTGTAGAATCATTTGATGAAGTTCATAGAATTAATATTATTGATACTCCCGGACACGTTGATTTTACTGCAGAGGTAGAGAGATCTTTACGTGTTTTGGACGGTGGAGTAGTAGTTTTTGAAGCGGAAGCCGGAGTCCAATCACAGTCAGAAACAGTTTGGAGGCAAGCAGACCGCTATGATGTGCCAAGAATTTGTTTTGTGAATAAGATGGACAAAATAGGAGCCAACTTTTTGGAAGTAGTTGCAGAAATTGAAGAAAAATTGCGGGCAAATACTGCAGTTATGGCACTTCCAATTGGTGTGGAAAATGATTTTGAGGGAATAGTTCTGCTTTTGGAAGAAAAAGCATTAGTCTGGGAAGGCGATGAAACAGGAGCTGCTTTTCATGAAGAAGAGATTCCAGAAGATATGAAGGAGCAGGTTTCTGAATTTAGACAGAAGCTAGTGGAAAAAATTTGTGAGATGAATGATAAATTAACAGAGAAGTATTTAGAAGGTAAAGAAATTTCTGTTAAAGAATTAAAAGCTGAACTGCGTAGGGCAACAATAAATAATGAAATAATTCCGATTTACTGTGGAACTTCTTTGCGCAACAAAGGAGTTCAACCATTGCTTGATGCTGTAGTTCAATTTCTCCCCTCACCTCTTGACATAGAGGCAATAACAGGCTATAATCCAAACACGGAGGAAGAAGAAAAACGTCCTCCAAAAAAAGATGTGCCGATGGCGGCACTGGCATTTAAAGTTCAAGCTGATCCCCATGTGGGACGTTTGACTTATTTACGTGTTTATTCAGGCACCTTAACATCTGGAAGTTATGTATATAACGCAAACAAAGAAAAAAGAGAACGTATTGGACGTTTGCTTTTAATGCATGCAGATAAAAGGGAAGAAATTGAAAAAGCAGAAGCCGGAGAAATTGTGGCAGTAGTTGGTCTCAAAGACACTGCAACCGGTGAAACGCTCTCGAATGAAGAAAACCCAATTGTTTTGGAAAGAATAGAATTCCCCGAACCGGTAATTTCTTTGGCAATTGAACCAAAGACAAGATCTGATCAAGAAAAGTTAAGCTATGCATTAAAAAAGCTTTCTCAGGAAGACCCGACATTCCAAATTAAAGTTGATCGTGAAACAGGTCAAACAATTATTAAAGGAATGGGTGAACTACACTTGGAAATTTTGGTTGACAGAATGAAACGTGAGTTCAAAGTGGAAGCAAATACAGGCAAGCCGCAAGTAGCATACAGGGAAACAATAAATAATACAGTTGAAGCGGAAGGAAAATATATTCGGCAGTCCGGAGGCAGAGGTCAATATGGACACTGTTTCCTAAGATTAGAACCAAGAGAAAGAGGAGAAGGATATGAGTTTGTTGACGAGATTCGGGGAGGATCAATTCCAAGAGAATTTATTCCTGCAGTAGAAAAAGGGGTAAAAGAAGCAATGGAAAACGGTGTATTGGCTGGATACCCTCTTGTAGATATGGAAGTGGCTGTTTTTGACGGATCATATCATGATGTTGATTCATCAGAGATTGCATTTAAGATTGCAGGATCAACAGCTTTGCAAAAAGGAGTTAAACAAGCTGGTCCGGTTTTATTGGAACCAATTATGAACGCCGAAGTTACTACTCCTCAGAAGTTTATGGGAGATGTAATTGGTGATTTGTCAAGCAGACGAGCAAAAATTTTGGGCACGGAAAGCCGGAAAAATATTCGTATTATTACTGCGCTTGTTCCTTTAGCAGAAATGTCCAGCTATGCAACCAGATTGCGTTCAATGACTGAAGGAAGAGCCTCTTTCTATATGGAGCCAAGTCATTATGAAGAGGTCCCGCAGAACATAACTGAACAGATTATTGAAGAAAAGAATTTAATAAATAAATAAAGTTAAAAAAATAAGGAGGATTTAAAATGGCAGATTTTGATAGAACAAAACCGCACCTTAATATTGGAACAATTGGTCACGTTGACCATGGTAAGACTACTTTGACAAGTGCAATTACAAAAACTTTGCACTCAGCAGGCGTCTCACCTAAATATTACGCTTATGATGAAATTGACAAGGCTCCGGAAGAAAAAGAAAGAGGTCTTACAATTTCAATTTCACATATTGAATACGAGACAGAAAATAGGCACTATGCCCATATTGACTGTCCCGGACACAAAGACTTTGTTAAAAACATGATTACCGGTGCTGCACAAATGGATGGTGCAATTTTGGTAGTTGCAGCTACTGACGGCCCAATGCCACAGACAAGAGAGCATATTCTTTTGGCACGCCAAGTTGATGTACCTGCAATTGTCGTGTTTTTGAACAAAACAGACATGGTAGAAGATGAAGAGCTTTTAGAATTAGTTGAAACAGAAGTCAGGGAGCTTTTGAATAAATACAAATTCCCTGGAGACGAGATTCCGATTATTCGTGGATCTGCTTTAAAAGCATTAGAATGTGAATGTGGTAAAGAAGACTGTGATGCATGCGGTCCAATTTTGGAATTAATGAGCAAAGTAGACGAATATATTCCGGAACCGGAAAGAGATTTAGACAAACCGTTTTTGATGCCGATTGAGGATGTTTTCTCAATTAAAGGCAGAGGAACTGTTGTTACAGGAAGAATTGAAAGAGGAATTGTTAAAGTAGGAGATGAAATTGAAATAGTTGGACTAAAAGATACTCAGACAACTACGGTTACCGGTGTTGAAATGTTTAAAAAGAGTTTGGATCAAGGTCAGGCCGGAGACAATGTTGGTGTACTTTTAAGAGGACTTAAAAAAGAAGATGTTGAAAGAGGTCAAGTTTTGGCCAAGACGGGAACAATTACTCCGCATTCTGAATTTAAGTGTGAAGTATATATTCTTAGCAAAGAAGAAGGCGGAAGACGCACACCTTTCTTTTCCGGATACAAGCCTCAGTTCTATATTCGAACAACTGATGTTACCGGAGAAATTGAATTGGAAGAAGGCGTGGAAATGGTAATGCCGGGAGATAATGCTAACATGACTGTTAAGCTGATTAATCCGGTTGCTGTTGAAGATGGTTTGCGATTTGCTATAAGAGAAGGCGGAAAGACTGTTGGAGCCGGAGTTGTTACTGAAATCGTAAAGTAAGTAAAAAAAATTACTAAAGTTTAAGAGTAATCACTAACCAGGCTTGACGCAAGTTAGGCCTGGTTAGAATTATTCTTTTTGAAAATTTAAATTATGCCTAAAGAACAGATCAGAGTTAGACTAAAGGCTTTTGATCATCGAGTGATTGATGATTGTTGCCAAAAGATAATTGAGACAGCACTTTCAACCGGTGCAAAAGTATCCGGTCCAGTGCCGCTTCCAACGGAAAGGAAGCTGATTGCGGTTAAAGCAGATCCGCATGTACACAAAAGTTCTGTTCAACATTATGAAGTTTTGACACACAAGCGTTTAATTGACATTATTGAGCCAACGAATAAGACAATTGATTCGTTGATGCATCTAGATCTGCCTGCGGGAGTAGGTATAGAAGTAAAAATGTAAAAAGCGCTTTTTAAGTGCTTTTCTTTTTGGAAAGAAAAATGAAGTTTTTATATGGAATCAAAAAAGACCAGACACAGACATTTGATAAACAGGGCAACCGCCTGGTGGTTACCCGTATTAATACAGCACCTTTAAAAATTGTACAAATTAAAGAAGAAGAAAAAGACGGGTATTCTGCGATACAAGTAGGAGTTGGTGAAAAAAAATTGAAAAACATAAAAAAGCCGACTAGGGAAAAATTAAAAAAAGCAGGATATAAAAAGACAGGGCCCAAATATCTTAGGGAAATAAAACTTGAAAAAAAAGCAGAAAATAAAATTGGCGATGAAATTAAAATTGTAGATATTTTTGCAGAAGGCGACAAAGTTAGAGTAAGTGGAGTGACCAAGGGAAAAGGGTTTACAGGAGTAGTTAAGCGTTGGGGTTTTAGGGGAGGAAGAAGAACACACGGTTCTTCCAATGAGAGGAGAATTGGATCAATAGGTCAAGGTACAGATCCGGGAAGAGTTTGGAAAGGAAAGAAAATGCCAGGAAGAATGGGAACTGCAAAAAAAACAATTAAAGGATTAAAAATATATAAAATAAACGAAGAAAATAATGAGATTTGGGTGACCGGACTGCTACCCGGAGGAAGAAATAGTCTTTTAAAAATAGAAAAGGAAGACGACAAATAAGATGGTGAAAATACAAGCATACACAACCAAAGGAGAAAAAAAAGACAAAATAACTGTTAATAAGGATATTTTTGACAGTAAAATAAATAAGCGTCTTGTTGCTCAAGCGGTTAGAGTGTATTTGTCCAATCAAAGACAAGCAGGAGCAAAAACAAAATCTAGAGGAGAGGTAATTGGTTCAAGAAAAAAGATTTGGCCGCAAAAAGGAACAGGAAGAGCAAGACACGGTGATCGTTATGCACCCATATTTGTAGGCGGAGGAATTGCTCACGGACCTAAAGGTGATCAGAACTTTAAATTAAAAATGAATAAAAGTATGCGCAGGAAAGCTTTGTTTTCTGCTCTTTCAAGCAAAGTAAAGGCAGATGAGGTAATACTGGTTGACAGTCTTGAGAAAGTTAAGCCAAAAACAAAAGAGATGGCAAAAATATTAAGTACGTTAATAAATAAAGTTAAAAAAAACAAAGAAAAAAAATTCACAGAAGTCAAAGTATCACTTGTTTTACCTGAAATTATGGAAAACATATTGCGTGCTGGGAGAAATATTCCCAATCTAAATATGATTCAGGCAAAGCAATTAAATACTTATGAAGTTTTAAATTGTGATTATTTAATTATTGCAAAACCAAGCCTAAAAATTATTAAAGAACAATTTTTAAAAGAGTAAATGAAGAAAAAAGACATTTTGCATAAACCAATTATTACGGAAAAAAGCATGTTTTTGAGAGAAAAGGGCAAATATGTATTTAAAGTTGACAAAAGAGCAAATAAAAATCAGATTAAAGAAGCGATTGAAAACCTTTTTGATGTTGAAGTGGAAAAAATTGCAACTATGATTATGCCGGGTAAAACAAAAAGAGCAGGATCACGCAGAAGACAAGTTAGAGATGGGATTTGGAAAAAAGCAATTATTAAACTTAAAAAAGGTGACAAACTAGATATTTTTGAAGAAGGGTAAAAAGTAAAAAATGGTAAAGAAAAAGAAACCGACATCACCAGGAACAAGGCATCAAACAAATATTGACAGGACACACTTAAAAGAAGGTCCTGAAAAAAGTTTGACTAAACCATTGAAATACAATGCGGGCAGAAATGCTTATGGTCGTGTTACGGTGCGTCATCAAGGTGGTCAGCAAAAAAGACGTTACAGAAAAATTGATTTTAAAAGGGATAAAAAAAATATATCCGCAGAAGTGGTTAGAATTGAATATGATCCCAATCGTTCTGCTAATATAGCGCTTTTAAAATATGAAGATGGTGAAAAAAGATATATTTTGGCACCAAAGGATCTTGAAATAGGAGACAAGGTAATTGCCGGAAAAGATGTTGAGCTAGAACCTGGCAATGCATTACCTTTAAAAAACATTCCTGTAGGTATGCCAATTCACAATCTTGAATTTACTCCCGGAAAAGGTGGTCAGATTGTGCGTGGGGCAGGCAATGCTGCCTTGATTCAGGCAAAAGAAGATAAATGGGCTGTTGTTAAGTTACCGTCCGGAGAAATAAGAAAGTTTAATGTTGATTGTTTTGCTACCATTGGACAAATTGGGAACCAACAATGGAAAAACATTAAATGGGGAAAAGCAGGCAGAAAAAGATTACGCGGAATCAGGCCGTCTGTAAGAGGTGTTGCTCAACATGCAGCAGCTCACCCGCATGGTGGAGGACGAGGAAGGTCCGGAATAGGACAATCTTCACCAAAAACACCTTGGGGTAAAAAGACTAGGGGTAAAAAAACAAGAAAGAAAAAACAAAGTGATAAATATATAATTAAGAGGAAAAATGAATAAAGGAGGAATATGTCCAGATCAAGCAAAAAAGGACCATATGTTGATCCCAAATTAAGGGAAAAAGTAATAAAACAGACAAAGAAAGCAGAAAAAAAGCCAATTAAGACTTGGTCAAGAGACAGTCAAATTCCGCCTGAATTTGTTGGTCATACTTTTCTGGTGCACAATGGTCGTGACTTTAAAAGGGTTTTTGTAACTGAATCAATGGTTGGACATAGATTGGGAGAATTTTCCCATACCCGAACATTTAGAGGACACGGACGTATGGTTAAGAGAGTTATTACTAAAACATAAAGAATAATGGTTAAAAAAGCAAAAGCAGAAGCCAAGTTTATACGTATATCTCCGCAAAAAGTGCGGAAAGTTGTGGATGCAGTCAAAGATATGAATCCGCAAGAAGCTATATTAAACTTGGAATTTATAAATAAAAGAGCTTCAACACCTTTAAGAAAAGTAATTAAATCTGCAATCGCTAATGCAACACATAATTACGAGATGGAAAAGGAAAATCTGAAATTTAAAGAAATACAAATTGGTGAAGGGCCTACATATAAAAGATGGCAGCCTGTTTCAAAAGGCAGAGCCCACCAAATATTAAAAAGAACAAGTCATATAAAAGTAATTTTAGAGGAGAAAAATGGGACAGAAAGTTAATGCACATTCATTCAGACTAGGAAATCTTTACGATTGGAAATCACAATGGTATTCTGACGGAGATGATTACCAAAGGTATTTATTGGAAGACGTAAAATTAAGAAATCTTCTACAGGAAAAACTGCAAAGGGCTGGTTTAGTTAAAACAGAAATTGAACGTTCAATGAAAAAGTTAAGAATCATTGTTTATGTTTCGCGTCCCGGAGTAGTAATTGGAAGGGGAGGTTCCGGACTCAAAGCTTTGAAGAAAATTATTGCAGAAGAAATTGATATTGATGCAGAAAAGAATTTAAAAATTGATGTTAAAGAGGTTAAAAAACCAGATTTATCAGCAAAATTAATTGCTGAAGAAATTTCCGGACGTTTAAAATCACGATACCCCCACCGTAGAGCAGTCAGCAAAGCTATGGAAAAAGTAATGCATGCAGGAGCAAAAGGTGTTAAAATAACACTTTCCGGTAGAATTGGTGGAACTGAAATTGGTAGAACAGAAAAATATTCAGAGGGAACAGTTCCTTTGCAAACTTTGAGAGCGGATATAGATTATGCATTAGTTCCATCTTTAACAAAATCTGGTTATGTAGGAGTTAAGGTTTGGATTTACAAAGAAGAAAAGGAATTATAAAATGTTACAGCCTAAAAAACAGAAATACAGAAAACGATTTCGCGGTAAATTAAAAGGTAAAGCAAGCCGTGGATATGAAATATCTTTTGGAGATTTTGCTTTAAAAGCAAAACAAAGATGCTGGTTAAAAACAAGGCAAATTGAAGCGGCCAGAAAAGTAGTAACCAATTATACTAAAAGAACTGGAAAGCTTTGGATTCGGGTTTTCCCGGATAAACCAATTTCCAGCAAGCCGTCTGGTGCAAAAATGGGCGGAGGAAAAGGGGATGTTGTTGATTATGCAGCACCAGTCAAGCCAGGAACAATAATTTTTGAGCTGGCAGGTGTAGAAGAAGATTTAGCAAGGGAAGCTTTTCGTAGAGCCGGAGCAAAACTTCCGGTTAAAACTAAATTTATAACAAAGTAAAATAAATATGAAAAAAGAAAGAAAACAAGAACTAAAAAGCAAAACAATACGTGAGCTGAAACAATTTATAACCGAGTCAGAAAAAGAACTGGCAAGAATGAAGTTAGAAGCTGCAACCGGCAAAATTGAAGACAGGCATGCATTATATAAAAAAAGAAAAGAAATAGCAGTGGCAAAAACCATATTGACAGAACAAAAGAAGGAGGAAAAGTGAAAAAACGTTTTAAGGGTACTGTTGTAAGTGACAAAATGGACAAGTCAGCAATAGTTGAAGTTAAAAGAAGCTGGCGGCATCCTTTATACAAAAAGGTTATGAAGACCGGTAAAAGGTATTTAGTCGATAACCGGATGGATGCAAAAGAGGGAGACAAAGTCATTATTGAAGAATGCAGGCCATTAAGTAAAAGAAAACATTTTAAGATTGTGGAAAAAATATGATTCAATTACAAAGCACATTAGTACCAGCAGATAACTCAGGAGCAAGAAAACTTCGGGTTATTCATATACACGGACAATCCTATCGTCCTAAATTTGGCGGTATTGGAGATATTGTGACTTGTGCAGTTGATAAAGCTAGAGCAAATGGACAGGTTGAAGATGGACAAGTAGTAAAAGCAGTAGTGGTGCGTACAAAAAAAGAGCATCGTAGATCGGACGGGTCATATATCCGTTTTGGTGATAATGCTGCAGTTGTTATTGACGGACTTAAAAACCGATTGCCGGTTGGAACTCGGGTATTTGGACCAATTGCAAGAGAAATAAAAGAACTGGGTTACAATGATATTGTTTCTCAAGCCAAGGAGGTATTATGAGAATTAAAAAAGGTGATAAAGTAAAGATTTTAAGGGGTAAAGATAAAGGTAGAACTGGAGAAGTGAAAAAAGTGTTTCCAAAGAAAAATAAAATTATTGTTAAAGATATTAATGTATATAAAAAACATGTTAAACCTAGAGGAGAGCAAGAGCCTGGTGGCATAGTTGATATTACTAAGCCGATTGATGCAAGTAAAGTTTCTTTGGTTTGTCCTAATTGTGGGGAAAAAACCCGTATCGGACGCAGAGTAACAAAATCAGGAAAAGAACGAATTTGTAAAAAATGTCAGGAAAATCTATGAATAATTCATTAAAAAAACAGTACCAGGAAGAAATTATACCCAAATTAAAAAAAGAATTGGGAATAGAAAATAAAATGGCGGTTCCTAAACTTAAAAAAGTAGTTGTGAATATGGGGATTGGAGACATTAGTAATAAAGAGGATTCAATTAAAAAAGTGCGCAGTGCTATAGCTGCTATAACAGGACAGCAGCCAGTAACCAGATCTGCCAAAAAATCAATTGCAGAATTTGGTGTTACGCAAGGGGATACGATTGGATTATCAGTAACTTTAAGAGGAAAAAAGATGTATCAGTTTTTAGAAAGACTGTTTCGTATTGTTTTGCCTAGGGTAAGGGATTTTAATGGTGTATCCAAAAAGTCTTTTGACGGACAAGGCAACTATACTTTAGGTCTGGAGGAACAGACCCTTTTTCCTGAAGTAGATTATGATAAAATTGATAAGGTCCGCGGATTTGAAATTACCATTGTTACTAATTCCAAAGACGATAAAAAATCACTAATGTTATTAGATTTAATGGGAATGCCTTTTAAAAAGGAAGAAGGAGCTTAATTTATGGCAAGTAAAAGTAAAGAAGTCAAACAAAATAAAGAGCCAAAATACAGTACAAGAAAAGTTAATCGTTGTAAACTTTGTTCCCGTCCTAGGGCTTATATGCGTAAATTCGGTTTATGCAGACTTTGTTTTAGGGAATTGGCACAGAAAGGAGAACTACCAGGAGTTACAAAAGCAAGCTGGTAGAAAATAATTATGTGGTCAGATACAATTGCAGATATGCTAGCAAGAATTAGAAACGCTTACCTGACAAACAAGAAAGCGGTAGATGTTCCCTACTCTAAAACAAAAAAGAAAATTGCCCAAGTTTTACAAGATTTAGAATATCTTTCTTCAATTAAGGTTCAAGAAGAAGGGGTGAAAAAGAAATTGGTAATTAAACTTAAATACAAAGATGATGAAGCGGCAATCAGGAATTTAGAAAGGGTGTCTAAACCGGGTTGCAGGATTTATGTAACTCATGATAAACTGCCGGTGGTCTTGTCCGGTTACGGACAGGCAATTGTATCAACAAGTAGAGGGATTATGACTGCAAACGAAGCTAGAAAAAAAGGTATAGGAGGCGAACTAATTTGTAAAGTTTGGTAATAATTATGAGTAAAGTAGGAGAAAAGATAATACTAATACCAGAAAATATAGAAATAGATATCAAAAACAGCTTGGTTAAGGTTAAAGGACCAAAAGGAGAACTTGAATTAACTTTGCCAACTGGTATAAAAACTGAGCAAAAGGAAAATACTTTATCAGTACAAAGGAAATCCGATTCAAAAAGGTTAAAGGCTTTGCACGGTACATATAGAACTTTGATTGCAAATATGATTTTGGGAGTTAATAAAGGCTATAGTAAAATATTAGAATTACACGGAGTTGGATATCGAGCTCAGATCAAAGGAGAAAAATTAGTAATGAGATTGGGATTTTCTCACCCAGTTGAGGTTGATCCTAAACAGGGAATAAGTTTTACAGTTTCAGATAAAAAACAAATAAAAATTGAAGGAATTGACAAACAAAAGGTAAGTCAGACTGCAGCGGAAATAAGGGCTATTAGGAAACCAGAACCTTATAAAGGTAAAGGTATCCGCTATAAGGGAGAAGTTATTAAACTGAAACCAGGTAAGGCAGCTAAAGTAGGAGAAGGAGAAGTTTAAAATGCAAGTTATACATGATGCAAAAAAACGCAAACAAAGGCGCATCCGCGAAAAAATAAAAAGAATCAGTAAAAGATTACGTTTATCGGTTTTTCGTTCCAATAAACATATTTATGCGCAAATTATAGATGATCAAGAAGAAAAAACATTAGTTTCGGCTAGTGATTTTGATTTGAAAAATAAGGATTTGAAAAAAAAGGAAGAAGCATTTGAAGTGGGAAAACTTTTGGCGGAAAAAGCATTAGATAAAAAAATAAAAAAAGTAGTTTTTGATAAGGGAGCATATAAATATCATGGAAGAGTTAAAAATTTAGCAGATGGAGCCAGAAAAGGAGGCTTAGAATTCTAATGCCTGATAACAAAGGAAAAAGCCAGAATAAAAAACAAGCTAATAAAGGAAGAAAAACTTCCCAAAGAAAAGGTCGCAGAAGAAGGAATGAAAGAGAATACGATCAGAAAGTAATTGATATTAACAGAGTATCTCAAAAAACAAAAGGTGGAGATAAAATGGGGTTCAACGCTTTGGTTGCAGTTGGTGATCATCAAGGCAAGGTGGGAGTAGCTTTAGGTAAAGCGCCTAGTGTGCTGCCGGCAATTAAAAAAGGAGCACGTTTAGCAAAAAAGAAAATGGTTAAAGTTCCCCTTACTGAAGAAGGGACAATTCCACATGTTATCAAGGTTAAAGAAGGAGCAGCAAAAATTCTTTTAAAACCAGCACCTGCTGGTACAGGAATTATTGCAGGAGGTCCGATTAGAATATTAGCTGATTTAGCCGGAGTCAAAAATATTGTTACTAAAATAATGGGTAGCAGAAATAAGATTAATAATTCTTATGCAACTATTAAAGCGTTTCAAAGTTTTAAAAAGAAAAAATGAAATTACACGAATTACCTAAAATTACAGATAGAAAGAAGAAAAGAATTGGCCGCGGTTATGGCTCAGGAAAAGGAGGCCATACTGTTGGTAGAGGTGCCAAGGGTCTTAAAGCTAGAGGAAAAGTTCCTTTGCTTTTTACTGGTACTAAAATGCGTAAGTCTTTTGTTAGACGTATTCCCTTTTTAAGAGGTAAAGGTAGATTTAAGCCCCAAAGCCCCAAACCGGAGATTGTAAATGTTGAAGAATTAAACAATTTACGTAAAGGTTCAGTGGTAACATTAGATAGGTTAATTGAAGAAGGATTGGTTGACAAAAGCGCAAAGAAAATTGGAGTAAAAATATTAGGAAGAGGAAAATTGGAAAAGGAAATGAAAGTGGAAGTACCGGTTTCTAAAGGAGCAGAAGAAAAGATTAAAAAAGCCGGTGGAGAAATAGTTAAGTGAAGCTTATTAACTCATTTATTAAAGCTTTTAGTGTACCAAAACTAAGAAATAAACTTTTATTTACCCTTGGAATTTTTGTAGCTTTCCGTTTTGTTGCCCATATACCGGTTTCCGGGGTTGATGCTCAGGCATTAGAGAGTCTTTTTAACCGCAGTCAGTTTTTAGGCTTACTTGATCTTTTTTCCGGAGGAACATTAAGTAATTTTTCAATTATTGCTATTGGCTTAAATCCTTATATTAATGCTTCCATTGTTTTTCAACTTCTTTCTTTTGTTTTTCCAAGGTTGGAAGAGCTTTCCAAAGAAGGTGAATATGGCAGGGAAAAGATTAATCAATATACACGTTTTTTAACTATTCCTTTGGCAATTGTTCAGTCTTTGGGAATGATTGCAATTTTACGGAATCAAGGAATTATGCGGGGGATGAATGTTTTTAATATCGGAGTAACTGTGGTTACTATGACTGCAGGCTGTATGCTTTTAATGTGGTTTGGTGAACTGATTACCCAGTATGGCATTGGCAACGGTATCTCAATTTTAATTTTTGGCGGAATTGTTGGAAGAATGCCGGTTTCATTTGCACAAACATTCTCTGTTTTGCAAGGAATCAATTTTTTTAATGTAATGGTTTTTTTAGTAATGGGTGTGGGAGTAATTGCGGCGATTTGTTTTGTTAATGAAGCACGCAGAAAAATTAAAGTTTCCTATGCCAAAAGAATAGTTGGTAGAAAAATGTATGGCGGGCAAGATACTCACATTCCTTTAAGAATTAATCAAGCAGGAGTAATTCCTATAATTTTTGCTGTTTCAATGGTTCTAATTCCCTCTATGATTGGTCGCTGGATGCAAACTTTGTCACAGGAGTTTTTAGCAAATTTGGGATATTGGCTAACCAGATTATTTGATCCCAATAATATTTTTTATAATCTTCTTTATTTTGTTTTAATAATTGCATTTACATATTTTTATACTGCGGTTACTTTTAATCCGGAAAAAATAGCGGAAGAAATAAAAAAACAAGGCGGCTTTATTCCAGGAATCAGACCGGGAAAACCAACAGCAGAATATTTAAACAAAATATTAAACAGAATTACATTAGCAGGAGCAGTTTTTTTGGGAATGATTGCAATTCTTCCTTCAATTGCCCGCTCTTTGACAGGAATAACTACTATGATGATTGGTGGAACAGGTATTTTAATTGTGGTTTCCGTTGTTTTGGAAACTGCAAAAACTTTGGAGTCACAACTGCTGATGCGTAGTTATGACGGATTTTTAGAATAAAAAGTTTACAGGGAGGAAAATGCACATTATATTTTATGGTCCAGAAGGATCAGGAAAGACAACTCAAGGGGAATTGTTGTCGGAAAAATTTAATATTCCGCATATTGTCTCTGGAGATATTGTGCGTAAATATGCAAAAGAAGATCAAGGGATTATGGGTGATGTCTGTAGGAATGCTTTAGAAAAAGGACATTATGTTGCGGATTCGGAGATGTTTGTTCTTTGGAAGCAAAGATTAAAAGAACCGGATGCCAAAAATGGATGGATTATTGACGGGTTTCCCCGTAATTTAGACCAGGCATATTTTCTGGACGATAAGTTGGACAAATATGGACAAGCAATTGATGCAGTTTTCTATTTAGAAGTCAGTGTAGAAGAATCGATCCGGCGTTTGAAAAAAAGAGGTAGAAAAAGCCCTGACGGATCTTTACACGATTCACCAGAACTAATTAGAGAAAGACTAAGAAGATATAAAAAGGAAGAAAAAGATGTCTTGGATTTTTATCGCAAAAAAGGAGTTTTAAAAGTTATTAACGGTGAACTGTCAATTGAGAAAATTCACTATAATATAGTTGATATTGTAACAAGGATAAATGGAGATCACTAAAAAAATAAAAATTGCAATAGACGGGCCGGTGGCTTCGGGTAAAAGCACCGGCGCTTTTCTTTTGGCAAAAGAGCTTGATGTTCTTTATGTCAATACCGGTGCTATGTATCGTGCGGTTGGATGGCTGGCAATTGAAAAGGAAGTTGATCTTCATGATGAAAAAAAAGTTGTTGAGATATTAAAAAATACAGAAATCCGTTTGGAAAAACCAGAAAAATCAAAGCAGGTTTGTGATGTATATATAGATGGAAAAGAAATTGCGGACCAATTATTTAGTTCAAGCATTGATTGTGCATCTTCAGTTATTGCAGTACATCCAAAGGTCAGAAAGTATTTAGTTAATTTACAGCAGAAAATAGCAGAAGGGCAAAGTGTTGTTATGGAAGGAAGAGATATTGGAACTGTTGTCTTACCAAATGCAGACTTTAAAATATATATGACTGCAGATCCAAAAGTAAGGGCAAAAAGAAAATGGCAGATGCTCAAAAAGAAAGGAGAGACTAAAAGTTTAGATGAGGTTTTAAAGGATGTAAAGGAGAGGGACAGGAGGGATAAAAACAAAGGAGGTTTGAAAAAAGCTAAGGATGCTTGGGTTTTGGATACCTCAAATTTAACTTTAGAAGAAGAAATAGAAATTATTATTAAAAGATTGAAAAAAATGGATTTGGTAAAGACAAATGGTTGAATTAAAAAATCAGGACCAATTAAATATTATGACTGAAGGCGGAAAAAAACTTTCTGAAATCATGAAGAAACTTATGAATTTATCTCAGCAGGGAGTAAATCTTTTAACCATTGAGAAAAAAGCTAATGAATTAATAAAAAAAGCTGGCGGAAAACCGGGTTTTAAAAAAGTTGCTAACTATGACTGGGCAACATGCTTAAATGTTAATAAGGGAATTGTTCATGGTATACCAAAGGACTATAACTTGAAAAAGGGAGATGTTTTTAGTTTGGATATTGGAATGATTTTTAAGGGTTTAAATACAGACATGTGCAACACAAAAGTAGTGGGAAAGAATAAGGAAACAATGGATAAAGAAATTAAAAAATTTCTAGAAACGGGAAAAAGAGCTTTAGAAAAAGCAGTTGAATCTTCTAAGCCGGGAAACAGGGTAGGACACATTTCACAAACAATCCAAAATATAATTGAGACAGCAGGATATAATTGTGCCAGAAATCTAACCGGACATGGAATTGGAAAAAAACTGCATGAAGATCCAAACATTCCCTGTATACTAAAAGGTGAAATTGATAGTACACCAGAACTTAGAGTAGGAATGACATTAGCGATAGAGGTAATATATACAAAAGGAGACCCCAATTTTTATTTAGCAAAAGACGGTTGGACAATTGAATCCACAGATGGTAAAATAACATCTGTTTTCGAAGAAACAATAGCCTTAACAAGCAAAGGAGTTAAAATACTAACTCCGTTACCTTTTAGAAATTAGCCTTGTAATCTCAGTTATTGGGGTTGTTAACAGGCTAATTTTTTGTTAAAATTACTAGGTATATAAAAAGAATTTTATTAGATGAATAAAAACGAAAAACAGGAAACCAAAGGTACAGTTACAAAAGCTTTACCAAACACTATGTTTCGAGTGGAAATAGAAGATGGTAAAGAGCTTTTGTGTACTTTATCAGGTAAAATGCGGATTAATCGTATTCGTGTTCTTCCTGGAGACGAGGTTAAGGTCGAGTTAAATGAATATGATGAAGATAAAGGTAGAATAGTTTACCGTTTTTAAGGAGAATTTATGAAAGTGAAATCGTCAGTAAAAAAACGCTGTAAAAAATGTAAAATTGTTAGACGCAGAGGTCATGTTTATGTTGTCTGTGAAAATAAAAAGCACAAGCAAAGGCAGGGATAAATAATATGGTGAGAATAGTTGGTGTAGAAATACCAGATGAACGTAAAGTCCCTTTTGCACTTACCAAGATTCATGGGGTGGGTAAGCAGAGAGCTTATGACATACTTAGAGATGCTGGAATAGATTTTGATAAGCGTGTAAAAGATTTGACAGATCAAGATGTATTAAAAATTCAAAAACAAGTGGAATCTTTTCCTACGGAAGGTATCTTAAGAAAAAGAGTTCGGGAAAATATCCAAAGGTTAAAAAGAACCGGAACCTACAGGGGGGCTAGACATGCTGCTGGTTTACCTGTAAGAGGACAAAGAACTAGGACAAATGCCCGAACTAAAAGAGGCAGACGGCAAACTGTAGGTGCATTTAAAAAAGATATGTTAACTAAGATGGGAAAAGAAAAAAAGAAAGCCCCAACTAAAACAGGAGAAAAGAAATAATGGCAAAGAAAAAAAGAACGACAAGAAGAAAATTAACTGAGGGGAGAATTTATGTTACTGCTACATTTAATAATACTTTAATTACAGTAACTGATAAAAACGGCAATGCAATTTGCTGGGGATCTTCAGGAAGGGCAGGGTTTAAAGGCTCACGTAAATCTACACCTTTTGCAGCGACAACCGCAATTAAAAATGTATTAGGTAAAGCTAAAAGTTATGGATTGTCTAAAGCAAAAGTTTTTATTAAAGGTCCGGGACCCGGAAGAAGTGCAGCTTTGCGAGTTTTGCGTGGAAGTAATATTCAAATTAGTATGATTGCGGATGTAACACCGATCCCTCACAATGGATGCAGACCGCCGAAAAGAAGGAGAGTATAAACAATGGCTAGAAGAACAGGTCCCAAATGCAAGTTGTGTAGAAGAGAAGGAGAAAAGCTTTTCTTAAAAGGTAACCGTTGTTATTCATCAAAATGTCCGATTGAAAGAAAAGGGGGAAATCCTCCGGGACAGCATGGATACAAACAAAAACGCAGAAGACTTTCCGACTACGGAATTCATTTAAGAGAAAAGCAAAAAGTAAAAAGACTTTACAGTGTCAGAGAAAGTCAATTTAAAAAGTATTACGAAGATGCAATTCAAACAAAAGGTGATACCGGAGAAAATATGATGCAGCTTTTAGAAAGAAGGTTGGATAATGTAGTATTTAAAGGCGGTTTGGTGCCTTCAAGATCAGTTGCACATCAAATGATTGTTCATGGTAATTGCATTGTTAATGACCATCGTGTTGACAGACCAGGATATCTGGTTAAAGAAGGCGATGTAATAACTCTCAGTACAAAAGCTTTAGAAAGGGATATTGTTAAAAATACTTTGGAGGAAGATAATCCGCCGGCTGTTTGGATTAAAAGAAAAGGAACGGTCATTAAAGTGGATAGACTTCCGAAGAAAGAAGATATTAAAGAGAATATTGATATCCAGTTATTAATTGAATTTTATTCTCGTTAATTTAATCAAGGGAGGAACATAATGATTAAGCCAACATTTAAAATAGATACTTTAGAAAACAAAAAAGACTATGCCAAGTTTGTTTTTGAACCACTGCAGCAGGGATTTGGACATACTGTAGGGAACGCTTTAAGAAGAACACTTTTGTCCAGTATAAGGGGAGCGGCTGTAGAAAGAGTTAAAATTGAAGGAGTAAAACATCCTTTTTCAACAATAGAAGGTGTTAAAGAAGATGTGGTCGAAATTCTTTTAAGAATTAAACAGTTAAAAGTTCTGTCTGAATTGGAAAGCGAAGAAGAAAAAGCAAAGCTGAGCTTTAATGTTAAAGGTAAAGGCAAATTTGCAGCAAAAGATATTGAAGTTCCTTCCGGAGTGGAGATTACTAATAAAGATTTAGTTTTAGCTAATCTAGCTAATAAGAAAACAGAATTTAAAGGAGAAATGTGGGTAGGAACAGGAACAGGTTATTCTCCTTCAGAAGAAAGAGAAAAGGAAACTATTGGAGAAATTGTATTAGATGCAATATATACACCAGTTATAAGGGTTAACTATAAAGTTGAAGCTACTCGTGTAGGAAGAAGAACAGACTTTGACAAACTGATTTTGGAAATCTGGACGGATGGAACTGTTAAGCCCGAACGAGCTTTAGAAAATGCAAGTGAAATTCTGCAAAGATTTTTCAAGCAAGTATATGAACCTGTGTATCAAATTATGGAAGATGAGAAAACAGATGAAAGACCAGAAAACTATGAAACACTTGCTTTAACTGTTGAAGAATTAAATTTACCTACCCGTATTGTCAATGCTTTAAGAAGAGGCGGGTACAAAACTGTTCAAGATTTAGTAGAAGCAGACATTGATGAAGTCAGAAAAGTAAAAAACATTGGTAAAAAGTCAATAAAGATTGTAGAAAATCGATTAGAAAAAAAAGGAGTGGAGTTTTCAGATGAGGCATAAACGGAAGGGTAAAAAGCTTGGAAGAAATGCAAGCCAAAGAAAAGCACTATTTCGCGGACTGATTCAGAATTTAGTTGATCATGGAAAAGTAGAGACTACGGTAGCTAAGGCAAAAGCAATTAAACCAATTGTAGATAAATTAGTAGATAAAGCAAAAAAAGGAACACTTAGTGCAAGAAGAGAAGTAATGTCTTTTTTGCCTTCTAAAAAGGCTGCTAATAAATTAGTTGATGAAATAGCACCGCAGTTTAAAGGTAGAGTTGGTGGAGCAGTAAGGATTACTAGAACAGGAACAAGGCGAGGAGATAATGCAATGATGGCAAAACTTGAATGGACAAAGAATGAGATTAAAGAAAAGAAGTCTGAAAAATCCAAAAAGCAGGAAAAAAAAGAAAGCAAGAGTAAATCTAATAAGAAAAGTAAAAGTGAAAATAAAAAGAAAAAATGAAGCAAAAAACTTATATGGCAAAGCCAAAAGAAATAAAAAGAGAATGGCATTTAATTGATGCCCGGGGAAAGATATTAGGCCGGATGGCTAGTAATATTGCCCAAAAATTAATTGGCAAAGATAAGGTCAATTATACACCGCACCTTGATTGTGGAGATCATGTGGTAGTAATTAATGCTAAAGATGTTAAAGTCAGCGGTAGAAAAGCAAAACAGAAAGAATATATCCGACATTCAGGATATCCTAGTGGATTAAAAAGAGTGACTTATCGGGAGCAAATGGAAAAGGACCCAACAAGAATTATTGAATGGGCAGTAAAAAATATGCTTCCTAAAAATAAATTGCGCAGTAAAATGATGAATCGTTTACGGGTTTTTACAGAAGAGAAACATAATTATAAAGACAAATTTAAGGTAGAAAATGGCAAAAAAGAAGAAAAATAAAAAACCAGAATATATACATTCAGTCGGCAGAAGAAAAACTGCTGCTGCTAGAATAAGGTTTTATCCTAATAAAAAGGGTGGAATAACAATAAATGAGGTATCTTCAGACGAATATTTTCCTGGTGAAGTTAAGAAAGAAAAACTTTTAGCTCCATTAAGAGTCTGTGATCAAGTAGGCAAACATAAAATAACTGTCAAAGTTGAAGGTTCCGGAGTTAAAGGGCAGCTGGGAGCAGTAATCCACGGTATTGCCAGAGCTTTGGATAAATTCAATACAGAAAAATTTCACACTCCGCTTAAGCAAAACGAGTTTTTAACCCGGGATCCACGGATGAAAGAAAGACGTAAACCTGGAACCGGTGGAAAAGCTCGTGCTAAAAAACAATCTCCAAAGCGATAAAAATTGTCGCGGTACTGGACGCGTTACAAACTAATTTCCCTGCTTGTTGATGATATTTTAGTGAACATTTGAGAGTTTCAATATAAAGGCGGGGTTGTTTGATTTCAATAAATTTAATTTAGATTATTTATAACGTCCTGCGTTTCACAGATTTTAGTGACAGAGTATGAATTCTAATTTTAACTTAATTAATGAGAGGTATTTAATCAAACGGGAGTTCTCCGCCGAACGGTGGAAAAGTTTATTTAAACCAATCTCAGTTCCGATGAGTACATTATTGATTTGACAAAAATAAAATACTATGTAACAATGTTATATAGTTTAAATTACAATATAAAGTATGTGCAGTAAAAAATGCAAGTTTGGAAATCCTGAAAAAAGATGGCTTCAATTTCTCATACTCAGATTGGTATGTGAAAAACCAACTTATGGATATGACTTAATTAGGTCAATTGAAGATCTTACCGAAGGCAGGTATGAAGTAAAGACCGGAACCATGTACACTACATTGAGACGCATGGAAGAGAAGAATCTCTTAAAATCTGATTGGAAAGAAAACTCAAGCGGACCGGATAATAGACAGTATGAGATCACACGAAAAGGTGAGAAATTTATTAAAGCTTGGCTTGAAATGATTATAGAAAGAAAGAAGATGATTGATAAAATGGCTGGTTTTTATATTAAAAAGTTTAAAGACAAAAAATGAAAATTAAACACTTATTAGAGAAAATGTGCATAGTGACATTTACAATAACAGCCATAACATCAATACCTTTACTATTGAATTATCTTAGACAAGTTTCGCCAAAATTCAAACTAATTGTTGACCTACACGTGTGGTTTGGGTTGACGTTCATAATTTTGGTATTGGTAAGAATAGTAAAAAATAAAAATTTTATTCATGCCATAATTAAAAAGTAAATAAGTTAGAAAAAATTAACAATATGTATATAAAAGATATAAAATCGAAAATAAACTTCTCATCTAAGAATCCTAGTAAACAGGATATTCTGAAATCCGATAAATTTAACATCGTAATTGTTAGCCTGGAAGAAGGTCAAAGTATAAAACCACATCCTGAGCCTTATGCAGTGTTCTTTTTTGTATTAGAGGGAAAGGGAATATTTACTGATAAAAACGGAGAGAGTGAATTAGGCAAAGGAGACGCGATCTTTATGGAATTTGATGAAATAAGAGGAATTAAGTGTATTGATAAATTAACAATTTTAGGGGTACAAGATGGACACTAAAAATAACAAAATAATTAAAGCCGACTCTTTGGTAAAAAGATTTAACTCTTTCATTGCTGTAAATAATGTGAGCTTTGAAATCGAAAAAGGAGAGATATTTGGTCTACTTGGGCATAATGGTGCAGGAAAAACCACCACAATTAGAATGCTTACAGGCATATTCAAGCCCTCAGAAGGCAAAGTATATATAAATGATTATGATATGGAAAACGATTCTCTGAAAGCAAAACAGCTTATGGGCATTGTTCCTGAAATGGCTAATGCCTATATTGACTTATCTGCTTACAAAAATATGGTTTTGATAGGAGAATTGTATGGACTGGACAAAAAGGAAATCAGAGAAAAAACAGAAGAATTATTGAAGATATTTGGATTGTATAAAAGAATGCATGATAAAGTCAAAACGTTTTCAAAAGGCATGAAACAACGTTTAATTATAGCAATGGGTCTTATCAATACTCCCAAACTGTTATTTTTGGATGAGCCGACATCTGGCCTGGATGTAGATAGTGTTAGATTGATAAGAAAACTTATTAGAAAGTTTAACGATGAGGGAACAACAATAATTTTAACAACACATAACATTGAAGAGGCTGATGATCTTTGCGATAGAATTGCTATTATGAAACAGGGAAAGATTATAGCTTTAGATAGACCGGCAAAATTAAAGCATATTATTCAAAGCTCTTCGTCGATTGAAGTTGCTTTTAAGAAAAAGGTAGATTTGCAAAAACTTAAATTTAAGGGAGTCGATAAAGTTAAGAAAAAAGGTGATAGAATAAGAACTTACACAAAAACTCCTGAAAAAGTTCTTCCCCTATTATTCGAATATTCTCAATCCTCCAAAAACCAGATTCTATCGATTAATACCCTAGAACCAAACCTTGAAGACATATTTGTAAATTTAACCAAAAAGGGAAAATGAATATATCAGATTTTTTAGATCAAATAAAAAGATCGCTAGCCATAGTCAAAAAAGATTTATATATCTACTATGCAAAAGGACCTGTAGTTATTTTTGGTCTGCTTTTACCAGCATTTACTTTTATTTCTTTCTCGTTGGGGAAAGATTTTTCGGCAGAATTTTTATTTCCTGGATTATTGGCTATGTCACTTTTTTTTACATCAACTTCTATTGGTCCAGCTATAGCACCAACAGAAACAGCAACTAAAACTTTGGAAAGACTGGTTTCGGCACCGATAGCCGTGTGGGCAATTCTCTTTGGAGATATTTTTGCATCATTCCTTTTTGGGCTTTTTATTACATCATTTGTTCTAATATTCGGATCTTTATTGCTGGGAATAGAAGTTATCACAGTAATCCTAATAGCCGCTACAGTTTTAGCTTCTTTCTGTTTTTCTGCATTTGGACTAGTGCTGTCTGCCCCTCCTACTGACAAGCCTTCTAATATAATGATGTTATCCTCTCTGATTAAATTTCCCCTGACCTTTATAAGTGGTGTGTTTGTTCCACTTAATCAAATGCCCTTAAAAATTAGATTCATTTCATTCATTTCCCCTTTGACCTACTATACTGACATAGCAAGGTATTCGATTGAAGGGAATAGTTATTTTCCCCCTACTTTAAATCTTTTAGTGTTGTTTGGATATACACTGTTACTCTTTACCATAGCTATAATCTGGCAAAAAAAAAGTTTAACTAAAAGATTTTAAAGAGTAGCGAATTCCCATCTTGTTATGAAGTTTGCAATAATGTGAATGGGATATTTTGACTTAAAGAATTTAGATTGGTTTGAGAGAAACTATACAGGACTTGAACAAACATATACTTCAATATACCAACAATTTTAGTTCGATTATGAATTTTTTCTTGTTTTTAATTCTTTTTGCGAACAATGGATTTAATAGGCTATATAAGGTTTTAAAAAATGCTTAAGAAAAAACTGTTAAATATTGTCGGGGCGACTGGACTTGAACCAGCGACCTTGCGCACCCCATGCGCACGCGCTATCCATCTGCGCCACGCCCCGTGTATAACTTGTATTTTACCATATATTATGAGAGAATTTAAAAGTAGATATAGTTAAAAATACAGGAGGAAAAATGGCAAAAAAGAAGAAATCTTCAAAAACGAAAGATCCCAAGCAAGAAGCAGTAAAAATGGCAATGGAGCAAATAAAAAAAGAATATGGTAAAGGTTCGATTATGAAACTGGGTGAAAAAACAGACATTGATGTTGATGCGATTTCTACCGGTTGTCTGCCTTTGGATATTGCTTTAGGAGTAGGTGGAATTCCCCGTTCAAGAATTTCAGAAATTTATGGACCGGAAGCATCGGGCAAAACAACTTTAGCGCTTCACATAATTGCAGAAGCGCAAAAAGAGGGTGGTTCAGTTGCTTTTATTGACGCAGAGCATGCGCTAGATCCGCGCAGGGCTGAAACTATTGGAGTTAACCTAGATGAACTCTTGGTTTCCCAACCGGATACCGGAGAACAAGCCTTAGAAATTGCGGAAACTTTGATCCGTTCTAATGCTTTAGATATAGTTGTAATTGATTCTGTTGCAGCTTTAACTCCACGCGCAGAGATTGAGGGCGAAATGGGTGATGCACAAGTTGGTGTACAGGCTAGATTAATGAGCCAGGCAATGCGAAAACTTTCTGGGGCAATCTCCAAATCCAAAACAGCTATGATTTTTACCAACCAGATCAGAATGAAGATTGGAATACTTTTTGGTAATCCGGAAACTACTCCAGGAGGAAAAGCACTCAAATTTTATTCATCAATAAGAATTGATATGCGTAAAAAAGGGAATATTAAAGATAACCAGGGAAAAGTTATTGGTTCCCACCACCGTGCAAAAGTAGTTAAAAATAAGGTTGCACCCCCTTTCAGAGAAGCTGAGTTTGATATTATGAATGTTGGTGGAATTTCTCACAGTTCCGATGTTTTAACTGTCGGAGAAGAGTTGGAAATTATTGAAAGGGCAGGGTCCTATTACAGATACAAAGATGAAGTTATTGCACAGGGTAAAGATGCAGCACAGGAAGCTCTTGAAGAAGATTCAAAATTAATGAAGGAAATAGAGAAAAAAATCTGGAATAAAGTGGAAGAAGAAACAAAACCCAAGAAAAAGAAGAAAAAAAGTAAAAAGAAATCTTCCTGAGGCAAAATAAAAGGTGAACTCGGAAGAATTTGATAAGTTTTTAAAAAAAGCTTCCCGATATTTATCATATCGTCCACGATCTGAAAATGAAGTTTTCTGGTATTTAAAGAAAAAAGGTTGTTCAGAGAATATAATTGAAAAGGTTATGCAAAAACTGAAGAAGAATGAACTTCTTGGAGACGAAGATTTTGCTGATTGGTGGATTGAACAGCGTTTAACATTTAAACCCCGAGGTAGAAGAGCGCTGAAAAATGAGCTTTACAAAAAAGGTTTATCCAGAAAACTGATTAATAAAAAAGTAGCAGAGATTAGTAAAAAAGAACTTAAAAAAGCAGCAGAAAAAGTGGTTGAAAAAAGAAACTATAAATGGAAAAAACTAAAAAAATTGGAACAGAAAAAAAAGATTTACGCTTATCTTTCCAGACGGGGTTTTAATTACTCAGTAATCAATTCTATTATTGAAAAATATGTCCAAAGCGAGTAAAATGAATCTAGTGATAGTCAACATTGGATATATAAATTTTATTACGCAAATATCAAAAATACATACCGAGGAAATACTCCGGTATGCTCAAAATTGTTGATACATCACTTCACTTAAGTTATAAATTTTGAGTAACAGTTATGGGTATAAACGTACTACAAGGAGGCATATATGTCGTTTTTTCAAGATTTACTAAATTTATTATCAGGTTCTGCCAAAGAAACTGATAAAAAAGAGAAGCAAACTCCCGAGCATAAAATTTTCCAAGAAGAAGTTGTCAAAAAAGCGCAGGAAAAATCAGAGAAGATAATCAATAATGCTAAAAAAGAGGCAGAGGAAATAAAGAACAAAAGTAAAAAAGAGGCCAAGGAAGAAGTTAAAGATATTAGGGTAGAGGTTGACGAAGAAAAAAAAAGATTGGATAAAAAGGAAGCAGAAATTGACCGTAAAATAGGAGCTTTAGAAGAAAGAGTAAAGCTGGCAAGAGAACAAGAAGAGAAAATAAAAAAGCAAAAAGACGAGATTCAGGAAATTAAAAAAAAGCAGCTTGAAAAACTAGAAAGAGCGGCAAATTTAAGCACAAATGAAGCCAGGGAATTAATTCTTCAAGCAACAGAAAAGAAACTTCAAGGAGAAATTATTAGAAGAATAAAAGAAGCAGAAGAGTCTGTAAAGGAAAAAGCTGATGAAAAAGCAAAAGAAATTTTAGTAAATGCGATGAGGCATGGTGCAACAGATTATGTTCCCGAATATACAGTTTCATCTATTCAATTACCCAATGAAGATATGAAAGGAAGAATAATTGGTAAAGGAGGAAGAAATATTCGTGTTTTTGAGAAAGTCACAGGAGTGGATGTTGATTTGGATGAAGAAGAAGTGATTATGATATCTTCTTTTGACTCAGTAAGAAGGGAAATTGCTAAAGTTGCATTGGAAAAATTAATTGCAGACGGAAGAATCCAACCTTCAAGAATTGAAGAAACTGTGCAAAAAACAAGAGAAGAAATTGAAAGAATAATGCATAAAGAGGGAGAAAAGCTTTGCCATCAGGTAAAGGTCTATAATTTACCCAAAGCTGTGGTTGACAAATTGGGTTGTTTTAAGTATCGTTTTTCTTACGGACAAAATATGATTTCCCATACGTTAGAAGAAACTAAGATTGGTGTTGCGCTAGCGCATGAAGTAGGAGCAGATGTCAATATAGTCAGGATAGGTTGTTTATTGCATGATATTGGCAAAGTGATAACTGATAAGGAAGGCAGCCATGTTGAATTGGGAGTAGAATTTTTAAAGAAATTTAACATACCAAAAGCAGTGATTGAATGTGTTGCAGAACATCATGAAGACAAACCTTTTTCTTCACTTGAATCAATGTTAGTATATATAGCGGATGCCATTTCTGGTTCAAGACCAGGGGCACGCTACGAAGATTATGAAGGATATGTAGAAAGATTAGAAGGTTTGGAAGAAGCAGCAAACAGTTTTGAAGGTGTAAAACAAGCTTTTGCAATACAAGCTGGCAGAGAAGTAAGAGTAATAGTTGATCCGGATAAATTAACAGATGAAGAAGCAGTTAAACTGTCACATTCCTTAAAAGAAAAAATTGAAAATGAATTGACTTATCCAGGACAAGTGAAAGTTAATGTAATAAGAGAGTTAAGAGCAACGCAGACGGCGAAATAAAGTTGTTAGGAATGAAAGGAGGTGTGTAGAGAATGAAAACATCGGAATTAGTAGATGTGGTTGCAAAAAAAGCCCATCTAACCAAAAAAGCGTCTAAAGAGGCAATTGATGTAATATTTGATGAGATTGCCAGAGTGCTGAAAAGAGGTGAAAAGGTGAATATCTGGGGTTTTGGAACCTTTGAAGTTAAGAAGGTTAAAGCCAAAAAAGGCAGAAAAAGCCCGGAAGATCCAACACCTGTAATTCATCCGGCACACCGAGTGGTAAGGTTCAAAGTTTCCAAGAACTTGAAAGAAGACGTTAAATAAAAATTGGAACGGAAACCTTAAGATGAATACAGTTACAGTTTCTAATTTAAAACGCTATTATCGCGTTCATAAAAAGGAAGCTGGCTTGTTAAATTCTATTAAATCCTTAATTAAAAGGGATTATAAAACAGTGGAAGCTGTTGATGATATTTCTTTCTCAATTAAGGAAGGAGAGCTAGTAGGGTTTATTGGCCCTAACGGTGCTGGTAAAACAACAACATTAAAGTGCTTGTCAGGGCTTTTATACCCTACTAGCGGAGAAGTTAATGTTCTTAATTATGACCCCTGGAATAGAAAAGATGCGTTTCTTAAGCAAATTGCATTAGTAATGGGACAGAAAAATCAGCTTTGGTGGGATCTTCCTCCAACAGAAACTTTTTTATTGAATAAGGAAATATATGAAATATCCGATGAAGAATACAAAAAATCTTTAGATGAGTTGGTGAAATTATTGGATGTTAAAGATATTTTGGATGTTCAAGTAAGAAAAATGTCTCTAGGACAACGGATGAAATGTGAACTGATTGCTGCTCTACTTCATTCACCTAAAGTTCTATTTCTTGATGAACCAACGATTGGATTAGATGTTGTAATGCAAAAAAAAGTCAGGGAGTTTATTAAAATTTACAATAAGCGGCACAAAGCAACTATCTTGTTAACGTCTCATTACATGAGTGATGTTAAAGAACTTTGTGATCGTGTGATTATAATTGATAAAGGAAATATTGTTTTTGACGGAAAGCTGACTGAAATAGTACAAAGATATGCTGATCACAAATTAATAAAAATAAACCTGAGTGAGCAAGTTGAAGAAGAAAAGCTTGCAAAAATTGCAGAGATAAAAGAGTATGATTATCCCACAGTTATCTTAAAAGTTAAAAGAAGTGTTAGCTCTTTAGCTGCTGCGGAGCTTTTAAAGAATTTTCCAATTGCAGACTTAAACATTGAAGAAGTAGCTATTGAAGACATCATCAGAGAAGTCTTTACCGGTGAAGATGAAGCTTAAAAAAAAGAATTTTAGTAAATATCTCCAGATATTTAAGATTACTTGGCAGAATATTTTTGTTTACCGCATTAATTTTTTTGTTTGGCGACTGCGTTCCCTTATTACATTTCTGGGTATCTATTTTTTTTGGGAGGCGATATATTTTTATAATGATTCTATTGGACCATATAAAAGCCGAGAAATGTTAACATATATCCTACTGAGTTCTTTATTACAAAGTTTAGTACTTTCTTCAAGGACTCCCCAAATGGGGAGTGATATAAGCAGGGGAACTCTGAGCAAACACTTAATGCAGCCTTTTAAATATTTAAGAAAACTATTTTTTATTGATGTTGCTGACAAGGCAGCTAATGTTTTCTTTTTGATTTTTGAATTAAGCGGAATTTTTCTAATTTTAAAACCACCTTTTATAGTACAAAATAATATCTTAAATTTATTAAGCTTTTTTGTAGCTATGTTTTTAAGCCTTTTGCTTTTCTATTATATGAGTTTAGTAATTGGTTTATTAACTTTCTGGTATCCGGAAAATCATGGTTGGCCGATGCGATTTCTTTTTAATGTCAGTAACCGATTTTTGTCCGGTAGTTATGTGCCTTTAAATGTACTTCCTTCTTTTCTAGGGTTTTTACAATTTTTTCCCTCTGCATTTTTAATTTATTTCCCTTTACAAGTATATCTAGGAAAGTTATCACAAGCAGAAATATTTGCAGGATTGGGATTAATGCTGATTTGGATTTTATTACTAAAGTTTTTTAGCAGATATATGTGGAATAAAGGACTTAAAAATTATACGGCGGCAGGAATATGAAAAAATATATTAAAGTTTGGCTAAAAACAGCTTTGCTTTCTTTACAAAACAGTTTGGTAAGCCCAGGGGCTTCTTTGATGTTTATTCTGGGGAAATTTGTCCGTTTCTTTTTTTATATTATTGCTTTAACAGCAGTTTTTGGAGAAAAAAAGACAGTTGGAGGATATGATTTGAACACCATAATAAACTTTTATTTAATATACAACTTATTGGATTCTTTTGGACAAATATTTTTCCGAGGTATTTATTGGTTTCGTAATAAAGTGGTGTCTGGAAGATTTGACTTGGACTTGGTTAAGCCTGTAAATCCCTTGTTTCAAGCGTTAACGCATCATACAGACATTTTGGATATTCCTTTGTTTTTTGTAGTAATTGGGATGTTGATGTGGAGAAACTGGGGAATTTCTATTGCAAGTTTTTTTGTTTTTATACTAACAACGATTTTAGGGTTTTTAATTATTACAGCGATTCATATTTTAGTTGCATCTTTGGGTGTTTTGACTACTGAAGTTGACCATGCAATTTGGGTATATCGTGATCTCTCAACATTAGCAAGGGTGCCGGTGGATATTTATAACTCAAAGGTGCGTTTTGTACTGACATATATTCTACCAATTGCAGTAATTTTTACTTTTCCTGCCAAGAGCTTGATGGGAATTTTGCAACCCCGATATATTATAATAAGTACAATAATTAGTTTTTTATTTTTTACAGGTTCATTAGTTATCTGGAAAAAGTCACTTAGAAGTTATTCAAGTGCATCTAGTTAAAAAAGCTTGAAATTTTTTTAAAAATTTTGTAATTTAAAATATGTATGATCGAATTTAAAAACGTAAGTAAAAACTTTGGTAAAGTAAAAGCCTTAAAAAAAATTGACTTGCAAATTAAAAAAGGTCAAATTGTTGGACTTCTTGGTCCAAACGGTGCAGGAAAAACAACTGCTATGCGGATCCTTATGGGTATTCTTAAACCCAGTAAAGGTCAAGTATTTATTAATGGGAAGCTTGTTCAAGAAAACTTAGTGGAAGTTAAGAAAAAAATTGGCTATTTACCCGAAGACAATCCGCTTTATAAAGATTTTAAGATTTATGAGTATCTTTTTTTTATTGCACAAGCTAAAGGAATTAATAAGATTGAAGAACAAATAAATAAGGTGGCTAAAGAAACAAGCATAAGCAGTGAAATTTCACGAAAAATTGATCATCTGTCTAAAGGATATAGACAAAGAGTAGGTCTGGCAGCTGCTTTACTAGGAAATCCGGAAGTTTTAGTATTGGATGAACCAACAGTGGGATTGGATCCAAACCAAATAGCGGAAATAAGAAATCTTATTAAAGACTTGGCTAAAAAAAAGACTGTGATTTTTTCAAGCCATATACTTTCTGAAGTAAAACAAACATGTGAAGAAGTTGTAATTATTCATCAAGGTGAAATTGTTAAATCGGGTAATTTAAAGAAAATAACCCAAGAAAGAAGTCTAGAAGAAATTTTTCAATCATTAACAAAATCATGAAAAAATTTAAAGCATTAGTTCAAAAAGAACTTTATCATTTATTTCATTCACCGGTTGCGTGGATATTTGCAGTATTATTTTTACTTTTAAATAATTTCTTTTATTTTAACAATGTTTTTTTAATTGGACAGGCAACAATGCGTCCGTATTTTACTAATCTTTCACTAATTCTCTTGTTTTTTGTTGCAGCAGCAGAGATGAGTGCTTTCAGCGAAGAAAAAAAGAGTAAAACTTTAGAAATTCTTTTAAGCTTGCCTGTTAAAAAATGGCAGATTGCAATATCTAAACTACTTTCTTTTATTATCTTTTTTACTGCTGTTTTATTTTTTACTTTGTCTATCCCCGTAACTTTGTTTTTAATTGGTAATCCAGATATTGGACCAATAATATCAGGATATTTAGGAACACTGCTTTTAGCAGGTTTTTATGCGAGTGTTGGAATATACATCTCGACTTTTTTCAAAGAACAAGTAATTACTGCATTAATAACCGGTCTGGTTTTATTTACACTTCATATATTGGGTCAGAATTTTATCTTAGAAAGAGTTTCTTTCCAATTACAATATATACTTTCATTTATAAGTCCCAACACGCACTTTCTTAATTTTGCAAAAGGAGTTATTGATATTGGAGATCTGGTATATTTTCTTTCCGCCAAGGCAATCCTTGTCTGGCTGACTATTAAAAATATTGGATTTAATAAATAAATGGAAATAAAACAAAAAATAGTTGAATTTATAAAAGAATATAAAACATACTTAATTATTGCAGTTCTGTTTGTAATCAACTTTTTATTGTATAACTATACTTTAAAAATAGATTTAACAGCTAAAGATACATATACGCTTTCTGCAGTAAGTAAAGAAAAGCTTAAAGAACTAGATGATATTGTTAATATAAAAGTGTATGCTTCAGAAGATCTTCCGGCACAATACTTACAAGTAAAGCAATATCTGAGAGACGTTTTAAGAGATTATCAATTTATTTCGCAAGGAAAAGTAAGAGTTCAATGGATTAATCCGGGAGAAGACGAAGAATTAATTCAGGAGGCACAAAGGCTTGGCATCCCCCAATTGCAATTTCAAGATATTCAGCAAGATCAGTTACAGGTAACTAAAGGATTTTTGGGTGTAGCAATTGTTTATGAAGACCAAGCAGAGGTGATTCCTTTAGTTGAATCTACCCGCGACTTGGAATACCAATTGACTTCTAAAATATATAAACTTACGCGTGATAAAGATCCACGGATTGCCTTTACCACAGGACATGGAGAAAGAACAATTAATCCAGTATCTGTTCAAGGAGAACTTGCCACAGAAGAAATACTAGCAAAAAAAGTTTTAGGTGAGGAATTTGAAGTAAGTGATTTCTCAATTTCCACTGAATCAGCTCAACTTGTTCCGGATAATTATTCCAGTCTAGTTGTGATGGGGCCCACAAAGAAATTTGATAATAATAGCAAATATGTTCTTGACCAGTTTTTAATGCAAGGTAAACCAATTGCGTTTTTACTTGATTCTTATGAAGTAACTAATAATCTGATACCAACAGAAACAAATCACAATCTAAATGAAATGTTAAAAAATTATGGAATCGAAGTCAAAAACAGTTTGGTTTTAGATCAAAGCAATGAAATTGCCAATTTCAATAATGGTCAGACAATGACGCTTTCCCCATATCCTTACTGGGTAAAATCAGTAAAACAAAATATGAATGAAGAGTTTCCGGTTACACAGGGGCTGCAAAAAATTGTTTTTCCCTGGGTTTCTCCTTTAGAATACGATGAGCAAAATCAGGACATTAAAGGATTGGTTTTTTCCTCAAAAAATTCATGGAAAAAAACTGGGAATATTGATCTTAATCCTTTTCAAAGCTTTATTCCAAAATCAGAAGGAAGTAAACCGTTGGCTGCAGTGCTCGAAGGCAATCTGACCAGTTTTTTTGCAGATAAAGATAAGCCGGAAGTTTTTGAGGCGGAAAAAGTAAATTCAACGGAAAACGGTAAAATGGCAGTTGTTGGAGATTCTGATTTTATTAGGGAAGGAATTGTTCAGAGGTCTCCACAAAATTTACACTTTTTTGTTAATTTAATTGAGTATTTGACTCTGGGTGAGGGTTTATCAAAAATCAGGGTAAAATCAGAAGACATCCGTCCCTTAATTGAATTATCAAGTCAAAAAAGGCAAGTTTATAAATATGTAAATATGTTAGGAATGCCAATTTTAATAGGCTTGCTGGGGTTTGCTTATCTTTACTATCAAAACAAAAAAGAATATAAATTATGAATAAAAACACAAAAATTCTTCTGATAATTTTAATCATGGTAATCAGCGGGCTTTTTATTTTTAAAAGAGGATTAGTCCCAAAAGATGTAAATCCCTTAAATCAAGAGAAAGAACTTTTATTTTCTGGTTTAGATATTGATAAAATTGATCAGATTATTATAAAACAAAATAATGAAGAAACAGTTTTACAAAAAAAAGCAGATGAATGGCAAAGAAAGGAAGCAACCAAATCAGCTGAGAAAAATAAAATAGAGACCCTTTTACAAATCGTAAAAGACATGGAAAAACAAGAGCTTGCATCTCAAAATTCAGATAAAAGAGATGTTTATCAGGTAACTGAAAATGCAATACAAGTCATTTTGAAATCAGGAGACCAAGAAGCAGTAAATTTTTATATTGGCAAAAGAGGTCCGGATTTTCTTTCCACATATGTACGTAAAAAAGATTCTGATAATGTCTGGTTAATTAAAAAAGCGCTTGAACCTATTTTTGAGCCAGATACTTGGGAGTCAGAAACTTCTTTAGAAAAGCTGGAAGAAAGTACTCCAGCTGCAGAATTGGTTCCCAACAATTAATAATAGAGGGGAAAATTAAAGAAAGCTCCCTTATTTATATACCCGGAAAATATTGGTATAATATTAATGTTTTGGGCTAGTAGCTCAGGGGTAGAGCGCTATTCTTATAAAATAGTGGTCGATAGTTCGAATCTATCCTAGCCCACAAGAATAATTTATAATCAATTAAAAATTATAAAAATAAAGGATTAAAATGCCCAAATATTGTTATCAGTGCAATAAATGCGGAAAAACGTTTAAAATAGAAGCTTCCATTGAAGACAAAGAAAGCTTGGAAGTTTTCTGTCCTGAATGTGAAAGTACGGAAGTTAGGCAGAAATTTGGCACTTTTTTTAGTTCCGGAAATACGGGGGGATGTGTTTCAGGAAATTGCTCTTCTTGTTCAGGCTGCGGAGGACACTAATGGTTAAGGTTATAAAAGCTGACGGTACAAAAGAGACATTTTCTAAGGAAAAACTTAATCAATCTATGATAAGGGCCGGAATTGGTAAAACTATAAGGGGAAAAGTAATTGCAGAAGTTAAAGATAAACTTTATGAAGGAATTTCCACCAAAGAAATCTATGATTTGGTTTCCGAAGAGCTTGATCGGCAGGAAAAATACCTTGCTTCAAAATATAGTTTAAAAAAAGCAATTATGCGACTTGGACCAACAGGCTATCCATTTGAAAAATTTATTGCGGGTCTTTTACAAAAAAAAGGATATAAAACAGAGACAGCGCAAGAATTAATGGGTAAGTGTGTTAGTCATGAAGTTGACGTGATTGCCCAAAAAGATAATAAAAAGTTTGCTGTTGAATGTAAATACCACAATAAAAGGGGAACAAAAACAGATATTCAAAATGCTTTATACATCTATGCTCGTTATTTAGATTTAAAAGAAGCTCAGCAGTTAGATGAAATGTGGCTGGTTACCAACACGAAAATGACTTCCAAAGCAGTTGAATACTCAGAGTGCGTAGGATTAAAAGTAATTAGCTGGAATTACAGTGGTGAATGGAGTTTGAGTGAACTAGTTGAAAACAGTGATTTGTATCCTATAACTTGTTTGGAAACATTGACGCGTCCAGAAGAAAAAGAACTCTTAAATGAAGGAATTGTTTTTTGCCGTGATCTGAAACAGTCACCCAAATCCAAATACTTGCTTCCGAAAAGCAAAAAAGAAGAAGTTTTAAAAGAAATTGAGTTTCTTACTGAATAAAAACCCGCTTGCATACAAAGATGAGAGTATTATAATAATTTTGTAGAAAAAATTTAGCAAAAAATTCAATAAGAGGAGGTTAAAATGAAAGTAATTAAAATTGGTGCTGAGTGGTGTCCAGGTTGTCTAGTTATGAAGCCCCGCTGGAAAAAGATTGAAGAAGAGCTGGAATGGTTGGAAACAGAATATCTTGATTATGATCACGATAGGGAAGAAGTTGAAGAATACGGGCTCAAAGAAGGTAAGCTTCCGGTTTTCATCTTTCTAAATAAAGATGGTGAAGAATTTATGCGTCTCCAAGGAGAACATCCTAAGGATGAATTAATTGAACTGTGTGAAGAAAACAAAGACAAATGAATTTAAGGAAATTAGGTCTTTTTGTACTATCTATTTTATTGTTATTATTCTCTTTTGTTCCTGTTCTTAATGCTCAAGAACACAAGTGTGAAGATGTTGAAGTGCATTTTTTTTGGGCAAAAGGATGTCCCCATTGTGCTGAGGAAAAGAAATTTCTAGACAAACTTGAGAAAAAATATCCTGAATTGGATGTTCAAAGATACGAAGTTTCCGGAAATAGGGAAAATCAAGAGCATATGCAGAAACTGGCAGAAAAAGTGGACGCAAATGTAAGAGGTGTTCCGTTTACAGTAATTGAAGACCAATATTTTATTGGTTTTTATGATGAAGAAACAACAGGCAAAGAAATTGAAGAAGCAGTCAAATGCCTTTTGCCTCAGGAAAAGCAAGATAAATCAGTAATTCCTAATTCAGTTAGTGTACCCCTTTTAGGGAAAATTCAGACAAAAGAACTTTCCCTTCCTTTATTCAGTATTGTCTTAGGATTTTTGGACGGGTTTAATCCGTGTGCAATGTGGGTGCTTTTGTTTCTAATTAGTCTTTTATTGGGAATTGAGAACAAACGTAGACGTTGGATCCTTGGTAGCGTATTTATTGTTGCTTCTTCTTTTGTGTATTTTCTTTTTATGGTTGCATGGCTGAACTTCTTTTTGTTTTTGGGCTATGTAGTTTGGGTAAGGTATTTGATTGGTGCTTTGGCAGTAGGTGTGGGAATATATAATTTTTATGATTTTTATAAAAACAAAGACGGCGGCTGCAAAGTTACAGGGGATGAAAAAAGACGTAAAATATTTTATAAAATTAAAAATATTGTTAAGAAAAATAGTTTATTTATAGCAATAATTGGAATAATTCTTCTTGCTTTTGCAGTTAATATGGTAGAGCTTGTTTGTTCCGCAGGTCTTCCGGCAATATTTACCAAGGTTTTAACATTAAGCAAACTTCCAATGTGGGAGTATTATTCTTATTTACTTTTATATATTCTATTTTTTATGATTGATGATTTGATCATTTTTTTTACGGCTATGATTACCCTCCATACAGTAGGAATTGAATCTAAGTATGCAAGATATTCCAATATTATTGGAGGCCTTTTAATGCTGATTATTGGAATTTTAATGCTCTTTAAGCCAGAAGTTTTAATGTTTAGTGGTTAAAATTAAGGCTGGGCCTGCGTTCTAAAGAATAAATATCTTTTACAAATTCTTTTCTTTTGTATTTATAATAAGCAGCAATTCCAATCATAGCTGCATTATCTCCCAGTAAACGATCAGAATAAGGAATAGTAACTGGCATAGAGTATTTCTTTGCAGTTTGTCTTATCTTGTTTCTAACGTATAAGTTATTAATAACACCGCCTCCTAGAAGAAGTTTATTAACAGGATATTTATCCATTGCTTTTTCCAGTTTGTTAGTGATTGATTTAGTTAAAACTTTTTGAAATGAAGCAGAAAAGTCTTTGTAAAATTGTGCATTTTTAGTTTTTTCATCAAATTCTTTTATTTTATACATGCAAGCTGTTTTTAATCCGGAAAAGGAAAAATTTAGAGACTTATGTTTGCGCATGGGAACAGGAAGCTCAAATCTGTCAGCATTTCCTTCTTCTGCAAGCTTTTCAATTATTGGTCCTCCAGGATAGCCTAAATCAAGCATTTTAGCAACCTTATCAAAAGCTTCACCAGCTGCATCATCAAGTGTTTCTCCTAATAATTCATATTTTCCGAATTTTTTCATTAATACAAGCTGTGTATGTCCTCCAGATATTAAAAGGCCAAGAAAAGGAAAGTCATGTTCTTCTGATGAAAGGGGTCCTTTTCCTTTTGAATTCAAAGCAAAAGAAGAAAGTAGATGCGCTTCCATATGGTTGATTGCTGTTAAAGGCTTTTTTAAATCACAAGAAAGTTGTTTTGCTTTTTCTATTCCAACTTCTAGTGAAGGAGCAAGTCCGGGTCCACGGGTAACAGCAACAGCATCCAGCTTTTTATATTTAATTTTATCAATGGGCAGATTAAAATGCTTTCTAACGCGGTTAGCTCTTTTAAGTGCTGTTTCAATAACATCACCTATATGTTCTTTATGCTCTCTTTTTGCAAGGTTAGGAACAACCCCTCCCCATTCTTTATGTACTTCAATTTGTGAATGAATAATATTGCTTAAAACTCTTCGTGCAAAAGTAATTGCTGCAGCTGTTTCATCGCATGATGTTTCAATAGATAAAATAATAGGATTATTATTCATGACTGACCTCAATTCGTCTATTTTTTTTGTTGTCAGTATATTTTATTGATACCCAAATTATTTTAATATTGGGATTTGATTTATACTGATCAACAAGATATTTGGCTTTTTCAATCCATTCAACTGCAATTACATTTCCTGGCTTAAGCATTCTTTTAAAACCGAGGTTTTCCAGTTCTTGAGGGTTTTCCATACGCCAAGTGTCTATGTGAAAAAACATTCCACTTTTTTTATTTAAAGAGTAATTGTATTCACGGACTAGTACATAGCTGGGTGACTTGATAGTACTTTTTATATTTAAAGCTTTGGCAATTCCTTTACAAAACTCGGTTTTTCCTGTGCCCAGCTTTCCTTGCAAAGCAAAAATTAAACATTTATCTTCATTTAAATATTTAAAGTGGTCAGTTGTCAGGGAAATAGCAAGATTTTGAGTTTCTTGATTAGACCTACTTGTTGAAATTCTTGAATTTAAATCACTAAAGTTTATTTTCCCTTCTCTAATAATCTCTAGATTTTCTTTTGTTGTGCTTACGACTGTAGACGGTTTTCTTTTTGGCAGTTCCCCCGCGTCAATAATAAGGTCAATTAATTTCTTTTTTTCTTGACTTAGACATACTAAAATATCCTTAATTTTATATGGTGTTTTTTTATTGGAGATATTTGCAGAAGTTGCTGTTATTGGCTTCCCAAATTTTCTTATTATTTTTCTTGTTAATTCATAATCTGGAATTCTTATTCCTAATGTGCCTTTTTCTGATTCAAGTTTAGAATCAACTTTATGTTTACCCATTGAAATTACTGTAATAGGACCCGGAAGAAAATTATCATAAAGATTTTCTGCAGTTTTATTAAATTCAACATAATTCTTGGCCATTTTCTTATCCGAAACAGCAATAGAAATTGGTTTACCCTTGCGAAACCCTTTGTAATTGAGTAATTTTTGTACTGCTTTCGGGTTAGTGGCGTCCACGCCAATTCCATAACAAGTTTCGGTTGGGTATATAATAACTCCATCTTTATTAAGGACAGCAGCAACTTTTTTTATAATTTCTTTTTCTGGTATTTGCTTAAGTTTTATTGTTTTCATTCAATCATATATTTTATCATTTACTTATGTCAGTGTATAATTGTGAATGTATGTTTAAGAAATTAATTATCAGCTTATTATTTATACTATATTTAGCTAATCCTGCAATGGCGCAGAAAAATGCTACTTATCAAGGTGTAATAACTAATGTGATTAGTGAAGAAAAGCAAGGAATGACAAATCTTCAAAAAGTTGAAGTTAAAATTACAAATGATAAAGCAAATATAGATAAAGTTGAAGCACTGGTACAGATGTCAGGAGCTGTAAAACAGAGAAAGGCAAAAAAAGGGGACGAAGTAATTTTGGAATCCGGTACAAACTTGGAAGGCAATGTTCAGTATTATGTTGTGGATTTTGTTAGGACTAGCGGTCTTTTTTGGTTGTTTTTGATATTTGTGGCTCTTGTTTTATCAGTTGCCAGATTTAAAGGATTGACTTCACTGATTGGAATGGCTTTTTCATTTGTAGTCATATTTATGTTAATACTGCCTCTCATAAACCAAGGAAAAGATCCAGTTTTGGTTTCATTATTAAGTTCACTTTTGATTATCCCAGCCACATTTTACATGTCTCATGGATTTGAAAAAAAGACAACGGTTGCTGTGATTGGTACATTAATTTCTTTGGGTATTACCGGGTTACTAGCACAAGTTTTTGTTCAAGCTACAAGGTTGAGTGGTTTTGTTTCGGAAGAAGCAGGCTTTTTACAGCAAATGAAAGGTGGAGAAATTAATGTAAGAGGACTTTTATTGGCAGGAATAATAATTGGAACCTTGGGAATTTTGGATGACGTATCAATATCTCAAGCGGGAATAATAGATCAACTCAAGAAAGCAAACAAAAAAATAAAAGACAAAGAACTTTTTAACAGGGCAATGGAAATCGGTCGTGACCACATTGCTTCTATGGTTAATACTTTAGTGTTGGTTTATACAGGAGCAGCTTTACCTTTGTTGCTTTTATTTATTAATAATCCGCATCCGTTTATGGAAATAGTTAATTATGAAATTATTGCCGAGGAAATTGTCAGAACTTTAGTCGGTAGCATTGGTTTAATAACAGCGGTTCCAATTACTACTATACTGGCAATAAAAATGCAAAATGAAAAATAAAACATATTATATTGCCACTTTCGGCTGTCAAATAAATGAGGTAAATTCAGAGAAAATTGCCGCATTAATGGAAAAAAGAGGCTATAAACCGGCAATAGATCCTAATAAAGCAGAACTTGTGATAATAAATACCTGTTCTGTTAGAGAATCTGCAGAAAACCGGGTTTTTGGTTTAGTGAATAACCTTTCCAAAAACAAAAAAGAACAAAAAATAATTCTTACCGGCTGTATGCTTTATCATGGTAAAAAATGGCTTAAGAGAAAACTACCCGAGGTGAATTCATTTATTGAAACTCCTGAATTTTTGGACAAAAAGGTTTTGCCCAAAAGAAAAAAGAAGAAACACGCTTGGGTTCCAATAATGTCGGGATGTAATAATTTTTGCAGTTATTGTGTAGTTCCTTATGCAAGAGGGAGAGAAAAAAGCAGAAATCTAACTGAAATTTATTGTGAAATAGAAAAATTAGCAGAAACTGATTACACAAAAATTACTCTTTTAGGGCAAAATGTAAATTCATACGGATTAGATTTTGAAAAAAAAGAGTGGGAAAGCCAAATAAGAGAATTAGAAAAGCGAGTAAAATTTAACTGCAAAAAAGTAAAGTGTAAATATTCTACTCCTTTTGGCTTTTTATTGGCAGTAATTCATCAAATAAAAAGCATAAAAAGTATTGCGTTTCTTACCAGCAATCCCTGGGATCTCACTGACGATATATTACGGGCTATGAAACTTCCTAAAATTGAAAAACACCTGCATTTGCCTGTTCAGTCAGGGGATGATCAAATCCTGAAAAAAATGAACAGAGACTATACAGCAGAAGAATATTTAAAACTGATAAATAAAGCAAAAAAAACTATTCCGGACTTAACTATTGGTACTGATATTATTGTTGGTTTTCCCGGAGAAACCAAAAAGCAATTTCAAAATACAGTAAAACTTTGTAAAAAAGTAAATTTCTCTAAAGCATATGTTGCCAGGTACTCACCACGTCCGGGAACAGTAGCTGCAAAATATAAAGATGATGTACCTCACAAAGAGAAAAAGCGGCGCTGGAGAATTTTAAATAAAATGATAAATGAATAATTGACTAAAGGATATTTATTTTGGTATCTTAAATTAAGGAGAATATGACAGTAAAAAAAATTGAAATAACTTCACGAACGATTATAAGAACAATTGTTCTTTTAATACTTGCCTGGGTGCTTTACTTAATCAGGGATTTTATTTTACTTTTGTTTATTGGAATTATATCTGCTTCCGCTCTTGCTCCTGTAGTGAGAAAATTAGAAAAATTTAAAGTACCGCGCTTTCTTTCTATTCTGGTTTTTTATCTGATATTTATTGGACTCCTTGCAGGAGCAATTGCATCTATTATTCCTATTGTTGTTGAACAAGTTACAACATTTATTAATAATCTGCCAATGATGTTTGAGCAGATTGAATTTTTAAATATGGATTTCCGGATTGGTGATTATATTAGTGAAATAAGTAGAATCCCGGGAAACATCTTCAAAATTATAAACCTTGCAGTATCCAATATTTTAAGAATAGCTGCGTTGGTGGTAATAATTTTTTATCTTCTAGTTGAAAGAAAGGGAATGGAAAACCATTTAAAATATTTTTTTGATGATGGAGATGAAGATAAGGCAATAAGAATAGTACAAAAATTTGAAAACCGTTTAGGCGGCTGGGTAAGAGGACAAATTACTCTTATGTTTATTGTTGGTCTTTTAGTATGGATAGGCTTAAAACTTTTGGCTATTGAGTTTGCCCTTCCTTTGGCAATAATTGCCGGAATTTTAGAAATTGTACCAAATATTGGTCCAACTCTTTCTATGCTCCCGGCGTTATTAGTAGCTGCTTCATATTCCCCTCCAATGGTATTGGCTGTTTTTGCTTTGTATTTTTTGGTCCAACAATTAGAGAATAATATAATTGTTCCTTTTATTATGAAAAAGGTCATTGGCTTCCATCCTTTAGTAACACTTATTGCTTTAATGGTTGGTTTTAAGCTTGGAGGTATAGGAGGAACATTGCTTTCTCTTCCAATTCTTTTGACAGGGCAAATAATTGCTGAAGAATTTCATCCTCATCTTTTTTCAGACGACGACGAAGAATAAATACTCGGGAAGCCCGTAAGCCAGATTCTGTTTTAAAGTGACATTTGTCTATGCCCTCAAACTCGTTCGATTCGCGGAGGCATGCTCAGACGAACGCACGGAGGTTGCAGCAGGGGGAATTACCTCTTTTCACCCTCTATCCTTGAAACCAAGGCGAGTTGTTGTCTCTGTGGCTTATACCGTTTCTACAACAAAGTTGTAAACCACTGCCTTACGGCAGTCACCCTGCCTCCAGCTGTCTGGACTTTCCTCTCTGAACTAAATCAGAGCGTCACTTCAGCTTCCCGAGTAATTAATTTTAACATATTTCATAGTAAAACACTAGGAAATAAACAGCTTTATTTTTTGTATAATTTTGTTATACAATTAGATGTTAGAAAGGAGGTGGAATAAATGAATGGATTATCACAAAATTGGCAGGAGAGCTTTTTTATGGCTCTAAACACAGTTATCACTAACGTTGTTTCATATTTTCCTACAATTTTAGCTGCAATTGTAGTTTTTATTGTGGGAATATTTTTGGCAGGCTGGGCAAAGAAACTAGTTGTTAAGTTGTTAAAAGCAGTCAAATTACCGGGATTATTCAAAAAAAGCGGGTTAAAAGAATTGTTTGACAAATCAGATATTGTTTTGAAAATTGAGGAAGTGATTGGAGAAATTGTCAGATGGTTAATTTTATTGCTTTTTTCAGTAACAGCAATAAACATCTTGGGATTGACAACTGTTTCACAGGTATTAAATAGAATTTTAGGCTATATACCTAGAGCAATTTCGGCTGTATTTATTCTAGCAATTGCTGTTTTAGCAGCAGGTTTAGTTGAAAATGTTATTAAAGGATCTTTAGCTCAGGTGAATATTAAAACTGCACGCTTGCTTTCAAAAGTGGGCAGTTATTTAGTAGTAATTTTTGGTGTTTTAGCAGCAATCAACGAGTTAGGAATTGCACAAACATTTGTTAATGCAATCTTTATTGGTTTGATAGCAGCTTTATCTTTAGGTTTTGGTTTGGCTTTAGGACTTGGAGGAAAAGATCTTGTTAAGAATTTGCTAGAGGAATGGCATAAAGACCTAAAAAAGAGTTCTAAAAAATAAATGAGTTTGCAGATAGCAGTTTTATTAGGCCTTATTCAAGGTCTTACTGAATTTTTGCCTATTTCTTCATCTGGACACTTAGTTGTGAGCCAAAACTTGTTAGGATTTGATGAGCCACCAATTTTTTTTGATATATTAATACATTTAGGCACTTTAACAGCAGTTATTATCTTTTTTAGGGAAAAATTATTAAAATTAACACACTTTTTTTTAAAAACACTTAAGACTAAGAAGAGACTTACAAATTATTGTAATAAAGTTATGTTTGCTGTAATTCCTGTTTTTATATTGGGATTAATATTAAAACCTTTTTTTGGCTTTATTTTTTCTTCTAATACTATAGTAGGAATTTCTCTTTTAATTACCGGAATGATGTTAATCTCTAATAGGCTGGTGAAAAATAACAAAGAAGAAATTAAAGATTTAAATATTAAAAAAGCAATATTTATCGGTATAGCTCAAGGACTGGCTATATTGCCTGGAATATCCCGTTCAGGAGCTACAACTACAGCCAGTGTATGGGCAGGTTTAAAAAAAGAAGAAGCTTTCGAATTTTCTTTTATACTTTTAATACCTACTATTATTGGAGCTTTTATTTTTGAAGCAGTTAATATGCAAAATCTTAATTTTAATATAATTAATGGAGCTGTTGGATTTATTACTTCTTTTTTATCAGGATTTTTTGCTTTAAAAATATTTAAAAAAGTATTTTTGAAAAACAAAATATACTATTTTTCTTTTTACTGCTTTTTATTAGGTTTTTTTGTACTTTTTTTACTCTGATAATTTTGAATGGCTTTTTCCAATGCATCGGCTGCCAGGTTTGAGCAGTGCATTTTGGCAGGAGGAAGACCTTCTAAGGCATCTGCAATTGTCTGATTAGTAATTTCTTGTGCTTCCTGCAAGCTTTTTCCCTTAACTAACTCTGTTGCCATAGAAGAGGTGGCGATTGCTGCTCCACAACCTAAGGTTTGGAATTTAATATCCTTTATAAACTCTTTATCATTTTTTTTGCCGATTTTAATATACATCTTCATAACATCTCCACAAACAGGGTTACCTATAGTGGCTACGCCATCGGGATTTTCCATTTCACCCAAATTTTTGGGACTACGAAAATGCTCTAAAACTTTTTCTGAATATAACTGTTTTATATTGTTCATAGAGGCGACATCTTTCTTAACTTTTTAACAATAGGGGGAAGGGTTTGAATTAAATAATCAACGTGTTTTTCAGTATTGTATTTGCCCAAAGAAATTCTTAAAGATCCGTGCGCAATTTCAGGTTTTATCCCCATAGCTGTCAATACATGCGAAGGTTTTAGAGAACCAGAGGTACATGCTGATCCTGAAGAAGCAGCAATCCCTTTGTCATCCAGCATTAAAAGCATTGATTCTCCTTCAATCCCCGGAATAGTAAAGCTGACAATATGCGGAGCTCTTTTAGTTTTGTGTCCGGTTAATTCAATATTAGGGATATTTTCTGTTAATCCCTTAATTATTTTATCGGCTAAATTCTGTGTTTTACTTTTTGTATCTTCTTTATTTTTGTCCACTAATTCCATTGCTTTTGCCATTCCAACAATACCGGCTACATTTTCTGTTCCTGCTCTTTTATTCTTTTCCTGTCTGCCTCCTGTTATTTGTGGAGCTATAGGTGTGCCGGAACGAATATACAAAAGTCCGCTACCTTTAGGTCCATAAAATTTATGAGCTGATAAAGACAAAAGATCAATTCCAAGTCGTTTAACATCACAATCCAGATATTGAACAGCTTGTACAGCATCAGTATGAAAATATATCTTCTGATCAATTGATTTAACATAATTGACCAATTTTTCTATTGGCTGAATAGTTCCTACTTCATTATTGACATACATAACTGAAACCAAAACAGTATTTGGTTGTATTGCCTTTTTTAATTTTTCAACACTAGTTCTGCAATTTTTATCCACTGGTAGCCAGGTTAACTCAACATTATTTTTCTGCAGAAATTTTGCAGTATCCAAGACAGAATGATGTTCAACACTGGAAACAACAATATGCTTTCCTTGCAATTTTTCTATTAAACCTCTTTGTGCCAAGTTGTTTGCTTCTGTTGCTCCGCTGGTAAAAATAATTTCTTCAGGACTGCTGTTTAAAAAATTACTTATCTTTTTTCTTGAATCCTCAACTGCCAAAGCAGCTTCTTGTCCACATTGATGTATAGAGGAAGGGTTACCGAACTTATCAGTGAAATAAGGTTTCATGGCCTTAAAAACTTGCGGATCAACAGGAGTAGTTGCAGAATGATCTAAATATACTTGCATAAACTTAAATTAAATCTTTTAAAGTTAAATTATTTAAAGTCTTGGAAATAGCATCATTAACCTTATTCCATACCAATTTGGCTTTACATCCATATTCCTTGTCACATTTACCGTTAGTGCAAGCAACCTCAACAAGAGGCTCTTCCAATGCAGCTACAATCTTTTTTACCGGAATTTTTTTCGGAGTATTGGCTAAGCGGTATCCACCGGACGCACCGCGAACGCTTTTGACAAGTTTACTCTTTTTTAAGTCTGCAAAAATTTGCTGCAGATAAGAAAAAGAAATTCCTTCTTCTTTAGCAATCTGGGACAAGGATTTAGGCTTGTCATCTTCAGTCCTTGCCAGATTTATAACTGCTCGTAATCCGTATTGGGTTTTTGTAGTTATATTCATTTTAATTAATAGTAAATTAGTATGAATTAATTTTAGCACTGAATAAGGTTTTTGTCAAAACAAGCTTAAATTTAGTAAAATACACATATGTTATTAAACGATCCAAGCTTTTTATTAGCAATAACTGGCATGTTGTTTTTGCTGATTGCCTTTTTTCAAAAATTTCTGCCATATATTCCTACTGATAAAAAAACAGTAAAAGACATTCAAAAACTAGCAAACAAAAATAAAAACAAACAAAAAGCAGTAGATCTGGGTTCTGGTGACGGTAGGATAGTTATTGCATTGGCTAAAGCAGGTTATGAAGCACACGGATATGAAATTAATCCGCTTTTAATTCTTCGTTCAAGAAGAAAAATCAAAAAACTAGGCTTGGAGAATAAAGCATATATACATTGGGGTAATTTCTGGGAAAAAGACTTAGCGTCATTTGATCTTGTTGTGGTTTACGGTATTACTTATGTTATGCAAGATTTAAAAAACAAATTTTTAAAAGAGCTTAAAAAAAATGCAATCTTTATATGCAATACCTATACTTTTAAAGATTGGAACTATGTTAAGCAAAGTGGAAAAGCGTATCTATACAAAATTAGTGATATATAAATATATGTATTAATATAATAAAAACATATATTAATATATTATTTATTACATTGATTAGTATTTTGAGATATTTAATATTATATTTGAATTTTTTTATTTTTTTCTGCTTTAAAAAAAATAAAAATAATTAAGTAAAGAATGGCTTTAAAACGCAATTTTTAAAAAGTATAATAAGATAATGAAATTTATAATTTTTTCCGATATTCACAAAGATTGGGAAGCCTTAAAAAAAGTCTTAAATAAAAAAGCCGATATTTATATATGTTTGGGTGATTTTACTCAAGTAGGATCGGGTTTAAATAGTGCCGGTAAAATCTTTTCCCAAAAAAAGAAAAATCTTTGGCTTATCCACGGGAATAGTGAAACACCTCAACAAATCAAACAGATGGAAAATAAATTCGCAATAAAAAATTTTCATAATCAGCTGTTTAAAAAAGGAAAATATAATTTTGCAGGAATGGGCGGATCCAATTTAACACCTTTTAATACACCCGGGGATGTTGAGGAAGAACAACTGAAAAAGTGGCTGGAAAATTTTAAAAAGGTTAAGAACCTTCTCTTGTTTACCCATGTACCTTCTAAAAATACAAGCTTGGACAAGATTTCAGAAAATATGCATATAGGAAGCAGTGCTGTTAGAGATTTTATTGAAAGGAATCAGCCTTTGTATCATTTTTCCGGACATGTACACGAAAATGCAGGTAAAAAGGATAGAATCGGCAAAACAAAATGTATCTTGGTAGGAAAAGAAGGGTTTGAACTTGAGTTGTCTGATAAATGAAAAAGACAAGCAGAACATTTTTCTCCTTAATTATTTTAATATTAATAGCTGTTCTGTTTAGTGGTTGTCAAAATGAACAAGAAGACCTAAAATTAAAACTAAATTCATTGGAAAAAGAAATGGTAAGAAAATCTGCTGTATCAGGAACATTTTATTCTACAAACAAAACCGAGCTAAGTAATCAACTGGATGATTTTCTAGCCGGAGCGGAAAAAAATGTTGATCATCCGCAATTAATTATTGTTCCCCATGCAGGATATCTTTATTCAGGTTCAACAGCTGCTGCTGGATTTAAGCAACTTCAAGACGAGGAAATTTCACGAATAGTTTTAATAGGATTAAGCCACAAACAATTTTTTGATGGATATGCAATTGATGGAAATGATTTTTGGGAAACTCCCCTTGGCAAAGTTCAGATTGATAAAGAATTTGCCAATAAACTAGTGAACAAAAAATTAGGATTTAAGTTTTCCTCTAAAGCACATGCTGAAGAACACTCTTTAGAGGTTCAGTTGCCATTTTTACAAAAAGTCATTGAGGAATTTAAACTTGTTCCAATTCTTTTCGGAGAAACAAAGGAAAAAGACTATTCAGAAATAGCAGACTTAATAAATAAACTAGCGTATGAAAGAACAGTGATTGTTATTAGCAGTGATTTATCACATTATCCGGACTATAAGACTGCTAAAAAAGTAGATAAAAAAACTATTGATGCCATCTTAACTGGCAAGCAGGAAATATTTAAAGATACAATAAAAAGACTGGAAAGAGAAAATAAAAATGTTGATACCTGCGCTTGTAGTAAAGAACCCATAAAATTAGGAATGCAGATTGTTAAAGAAACTGAAGGTGTTTGGAATTTAATAAAATATACAAATTCTGGTGATGTAACAAATGAGAAAAACAAGGTTGTGGGATATGCTGCAATTACTTTTTCTCCTAAAGAATTCGGGATTAAAACTAAAAAAAAAGCGGAAGAAATATTGGATTCTAAAAGTAAAAAAACCTTGTTACAAATTGCCAGACAAACAATTGAAAAATACCTCAAAGATAAAAAGATTCCTGAATATAAGATTAATAATCCGCAATTGGAAATTAAAAGAGGAGTATTTGTTACTCTGAAAAGAGGAGAGCAGCTAAGAGGTTGTATTGGAGAATTTAATCCGGAAAAAGAACTTTGGAGACTTGTTCAGAAAAAGGCAATTGATGCGGCTTTACATGATCCACGATTTGATCCTGTAAGACTTGAAGAACTCAATGATCTGAATTTGGAAATATCAGTTCTTTCACTTCCTAAAAAAGTTCAAAATTGGCAAGAAGTTGAGGTCGGGAAGCACGGGGTCTTAATTAAAAAAGGATTGCGCGGAGGAACATTCTTACCTCAAGTTGCTGTTGATGAAGGTTGGGATAAGGAAACATTTTTATCTAATCTTTGTGCTCACAAAGCCGGACTGCCTCCTGAATGCTATAAAGATCCGGAAGTTGAAATTTTTACTTACACTGCGGAGGTGTTTAAAGAGGAATGAAACAATTACTAGTGGCAACAACCAATCCGGGAAAACAAAAAGAGATTCGATTTTTTCTACAGAACCTTAATATTGAGCAGGTATTTTTACAAGAAAACAATTTTTTAAAAGATTTAATAGATAAAGAGCCGGAGGAATCAGGAAAAGATTTAAAAGAAAATGCAATAATTAAAGCTATGTTTTATGCAGAAAAAACAAACAAGTTAACACTTGCAGACGACACAGGTTTAATAGTGGATGTTTTTCCAGACAAGCTGGGTGTTAGGACGCATAGGTATGCCAAGGAAACAGAATTAAAAGGATATGAGCGACTCTTAAAAGAGATGAAAGATATTGGACCCCAAAAAAGAACAGCTAGTTTTATTACTGTTGTAGCTTTATATGATCCTATAGAGAAAAAGACCTATTCTGCTAAAGGGGAAAGTAAAGGAATAATTGCTACAAAACCAGCTGGCAAAAAAGGTTTTGGATATGACCCGGTTTTTATACCCCTGGGCAAGGAAAAAAGTTTTGCTCAATTGTCAAAGCCAGAGAAACTTAAATTAAGTTCAAGGGGAAAAGCCTTGCAGAAAATTAAAAAAAATTTAGAAAAATATGAAAGTTAAACATGCAATTTTTCTTTTTTTTACCGGTATATTAATTGGAATCGGGATCCAATCTTTTTCAAAAATATCCTTTAAAAAAGCTTTAATTTCTCCAATTACAGAATCTTATGCAAGCAAAAACAAAATAACTTCACCATTGGTAGAGTCAAGTAAAGATGGTAAAGTTTTGGGAGAGAAGGATTTATCTAAAGAAAAAATAAAGTTTATAAAATCTTCTTTTAAGCCTCAATCAAAATTAAAAAGAAAACACTTTTCCGTAAATGAAAAAGAAATATCAGAAAAAAATAAGAAGAAAGAAAAAGAAGATATAAAAATATCAGATTACAAAGGTAAAATAAAGATTGCTGTTTTTGGCGATTCCATGACCGATTTGATGGGAACAGATTTACCTTATTTAAGAAAAGAACTGGAAAAATATTATTCAGAGGCAGAATTAGAGCTTTTCAACTATGGAATTGGAGCGGAAAATATTGAAAAAGGTTTAGAAAGATTAGATAAGGCATATAACTATCAAGAAAGAAAATATCAATCAATTTTAGAACAAAATCCCGATATTATTATTCTTGATCCTTTTGTATATAATCCTTTTTCCAATAGCGAGGCAGAAATGAACAGACATTGGACAGCAATGGTAAAAATTGTAGATAAAATAAAAAGCAGTACTGAATCGCAGATCATGTTTTTGGCCACAATTGCGCCTAATAAAAAAGAATTTGGTAAAGGCCCTGCCGGGATAAATTGGCCAGAAGATACTGCCTGGCAGCATTCTGAAAGGATACATAAGTATATAAAAAATACTATTAAATTTAGTGAGGCAGCAAATCTTCCCTTAATCAATGTTTACGAGAAAACATTAAATAACAACAAAGAAGGAAAACTTAAGTATATAAATCCGGGAGACCACATACATCAGAATGTAGCAGGAAATGAATTAATAGCAAAAATAATGGCAGATAAGATCATAAAACTGGGATTATATAAAAGGTAATTTTTTTGGTAAATTTTGCAGATTACCTTGGGTAAAGAACCATAAAGCAAAAATTATAATAAAAAAGATCAGACTTATAATTCCTGTTTTGAACAAATCCTTTTTTATTAAGTGTGCGGGAGCAAAAAGAATAGATTCATCTTTATTTTTTTTCTTCATTTGTGATAATCTTATCATATTGACAAAGTTTGCAAAAGGCCATTAAAATAGGAGAAGATGAACTGGGAAATTATATTTGACAAATATTTTATATTAGGAATTGAAGGTATTTTACTTGTTTGGTTGGCTGTTTTAACCTTTCTAATAGTAAAAACAAACAAGCATTATACGCGTCTGACAGAGGGAATTACAAAAAAGAATTTAAAAACAGTTCTTGACAGTATTCTCAATGAAATCAGAAGCATTAATCAAAAAAGTAATAAAATAAACAAGCGCTGTAAAAGCTTGGAATTAGAAAAACAAAAACATTTACAAAAAGTTGGCTTTGTACGTTTTAATCCTTTTTCTGATACGGGTGGAGATCAAAGCTTTTGCTTGGTATTATTGGATGAGAATGAAAATGGAATAATACTTAGCTCTTTGCATACCAGAGGAACAACAAGAATCTATGCAAAAGAAGTGGAGCAAGGAAAAGGAAAATCACTTCCTTTGTCCAATGAGGAAAAGGAAGCAATAAAGAAAGCCAAAAGAGGAGGAAAAAAATGAAAAAAAGAAAATTTTTAACCGTTTTAGGTTTTTTGGGTCTATATATACTTTCAACCGGTATTTCCTGGGCAGCATTTAACTATTTTAACAATAATTCCGGAAGTAAAGGAAAAACAGAAATTTCTTCACCATTACCGGATGAAAAAGATGGAGATACACTAATTGATACTTCTGCTCCTAAAACAGAAGTTTGTATGTTAAACGGAGAAAAGTTTACTAAAGCAGCAAAAGAGCGTTGGCTGGAAAGAAGACCACTTACCGTAATGATAGAAAATCATGAAGAATCTCGTCCGCAATCTGGATTATCTTCTGCTGATATTGTTTATGAAGCGGTTGCAGAAGGAGGAGTTACCCGTTTTATGGGAGTATTTTACTGCCGTGCACAAGCTAAAGAAACAATTCTTGGGCCTGTACGCAGTGCCAGAACATACTTTTTGGACTGGGCGTCTGAGTACGGAGGAAATCCTCTTTATACTCATGTTGGTGGTGCTCACTGTGATCCAGAAACCGGTCACGGATGTTTAAATGGAGCTAAAGCAGATGCATTAGGACAAATCGTTGATTACGGATGGTCTGGAGAAAATGATCTTAATCAATTTTCAATTGGTTATCCCACTTTTTGGAGAGACTATGAGAGATTAGGAAGGACAGTGGCAACAGAACATACAATGTATTCAACCACAGAGCGGTTGTGGGCAGAAGCTAAAAATAGAGAATGGAATTACCAGAATCCTGAAGGTGAAGCATGGGAAAACTATTTTGTTCCTTGGAAATTTACCGATTCCACAATAGGTGAAGAAGAAGCAAATTTAATAGAATTTCCTTTTTGGGAAGGATATCAAGAATACTCAGTTAAGTGGGAATATGAACCTGAGAGCGGTTTGTACAAAAGGTTTAATGGTGGAGAGCCGCACATGGATAAAAACACTGATCAACAGCTTAAAACAAAAAATATTGCAGTTTTATTTATGAGAGAGTCAAGTGCAAATGATGGTTATCCCAACAATGTACACTTATTATATGATAATATAGGAGATGGAGAAGCTTTAGTATTTCAAGAAGGAAAAGTGATTGAAGGAGAATGGCAAAAGGACTCACGTTTGGACAGAACTAAGATATTCAATTCTAGCGGTGAAGAAATAGAATTTGTACCAGGCCAAATCTGGCTTGAAATCCTGCCCCTGGGAACAGAAGTCTCTTATTAATTTAAATAAATTAAATGGCAAAATTAAAAGACTTTATGATTTCCCGAGTGAGGGTAAAGGTCTTACAAGCATTTTTATCCAACCCCGGTGAAATGTATTATGTACGCCAGTTGGTAAGGAAAACCAAAGAAGAAATCAATGCTGTCAGAAGAGAGCTTAAACGCATGGAGAAAAGAGGCATGGCTAAAAGAGAAGATAGAGCTAACCGCGCATATTATACTTTCAACACCAATTATCAGTTTTATCCGGAATTGGTACATTTAGTTGCTAAAACAACAGGTCTTGGAAAAGCAATAATTGAGAACCAAAATAAGATGGGTAGAATCAAATATGCAATGCTGAGCGGACATTTTGTCAAAAGAAAACCCCACAAACAAACAGAAGTAGATATGCTAATTGTTGGAGACATTGTTCTCCCACAAGTTGCATTGGTGGTTAAAAATGCTGAATCTGAAATAGAAAGAGAAATTAATTATACTGCAATGGAAGAAGAGGAATTTGAGTTTAGGAAAAGGAGAAAAGATCCCTTTATACAAAGGGTGCTTTTTTCAAGCAGGGTTATGTTGATTGGTGATGAAGAGAAAATGTTAGAATAAATACATGAAACAGAAAGTAATAAAAGTCGGGAACAGTATCGGAGTTACTGTGCCTTCAAGTTTTGTTAAAGGCGTTGGGATTAAGGTGGGAGATTCTGTGGATGTAAGGACAAAAGTAGTTACTGGAGAAATTATCTACAAATTTTCCGGTGCTCAACAATTACCATTGTCCTCAGAACTGAAGGAAAAAGAAACGGCTTAATAAATAATGAGACAAAAAAGATCAAGAAAAATACTATTACTGGTTGTTTTTTTACTGGGACTGACAATTTTAATAGACTTGCCTAAGAACTTACAGATTAAAATAAACAAAGGACCAATAAAAATAGACACCAAAATCTCCTCCCCGGAAATTAATTTTCAGTTAGGTGATTTCAAATTCCAAAGAGATTTAACAGTAAAAAAAGGTTTGGACTTACAAGGTGGAACCCATTTAGTTTTGGAAGCGGACATGAATAATATAAGCGAAGAAAACCGTGAACAAGCTTTAGCTTCGGCAAGAGATGTTATTAACAGAAGGGTAGATTTATGGGGAGTGTCAGAAGCAAATATTCAAACAGCTAAGACAGAAGATAAATACAGGATAATTGTTGAGATGCCGGGAATAGAAAATGTTGACCAAGCAATTGACTTGATAGGTAAAACTGCTCAACTGCAGTTTAAGAAACCACCGGAAGAAGACAAAGAGTCAACTGCTTCAGCAGCTGCACAAATATTTAATTTTCAGGAAACTCAACTGACTGGATCAGATTTAAAAAAAGCTGAAGTGCAATTCAACCCACAGACGGGTGAACCAGTAGTTGGTTTATCTTTTAATTCAGAAGGAACCAAAGAATTTGCCGAATTAACAAAAAACCACCAAGGAGAAAGAATAGCAATTTTTCTTGACCAAGCTCCTTTGATGGCGCCGGTAGTTAATGAACCCATCTTGGATGGGAAAGCAATGATATCCGGAAATTTTGATGTTAAACAAGCAAAGCAATTGGCAATCCAACTTAATGCAGGAGCTCTTCCGGTTCCTTTGGAAGTTATACAGCAAAAAACAATTGGAGCTACATTGGGTGACCAGGCAGTGCAAAGAAGTGTATATGCAGGAATCCTAGGGTTGGCAATTGTTGGTCTATTTATGATTTCTTTATATGGACTACCCGGGTTTCTTGCAGATATCGGTTTAATAATTTATGGACTGATAAGCCTGGCTATATACAAATTAGTACCAATTACCCTTACTTTACCCGGAATTACAGGGTTTATTTTATCAGTGGGGATGGCGGTAGACTCCAACATCCTAATTTTTGAAAGAATGAAGGAAGAATTAAGAATGGGTAAACCTTTTAATACTGGATTGGAATTAGGTTTTGGCCGTGCTTGGGATTCTATAAAAGACGCAAATGTATGTACATTAATTACCTGCTTTGTACTTTTAAACCCCTTTAATTGGACTTTTTTAAATACTTCAGGGGTAGTCAGAGGATTTGCAGTTACTTTGGGATTAGGGTTATTTATTAGTTTATTTACAGGAATAGTAGTGACCAGAACATTGTTAAGGGTTTTTTATAAGGAGAAAAAATGAATTTTGTAAAGTTTAGATGGCTATATTTTGCAATTTCACTGATTTTGCTGGTTTCCAGCATTTTCTCTCTTGCAAACTGGGGTTTAAAACCGGCAATTGATTTTACTGGCGGCAGTATTTTGGAAATCAAATTTGAAAAACAAAATGTCCAAGAAAAAGTAAGAGAAATAGTCCAAGAAAATCAGGACATTGAACTAGACTCTTTACAAAAATCAGATGACAACACTTATTTGCTTCGAATGAAAACAATTAACAAAGATAAGAAAAATACACTTATAAAAAGTTTTGAAGAACAAATTGGTCAAAATGAGGAAGTTCGCTTTATTACGGTTGGTCCTAGTATAGGTAGGGAATTAATCAGAAAAACAATTTTTGCAGTAATCTTGGCGGCCGGATTTATTATGCTTTATGTTGCACTGCGTTTTAAAGACAAAAAATTCGGAGTATGTGCAATTCTGGCAATGTTTCACGACTCCCTGATTTTAATAGGAACGTTTGCATTTATGGGAGGTTTTTTTGGAGTTGAGGTAGATACATTGTTTGTTACCGCAGTCTTAACAACTCTTTCCTTATCAGTCCATGATACTGTTGTTGTTTATGATCGCGTCAGGGAGGCAAAAAAGCTTTTTGCTAGAGCAAGTTTAAAAGAACTGGTAAATAAAGCAATTGCTGAAACATTAAACCGCTCAATTATTAACTCTTTAACCATTATCTTTATGCTGCTTTCTCTTTGGCTTTTTGGTGGTGAAACAATTCAGTGGTTTGTGTTTGCCCTTTTAGTGGGAACAATCCTGGGAACGTATTCTTCTACCTTTATAGCAGCGCCATTGCTTGTTTTGTGGGAAAATATAAAAAACAAAAAAAATAACAATTAATCTTTTTTTAATTCTTTTGCAATTTCCTTTATTCTGTTAACCAGATCTTTACGATTGTTTTTTGAAGCATCCTCCATTACCTCTTTAAAAAGCTTTTCCAAAACTTTACCAACAATAGGTCCGGGATCAATATCCAGAATTTCTGCAACATCATTACCATCTACTTTAAGGTCTTTAATCTCCATAGGAGTATACATTAACTTACCCACTCTTTCTTGTAGTTCTCTAAGCCTCCAGGAGGTTGCTTTACTACCTCCTCCGCGTCGGTCACCAATACGAAGCATCATCATCTTATTAATATTTTCTTTTCCGACTCGTTTGATAAAGCGTCTTATGGCAGCGTCTGTCATTTCTGGATTATAGGAAAACATATGAAAGCGGACCAATTTATATAAAAGCTCTTTTTGTTCATTACTCAGTTTGAAACGCTCAGCAATTTTTTTGGCAATTCTTCCTCCAACTACCTCATGATTATAAAAGGTTATTTCTTCACCTATTTTTCTAAATGTCGGCGGTTTACCGACATCATGTAAAAGTGTAGCAAATAAAACAATCGGATCATTTGAAGGACAGCCGTCTAGTCCGTCCAATGTGTGATTCCAAACGTCTTTAGTATGGTGTCCGCTCTGCTCAACTCCTTTCATTGCCAAAAGTTCAGGCAGAAAATGACTTAAGAGATTAGCAGAATGCAATAAACGGATTCCGTCACCCGGGTAATCGGATTTTAATATTTTAAAAAATTCATCCCTGATTCTTTCCATGCTGATTTTATTAATCAAATCAGCGTTATTTTTTATTGCATCTAAGGTTTCTTCTTCAATTGTAAAGCCAAGCTCTGCTGCAATGCGGATTGCACGCATCATTCTTAAAGCATCTTCGGAAAAACGCTTGTCAGGATCTCCGACTGCACGGATTAACCTTTTTTCCAGATCTTCTTGTCCGTTAAAAGGATCAACAATTTCTGTTTTTTTATTAGATTTTAATGCCATAGCATTAATAGTAAAATCTCGTCTTTTTAAATCCTCTTCTAAAGTTTTACCCCACTTAACGTTATCCGGTCTTCTAAAATCGGAATACTCAGATTCGCTTCTGAATGTGGTTATTTCAAAAACATCCTCTGGGTTAATACCTTCTTCTTTCCAATTGTATTTTTCAATACCAAACTGTTCAGTCAATTCTTCACCAGTAATTCCTACGGTGCCAAATTGATTAGTGTAAAAACTTTCAGGGAACAACTTTTGAATTTCTTCAGGTATCGCATCAGTTGTAAAATCCCAGTCATAAGTAGGTTTGCCAAGTAAAATATCCCTGATTGCACCACCGACAACATATGCCTCAAAACCGGCTTCTTCAAGTGTTTGCAAAACATTATTAACTAGTGTTGGGATTTTAAGTTTCATAGTGTAAGATAGTTAAATGTAAACAACATTATAATTATATCAGAACATGAAAAAATATTGGGAAATTAAACACAAAATAGCAGAAGAAATTCAAGATCCGGAAAAAAGAATAGAAAAAATTATTCAAAACCTTCTTAAAAGTAGGGGGTTAAAAAAAGAGGAAAAAGAAAAATTCTTTAAGCCTCAGCATCCTCAGGATATTGATCTTAATGAGCTTAAAATTCTTAAGAAAGAAGTAAAAAAAGCGATCAAAAGAATAAAAAAAGCAATTAAAAACAAAGAAAAAATTCTTGTATACGGAGATTATGATGCAGACGGTATCTGTGCTTCAGCAATTCTTTGGGAAACCTTGGATGTTTTAGGAGCAGATGCTTTGCCTTTTATGCCTTTAAGGGAAGAGCATGGATATGGAATAAACCAAAAAGGGATTAAAGACCTTTTAAAAAAACATCCCCGATGTAAACTGATTATTACAGTTGATAATGGTATTGTTGCTCACGAAGGAATAGAGTTTGCTAAGAAAAAAGGTATTGATGTAATTATTACCGACCACCACCAAAAAGAAGAAAAACTGCCTGAGGCAGAGGCAATTGTTTGGTCAGACGAGATAGCTGGTGCTGGGGTTGCTTGGTTTTTTGTCAGGGAAATAATAAAAGAATTAAAAAAAGAAGAAATAAAAGAGAAATTAAACTCCGAATTGCTGGCGTTTTCGGCAATCGGGACTATAACCGATATGATGCCGCTTGTAGGCATCAACCGCTCTTTTGTAAAGTACGGTCTAAAGCAATTGAGTAAAATAGACAAAGAAGGACTTCAAGCTCTATATGAAGAAGCAGGAATTAGAGAAAAAGAAATTAGCACCTATGAAGTCGGCTTCATTATTGGACCCCGGATGAATGCAATGGGCAGACTTGATGATGCTTTGGAAGCGCTCAGGCTTTTATGTACTAAAGACTGCAAAAGAGCAAGAAATCTTGCTAATATTTTGGGAAAAACCAATCGTGAAAGGCAGGATTTAACACAGCAAACATATATTCATGCTCAAAGCATGGCAGGAGAAGTTAAACAAGAAAAAATTCTTTTAATCGGTGATGCTTCTTATGATCCGGGAATTATTGGTTTAGTTGCCAGCAAGCTTTCCCGCAGATTTTACAAACCATCCTTGGTTTACAGTAGAGGAGAGGAGCTTACCCGAATTTCTGCACGTTCAGTAAAAGGATTTAATATTATTGAATCTCTTAGAGGGTTCTCTGACTTGTTTGAAGATTTAGGTGGTCATCCGATGGCAGCGGGAATGGCAATTAAAACAGAGAATCTAGGTAAATTAGAACAAGAACTGAAAAAACTAGCTGAAGAAAAAATTACAAAAGAAATGCTTAAGCCGATTTTAGAAATAGAATGTGAAATCAAATTAAGTGATATTTCTTGGAATTTTTATAATGAATTGGAACAGTTTTCGCCTTTTGGGTACGGCAATCCCAATCCCGTGTTTATGATACCTAATTTAAGAATTTTGGAAATCCGTAAAGTTGGTAGCAACGGTAATCATTTAAAAATAAAATTTGACGATCCAAAAACTCCAGAAATTGAAGATACGGTTGGTTGGATTGATGCAATCGGATTTAATCAAGGCTTCTGGGATGAAAAAGTAAACGCAGGAGACAATGTAGATGTTGCTTTTCAATTGGATAAAAATACTTGGAACGGAAATACTTCTTTACAAATGAAAATTAAGGAGATAAGGATTCCTGCTTGAGGCTAGCTATTTGCAGGATTGGAGGAAGATTTTTGCCAAAATTTTTGGTTACCCTCATTTGATTGGGAGCATCTGGAAAAGTAATTCCAAAATCATCAATCTTTATTGAATCTTCACCATTGATAATTTTTTTAGCTGAATCAAGAAAGGCATCAACACTAGAAAAATCATAGTCAGCACTTAATAAACTTTCTGCAACTTCAGAAGAAACCCCTAGTATATTATAGTTATCTTTGACTCGCTTTATTTGATTTTCAATCTCTTTTTTTTCAGTTTTTAAAGCACTTCTCAAAATTTGTTCAGTAACATCTTCAGAGGATATATCCAAACAAGAATAAAAAATCCCTGCCCAGACAAGTGCATTAGGATGTAGTTGTCTGGTTTTTTCAGCAATTTCTGCTCTTTCTAAATCAATTAGATCAAGATCTTTTTTTGGTGTTCTTGGAGGCATTCTTTCAATTAAAACCATTCTGTCCTTCAAATTTAAAAACCACCCTGTCCGGATGGTTTATTAATATTAGCTATGCATATACATAGCTAATAAGTATAATAGCATACAGGTATTTAAAATGTCAAGATATGCTTTGTATATTTAAAGTAATAATTTAGGTTAATAATGGATGGCCGTCGCCACTTATTGGCAGTACGTTATGAACCAATAACGTTTGGCAGACTGCTTGTTTTTTGGGATCCAGTTTTAATAAACTAATTTCACCGGAAAAACAATCTATTAGTGCAAAAGCAATAGGTCTGGAAGGACTGGTAGCTAAATGCCCGGACATAACATGTTTATCAGAATCCCAATAAATTTTTGATACCCTCCGCATATCAGCATGTAAAGTTTTTCTTCCATCCTCGTTTTCGGTTCCAATATCTATTTGTAGTTCATTTCTTGATTCATCCAAAATAAAAAATGACGATAAAACTATATCCAAGCGCGGTCTTCTTTTTTCTATGGCAGTATTTTTGTTCATGTAGAAACTTAAAAATTCTCTGCTTCTTTGATCATTTTGCAGTTTATTTTGCCACAGCCGGATAATAGGATTTAATTTTGGTGACTGCCATACCAGAGGAAGGCGGTATGAAACTATTTCAGGCTGTTCTATTGTTGGTTCAAGATTTAATTTTTTTAGTTGTTCTTTCATTATTTTAAATTAAAAAGCTGTTTATAAAATCTAAATCAATAAATTTTTAAATAAAAAAACCTCCCGTTTTGGGAGGTTTAAATTCTTTAAATATTTATAAGCTCTTACTTTTTAACAACCTCCCCTTCAGAGCTTAGGCTCCAAATAAGAAAGTTGTTAATAAAAATAAATTGGTTGTAAGAACTTTTATGTTGCATAACTAATACATAAAATACCAATAGTCAGTTCTCCTTGTCAAGAGGAAATATAAATAATAAAATAGGGAATTAGACTTACTTATTAATTTAAAAAGGTATCTATGTCTCGCACGCTTGCAGCTGAAACTCCTGAAAAAGTAGGCAAAGAAGTAGTTTTAAAAGGCTGGGTGGATACGAGAAGGGACCATGGAAAAATTGTTTTTATTGATCTTCGTGACAGAACCGGCAAAGTTCAGATAGTTACGGATAAAGTACCGCAGGGACTAGGCAACGAGTTTGTAGTACAAGTAAAAGGGATTATCAAAAAAAGACCGGGAAACATGATAAATCCGGATCTTAAAAGCGGGACGGTTGAAGTTAAAGCAAGTGAAATTAAAATATTGGCAAAATCCAAAGAACTGCCTTTTCCTATTAATACGGATGGATACAAGATTGATGAAAAACTGCGTTTAAAATACCGTTATCTTGACTTAAGAAGGCCTCGGTTAACACACAATTTACGTTTGCGTGATAAAGTAATCAGCTATATTCGTCAGTACTTGCATGAAAAGGATTTTATGGAAATAGAAACCCCTTATTTATCCAAATCCACACCCGAGGGAGCACGGGATTTTATTGTCCCATCACGTTTACAGCCGGGTAAAGTTTATGCTCTTCCGCAAAGCCCGCAGCAATATAAACAATTGTTGATGGTGGCCGGGTTTGAAAAATATTTTCAAATTGTGCGCTGTTTTAGAGATGAGGATCCAAGAGCTGATCGTGCTTATGGTGGATTTGCCCAGCTTGATTTGGAAATGTCTTTTACTACACAGGATGAGATACTTGATTTAACTGAACAACTGATGATTGAACTGACGGAAAAAGTGGTAGGTAAAAAGGTGTATAAAAAGCCTTTTCCGCGGATTACATATAAAGAGGCAATGAAAAAATACGGAGCTGATAAATTTGATATGAGAGAAAAAAAAGATCCTAATGTTTTAGCTTTTGCCTGGGTTATTGATTGGCCTTTGTTTGAGAAAACTGAAAACCGGGAAATCTCTCCGGCACACCATCCTTTTACTGCACCTAAAGACGAAGATATTCATTTGTTAGACAGCAATCCGATGAAAGTGCGTTCTTGGCAGCATGACTTGGTCTGCAATGGTTTGGAAGTCGGGGGTGGTAGTATCAGGATAACAGACCCTGAAATTCAGACTAAAATATTTGAAATATTAGGACACAGCAAAAAAGAAATCAAGCAAAAATTTGGCCATCTTTTGCAGGCATTTGAATACGGTGTTCCTCCGCATGGAGGGATTGCACCCGGAATTGAAAGGTTAATGATGGTATTTGCTAATGAACAAAATATTCGGGAAACTGTTGCAATGCCTATAACTTCTTCCGGAAACACGGCAGTAATGGATGCACCTTCAAAAATAAAAGAGGAGCAGTTAAAAGAATTAGGGCTTAAATTAGCTGATGAAGATAACTGAGAAAATATTTGATAAAAAAAAGTTCTTGCAGTTTTGGCAATGGTTGAATAAACAAAAAAGGTTAAAAATTAACTTTTTCCTGCTTTTGGGTTTAATCAGTCTTACCCCAACGCAAAACTATTATTCAAAGCTTGAAATCCAGCCCGGCCGACCGGTTCTTAGACAAACGGATTTAGAGGTAGAAAAAATTTCTGACTACCCGGTTAATGTAACCAATAAGAATGCCCCCAGAATTTCTGCTTCATCAGTCTTAATAGTTGATAAGGATTCCAAAGCAATTATCTTTCAAAAAAATCCGGATTTACAACTTTTCCCAGCGTCAATTACCAAAATTATGACAGCACTTGTTGTTTTGGATAACTACCAACTGGATAAAGAAATTACAGTAGAAGAATCATACAAAGTAGGAATGATAATGGGGCTGGAAAAGGGAGAAATAGTAACAGTTAGAAGTCTTTTAAAAGGAATGCTGATTGGATCTGCAAATGATGCAGCAATAACTCTTGCCAGACAAGACGCTAATGGAATAATTGGGTTTGTTGAAAAAATGAACCAAAAAGCAGAAGAACTTAATTTAGAAAATACCCATTTTACCAATCCGATTGGTTTGGACGAACAAGGCCATAAAACAACAGTACACGATTTAATGGTTTTAACTGATATTGCCTTGGACAATGAACTTTTTAAACAATTAGTGGGGATAAAAAGAGTGATAATAAAAAGTAATGGAATTGGAGACACAGAAAAGCAATATAATCTGGAGAATATTAACCAATTATTAGGAAATATAAAAGGACTTAAAGGAGTTAAAACCGGCTGGACGCAATATGCAGGAGAATGCCTTGTTTCTTGGACAGAAAGAGATGCTCACGGTATTTTAGTTGTGGTTTTAGGAAGTGCTGACCGGTTTGGAGAAACACAATTATTAACTGAATGGGTATTTGAAAACTTTGAATGGGAAGCTATTGATACCACTCTTCAGTAATTATTGGTAGGTAAGCAAGAAACTCATTATCACCTTCAAAAACTAAAACCGGTTGCATGAATCTTTGTGGTTCAAAAGAATCATAGTATGCAATATAAACCCTTCTGATTGATACTTGTTTATTCTCACCTTTCCAGCTTGCAATATATCCTTCGCCTTGCTGTAGTTGTTTCCAGGCTTGATCAGCTGTTTTGATTGGATAAGTAGTTTCTGAATCATAATTAACCGGATAATAATTGTATTCTGCTTCCACAATTTTCATTTTTGCATTTGCATAATCGGTAAATATGATTGAAAAAATACCGTGTTCTTTAGTAGGTGTTAAAACAGGAAATTCATTAATATCATTACGATACATTTCAACACGGACAAAGTCTGCTTCCGAAAGGCTTACAGCAGGAACAATCTCATTAGTCATTGCTTTTTCATAAAAAACTTCAGCTATATCAGTCGGAAGATCATCTGTATCTAAGCCTGACTGGGCAAGAAATTTCTTTGCTTCAATTTTTGCTTGTTCTTTTCCCGGAAGGCTGATATTCAAAAAAATATTTTGATCGTTTTGCCAATCGTATTTAATAGTAAAAGAACCATCAACAATATTCATTTCCAAGGTGGAAGTAGCATTAGTTCTTTTCCTCCAGCGGTAAACTTCTGAACTTACAGCCTGAGGCTCACCGGTATATCCCATTTGGGTTGCTTCGGTTTTAGCTCTTTCCAATGCCAGAAGATTAGGCCGTTGATAAGGCATAAAATATACTTTTGCCCGATCAGATAATGTAGGCAGTTCTCCTGAAGGAGTTTGTAAAGAATATTTTAAATCAGTGGGATAATTACTCCTTGGGAATTTTAGTCTGTCCAGTTTACCAAAATCCACTGTTGGAGGCGGTGGTGGAGGCGGGTTTAATTTTTTGTAAATGGAGATAGCAGTGCTGATAGTAATTCTTAAAGTAAAAAAGGCAGCCAGCCCAATTCCTGCATATTTTAAACCTTTACGGGTATAATGTGCAGTTTCGGTTAAGTTTGTCATTATCTTGAGTATAATAGAAGCATCTGCTAAAATTCAAGATACATATGAAAAATATTAGAGTAAGAATCGCACCTTCACCAACAGGTATGCCGCATGTGGGAACGATGTGGCAGGCACTTTTTGTCCGTTCCTTTGCTAAACACTTTAAAGGAAAATTTATAGTTCGGATTGAAGATACTGATCAAGACAGAATAGTTAAAGGTGCGGAACAAGCCTTGTATGATGCGCTGGAATGGCTAGGTCTTGAAGAAGATGAAAGCCCAAGAAAAGGCGGTAAATATGGGCCGTATAAGCAGTCAGAAAGGTTGGAGACATACAGAAAATATGCTGAAAAGCTTTTAGAAAAAGGCCATGCCTATTACTGCTTTTGTTCAGAAGAGCAATTAAAAAAACTACGCGAAGAACAGAAAAAACAGAATCAAATACCTAAATATGACGGCCATTGCAGAACTCTTTCTCAACAAGATGTAAAAAAGAAACTACAGAATAATGAAAAATATGTAGTCAGAATGAAGATTCCGGACAGCAAAAAAATTATTGTTAATGATCTTTTAAGAGGTGAAGTTAAGTTTGATAGTAATATCTTGGACGAGCAAATAATTTTAAAATCAGACGGTTTTCCCACTTACCATTTAGCAGTTGTAGTTGATGACCATTTAATGAAAATCAGCCATGTTGTTAGGGGAGAAGAATGGCTTTCTTCTGCACCTAAACATGTTCTTTTGTACAAATATTTAGGCTGGGAAATTCCCACTTTGGTACATACACCAATATTGAGAAATCCAGACAAAACTAAACTTTCAAAAAGACAAGGCCATACAAATGTGATGTGGTTTAAAAAACAGGGATTTTTGCCTAAAGCGTTGCTTAACTTTTTAGCTCTTTTAGGTTGGTCCCATCCCCAGGGAAAAGAAATTTTCTCTATAGAGGAATTTATCAAGCACGTGCATTTAAAAGACTTGTCTGTTATTGGACCGGTTTTTAATATGGAAAAACTGGACTGGATGAATGGGAAATACATTCGCAACCTGTCGGAAAAAGAATTATTTGAATATGTTAAAAAATATTCACGCTTTCCTATAGAAGAAATTGATTATAAATTAATTCTGCCGCTTTTACAGGAAAGAATTAAGAGGCTGGGTAATGTAGATCAATGGCTCGGATTTATATTTGAAGAAGTGGAATTTGATAAAGAAGAACTTTATAAAAAGGGTGGGAACCAAGAACTAATTAAAGAACAGTTTGAAACAATAGCAAACAAACTGAAAGATATTGAAGAGTGGGAAACAGAAGAAATAGGGGAAACGCTTAAACAAATAGTGATTAATCGTGATCAGTGGAAAACAGGCCAATATTTTATGGCATTAAGAGTGGCAATTACCGGATCTTCAATCTCTTTGCCTCTTTTTGAATCAATTGAATTATTGGGAAAAGAAAAAACACTTAAACGCCTCAAAACTGCTTTATAAATTCCGGATTTCAAATCTGAAATCTGTTTAAAAATGCTGAATATTTGAATTTAGAAAATGGTTTTTATATAATGAAGATTAATTATGAAATTTTTTAAGACTCTTCGTTGGATAATTTCCCTTCCTTTATGTCTGTTGTTATTTATAATGATAATTATTGGCTTAAATAGCGTTTCTATTTCAAGTAATTTAAGCAACCCAGAGACCTTAAAAAAAAGTTTGGATAAAGGCGGAGTTTATAAAGATCTTCCACGAATAGTTACAACCCTTATTAAATCTAATCAAAAAGGAAGCGAACTTAGTCAATTACCTTTAGGCGAAAAACAGATGGAATCTTTAATAGGAGGTGTTTTTGAACCAAATTGGGTGAAGAAAAATGTTGAAAAAGTAATTGATTCAGGATATCTATTTTTAGAAGGAAAAACCAATATTCCTCGTTTTACAATTGATATAACAGACAGAAAGACAATTTTGATTACAGAGTTAAACACACAAATTCAAAATACAATTGAAGAGTTGCCAGTATGCAGTCCTATGCAGGAAGCACAAATTATTAACAACAAAGTTAATCCGGTTGAAATTGGTTGCTGGCCAAGTTCAATAGATAAATCAAAAGCTAACCAAATGGGTGCACAAATGGGAAAACAAATAGAAGGACAGTTAAATAACAATGAGATGTTAAAAGACGGCTCTTTTAAATCAAAAGATTTTATAAAAATTAAGAGAACAGAAGCTGCAAAAATTCAACAGGCATATTTACACTTTAAAAAAGTACCACTATACATTTTGTCATTAATTTTTGTATTATCCTTGATTATATTTGTAATAGTGCCCAATATGACAAATAAACTTAAAACAATTGGATTTATTTGGATAATATCTAATTTAATTTTATTGGGTTTGCAGATGTTTATTAGGACTCAGTTATTCAACCTGTTGGCTCAAGAATTCAAAAAACAAGCTGAATTTAAAAGTCCGGAGAGATTGTTGCAGCTAGTCAATAAACCAATTAACTTAGCTTTACAAAGTATTTCAAACCAGGTTATTATTTACAGTTTAATAATGCTGATTTTGGGTATAGTTATGATTATTCTTGGTAGTAAGACAAAATCCTCTCAAAATTAAAATATAATTTGTTTTAATTTTAGTTATTTGGACAAAGACATATCTCTCTTTGAATCAATTGAAGTTTTGGAAAAAAAAACACTTAAACGCCTTCAGAAAAAAGTTTAATTTTCCTAGAGTTTAAATTTTTTGACTTCGCGGGAAAATTAAGATATTGTTAAACAATAGCTATGAACAAAAAAACCTCAAAAATCTTTATTATATTTCTATTAACTCTTCTGATTTCAGCTTTAGCATATTACTTTTTTCTAAAGCCGGAAAAAAAATATACCGGTAAAATGGAAAAAGTACGTCTGGCACTTTCCCAGTTGGAAGCAACTTCTTTAATTCGGGTGGCTTTAGACAAGAACTATTTTAAAAAATATGGAGTGGATATAGAACTGACAGAGCAGCCTTTAGGTAAAATTTCTTTTAATGAAATGCTTAATAATAATGCGGATTTGGCAACAGTTTCGGAATCACCAATAATAAGAGCAACCTTTGAAAGAAATGATTTTAAAGTACTTACAAATATTCACACTGATACTAGAAATGTAAAACTTCTTTCAAAAAAAAGCAACGGTGTAATTGATTTGATGGATATTAAAGGTAAAAGAGTGGGAACTTCGAAAGGCACGATTACGGAATTCTTTTTATATGACCTGCTGGATCATGTTAATTTAACTTTTAATGACATTACTCTTGTTGATGGATCAGTAGATGAATTAAAGAAAAAATTTAATGATAATGAAATTGATGCTATTTGTTTAAGAGAACCGCATATTTATCGTTTAAGTCAAAAAATAAATCAGGACGATGTTTTTATCAGCTATGGAAAAGATAATTTTCTTTCTACATTTAATTTAGTAGGTAGAAAAGATTTTATTGAGACAAATCCTGAAGCAGTCAAAAGGTTTTTAATGGCTTTACTTGAAGCAGAAACTTTTATTAATGAAGATAAAGCAAAAGCAATGGATGTAGTTGCCAAAGATCTTGATTTGGATAAGGAATATTTATTTGAATCCTGTCATGGAGCACAATGTAACCTTGTTTTAAATCAAGAATTACTTCTAAAAATGGAATCCGAAGCTTACTGGCTAAAACAAACACAGGGATATACACAAGAAATGCCTGAGTTTTTAAACTTTTATGAACTAGATATTTTAGAGTCAGTAAAACCCGGTTCTACAGAAACTCTTCGCTAAAAATCAGCTGATATTTTTAATATTATGAGAATTATCTGGAGCAGGTATGGAATGAAGGTATTGTTCAATTAATGTAAGCTCTTTAGGCAGACTTTCTTCCCTATTACGAACTCTTCTAATTTGGTTTAAATCCATGCTATTATATTCACTATTTAAAAAATCGTCTTCTACAATTCTTATCCAAAGACGGACTGGTTTAGATTCCAAGATGTTTGGCATATGTAAAATGAAAAAAATAATTTAGAAAATGATTATAGCATACATTATTGTTTGCTAAACTATTTGTTCTGGAGAATATTGGGGAACAGAACGGCTTGCTTGCAGACTATAATTGTGCTGATTCTGCGTAGTATGAATAAACCAGTTTTTTTCTTCTCCCAGTGATCTTAAAACACCCAAATCATTGATGCGGGACAAATCTCTGCCTCGGTCAATCAAATGGTCAATAATATTGGACATATAAATAAGATTTGAAGAATCTTGAAAATCAGGCATTTCCCTCACTGCTTGCAAAACATGGGGATTGGTAATATCTGCTAGTGCAGTTCCAATATTGCCTTCCTTTGCAAGTCTTTGCAAGACGTCAAATTTTGCTTTTATAGCTGCTATTAAATTTACTTTTTTACCTCCGCCAAAAGCTTCTTGTCTGATGCCGGAAACAGACTCATACTCTTGAAGCATAAAAAATTGAGTCATTTGTTTATGTAGTTTTTCAATATCAACCGCCTTTAACCTTTTTTGTACTAAAGGACTTTCTTCTTCTGCAACCACTGCTGCAAAATGTTTTTTAAATTCTTCTTTGTTTTTTAAACTGGCAAACAGAGCTTTAGAGTTTTCAGCATTTGCCAAAATGCTGGTAAAAATTCTTCCACCCACAACAACCTCGGGTAAAACATCAACAGAAAGAAGAGCTTTAGGTTCAGAATCCCTACGGAATAAGAAACTCATTGACAGGATGTTACCAAACCCGCCGCCAAAGATATATCCGTCCGGTGCATTTTCTATAACCTGGTCAATAGTATCTAAAGTCAAATCTTCATTTGTGGTCATAAATCCAGGAGCGCCGACTAAACCTTCAATAATTGGGGGAAAATCTTCTTCAGGAAGTGAAGCAATTTTGTCTTCAAAAAGTTTTCCCAAATTATTCTGGCGGCCGATTTTTTCTTTTATAGAGACAGGCGGTGTTTCCCCAAAGTCCATAATATTTAATTATACAATAAATATAAAAAAGTATTCTATTTTATTTATAAACTAATCTGCCTTCAATTTTACGTTTCAGATTTTGATTATTTCTTAAATACTCCTCCAGAACTTGTTTGGCTGAAGTAGTGACCACCTTTTTCTTTTCTGATGCCAAAAGCGACTCATGGGAAATATTTAGGTAATCAGGTGCACCTTTAAAATGATATCCTTGCAAACAGAGAGTATAATCCTTTTGGTCATCAACTGGTTGCCCTTTTACTTTTAATGAAAGTAGTTGTTTCTTTTTGTCACTATAAATTGCTTGAACTTCATGATTAACCTGATAACATTCTCCTTCTCCGTCGCGGTTCTCTATGCGCATAATATGATTAAAAATTCTTTTCAGATCTTTGCCTTTAATTACAAAGCGATTAAGGGTATCATCATAGGGAAAACAAGTTAAAAGATCTTTTAAAGTTACTAACGGACCCATCTTTTTAACCCGGATTGAACCGCTGCCTACTAACATTACGTCACAATCAGCATTTTTTGCAAAAGCATCTGCCACAAGATTGCCTAAAGTGGTTTCTACTTCTCTTTTGGGATGAGTCAAGGTTTGGGCAAATTTACAAATTAAAGCTTTATACTTCCGATCAACTTTGCCTTTAAAAGAATTGATAAATTTCTGTACGTTTTTGTCAGGTTTTGCAAGTTTGTCATCAATCGGGATCAACTGCCATTGGTAGTCAACAATGCTATTGGTATCATCATCAACAACTATGTCAAACCGGCCGATTTGATCAGAGCCGACTCCAGCTTGTGTAATCAAAATTCCGTTAACCATTTTTGGTTTTTTTAAAACAGTGTGAGAATGACCACCAATAATTAAATCAACACCCCATTCAGGCTTCAACATTTCAGCTAGCTTGATATCTGACTCAAAACCAATATGGGTGAGAAGGATTGTTAAATCAATATCATCACCCTTGTAAGCATTGCAAATTTTACCTACCTCATTGCTGGCTTCTTCAAGATTAATAAAGCTGCCGATCAGCTCATCTTGTTTAATGGAGTCCATGACTTTTTCAGTAATAATCCCGGTAAAAAGAATATCAAAACCTGCTTTGTTTAAAATCAAATAGGGTTGCATTAAGCGTTTGTGGTATTTTTTGATATAAAGATTAGCATTCACAATGGGAAAATTTGCCATTTTTTCCAAAAAAAGTAAATGCGGTAAGCCATAGTCAAACTCATGATTACCTAAAGCAACAACGTCAGGAGCTAAATAATTGGTTATTTCAATAGTAGAAATACCTTTGTATTCAGTGTCAATTAAAGATCCCTGGACCATGTCTCCGGAAATAACATACAAAACATTTTCTTCTTCTTTTCTGACTTTATTTATATATCCAGAAAGTAAAGCCAGGCCGCCGATTAATTTACCGCTGCCCTTTTTAGCTTCTGCCAGAAAATCACCGTGCATATCATTAGAGTGGAGGATAGTGAATTTTTTTGTTTTCATAGTTCCAATTATACTACTATTTCTAAATAAAAAAGATTTTTACAAACCTAGCATATCATTTGCCTTTTTAAGTATAGAATTGGTTTTAGGCTGATATTTTTCTAACACAACAGCGTTTTTTCCCCATTGCTTTAAGATAGAGTTTATAAATGCCCAGCTTGATTTAACTTCTTCTGAAGTTACAAAAAGAGTTTGATCAGCATTGATAAAATCAAAAAATAACTGGCCGTATTCATCCAAGCTGTCTTTAGTAGTGGGTAAGTGGACTTTTAAAATTTCCTTTTTCATCTGCCATTTCAGTCCGGGTTTTTTGGCATAAAAACAAATTTTAATGCCTTGTTTACTTTTTGGTTCAAGTAGAAAAGACATCTGATTATTGTAATGCCCGTCTATCGGGCAAAGGCAGGGATGAGGGTGGCGGAAGTAAATATTAATTTCCTTTTGTACCCTGGCAAGATTTTTGCCACTTTCTAAACTAATAATTGTGTTTTTCCATTGCTTTAAATTAAGTTGGGTTCTAATCTTGAAATAAGTTTCTGTATTAGAATTCTTTTTAATGCCTTTAATTTTTTGATAGCCGTTAAACTGGGCACGAAAGGTGTTTTTCTTTACTTGTTTAGGAGTTAATGGTTTTAGAAACTTTATTAGCTTACAACGGCTTTGACGCAATTCTTTAGCACTGTAGTTTTTTGGTTGTGCCATTGTGGCAATAGTCATCATTTGTAAGACATGATTCTGGCCAACATCACGTAGAGCACCGATTTTGTCATAAAAGGAATTAGGAACGCTGCTGTTTTCAAGCATTTTAATTTCAATTTTTTCAATACTCTTACTATTCCAATTGTGTTGAAAAAGGCTGTTGGAAAAGCGAAAGGCTATTACGTTTTCAAGCATTTGTTTAGCTAGATAATGATCAATACGAAAGATTTGTTTTTCAGTTAAGTGTTTTTGCAGTTCTTCTTCAGTTTTTTTAACTGAAGACATGTCTTGTCCAAAAGGTTTTTCTAAAGCCAAGCGTATCTTTGGATTACTTGTTTCTTGTTTAAGGATTTCTGCTTGGGCAAGATTATTTAGGGTTAAAGGATATAATTTGGGAGGAAGAGCTAAATAAAAGAGTCTTATTGGACGCTTTGATAAGGAAGCACAGATTTTATCGATTTCCTTTTTTAATTCTTTAAGACTAGTTAAATCTTGAATATCTACTGGCAAAAATCTAAACAACTTAAGAAATTCTGTATTTTTAGAAGGAGATATTTTCAGTGTTTGTAAAATATATTCTTTAAGTTGTGTGTCAGTCCAATTTTTTCTTGAGGTTCCAATTATTGTGAATTGTTTTGGTAGCTGTTTATTTTTGTAAAGTGAATAAAAAGAATGCAGGATCTTTTTACTTGCCAAATCACTAGTTATACCAAAAATAGTAAGAACAACAGGTTTTTTCAATTACCCTCCATGTTATGTTACTTTAACATTTTTCCTAATTAATATCGATGTGTAATGAAAATATAAATGATCAATGTTTAAAAAAGGACAAATAAAGAATATATTTGTATATAACTCAGGAGTATCTTTGCAAAAAATCAACTTCTTTTTTATATACTTTCTGTAGTAGATCTGGGTCCCAGGGACTGTGATCCTGTTTTGCTAAAACAAGATAAGGTTGATTTTTGGCTTTAACTTTTTCAATTGTTTTATTACGCAATTTTTTGGATATGTATTTATCTTTTTCACCATAAACCAGGTGGATACCACCTAAATAATTTTTTAGTGCTTTGAAAAAGTCTGATTCTCGTGCCTCAAGCCAAAACCTTCCCTTATATTTTTGTCCGCCTTCTTGATATATTTTCTCTGCATCCACGTTTATATTTGTTTTGGGATCCGGCACCCAAAGAAGTACACAGGGAATTTTATTCCTCAGCTCTTTTTTACCAGCAGCAACCATAGTTGCTGTAGCTCCCATACTTTGTCCCATTAAAAAAACTTGATAATCAAGCTCAAGATACTTTTTAGCAAAATATACTATTGTTTCAATCCATTCTTTAAAAGAAGAATCAATAAAGTCTCCTTCAGAGTTGCCGGAATTCGGTTGATCAAACCGCAACACGGAAAAACCATTATCAAGCAGTGTCTTTTCAAAATCTACAAAGGCTCTAGACGGTCCGGTGGAATCTCCTCTAAAACCATGGCTCATTATTACAAGTCTTTTTACTTTATCAGCAGGCTTTGTAAAAATATAAAAAATCTTTTTATTATTAATAGTTTCAAAATTAACTTCTTTCATTTTAATATTATACCAAGAATTACAATACTAAGTTTTTAAAAAAAATAAAAACAGTGATTAAAAAGAACAAAATAATAGGAGCAACAAAAACTATTTTTTAAATATGCATTAATCAAAAATATCATAAAAAAAATTGTAGACAAACTTTCTCTTTAGACTTGGTTAAGTGCTTTATCTTTAATAAGATTAAATTAAGATTTATTCGAATTATGTTGATGATTGTGGTAAAATTTAAATACAAAAATATCAATTAAAGGAGGTGGAAAATAAATGGCGGGAGTTATTGGAGGGAATGGGCCAACACGTATTTTTAAAGAAGGAGAAATGGGTACAACCAAGGGTGTTACTACTGAAAGTTTTAAAGTAATAAGTGATGGTCAAGTAATAAATGTTATTGAAGGTGGAGAAATTGTAAATGATGTAAGGGTGGAAGTTGATCCAGAACGGAGTAAAATTACAGTACATAGGGATTGGGAAGTAGTAGAACCCTAAGATGAAAGAGAGTAGTTAAAGTAATTTTTTAATAATGTGTTTTGAATTCTTGAATAAAAGCAAGTTTATTAATGTCATAGATTGACAAATAATCTGCGAATCCTTTGTACGGATAAGAAGCATATAAGAATTAATCTTCATTGTGTTGAGTATTACGCTCTAGTTTTATATATTCCTTTTTGGCTTTTTTAACAACTTATTTTTTTTGTCTTTTAACAAAAATTATAACAAAGTGTGTTCAATTGCTACTGTACTCATATATAAATGTATAATATTATAACAAGCATCTAACCCATAAAATGCTATTTAAATTGTACAAAAATCTCTTAAACTAAACTTGCAACTTGATAATTAATTATATATATTATTTATGTAATTTTCTCTAGCTAATAGAATAAAATATTTCAAATAAAACGATAAAAAAAGGTTTTTTTTGCAAAATGTCAAAACAGCCAAAATTTAAAATTAAAAGAATTGGTAAATGCAAAAATTGTGGTTTATGCGCAGAATTTTGCCCAAACGGTGTTCTTCAAATGACTAACAACAAGTTGGAAATTACTGATCAAGAAAAATGTGTTGGCTGCAAGCTTTGTGAAAAATTTTGTCCGGATCTTGCGATCAGCGTTGAAAAAACAGAACCAGGGGACACAAGTGCCTAAAAATGTTTATTCTGGAAACCACGCAATTCTTGTTGGAGCACTTCAAGCAGGTTTAAATTTTTACAGTGGTTATCCAATAACACCTTCTTCTGAAATTATGGAAAAAGCTTCTGAATTAGCTATAGAAAAAAAGGATTTTAATTTTATCCAGTTTGAAGATGAAATAGCTTCTATTAATGGATTAATCGGAGCAAGCTTAGGCGGTGCAATTGGCATGACTGCAACCTCAGGACCAGGATTTTCTTTAATGACAGAGGGTTTAGGCCTAGCTTATATGACAAGAACACCTCTTGTTTTAGTTAATGTGCAAAGAGTTGGACCTTCTACAGGAATGCCGACACTTCCTGCACAAGGGGACATTTTGCAGGCTTATCACGGCTGTCATGGCGACTACCAATCAATTGTTTTTTACCCTTCTTCTGTAACTGAGTGTTTTCAATACATTCAACAGGCAATTTATTTTAGTTTGGAAGCACGCCAGCCCGTTATATTTCTTTCTGATGCATATCTTGGACATTTAAGAGAAACTGTTGATTTAAACATAAAAGTCAAAAAAAGAAAAGTACAAATAAAAGAGCCTTGGGGAAGCAAGCAAAGACATGTTTCTGGTCTGTTAAATCGTAATGGTAAACCAATGACTAAAGATACTGCATATTACCGCAAGTACTTGCAACAAAGAAAAGAAGAATTAGCAGGGATAGTAAAAAACTATCAATTTTATAAACATCAAGAAAAAGAAGGAGAAACTCTAGTTATTTCCTTTGGCATTACCAGCCAGTTAGTTAAAAAGGTTTATCCTACAGTCAGTATTTTGACTCCAATTCTTCTTTTCCCAATTATTAATAAAATGAAACAGATCTGTAAAAAATATAAGAAAATCATTGTAGTTGAAGCAAATGACGGCCAGTATGCACAAATTTTAGAATCACACCTTAACCGCAAAATAGTAAAAGTTAACTTTCTTGGCGGCAGAATTGGACTTGATGAATTAAAACATGCTTTGAAAAAGGAGGTATCCAATACTAGCGCCTAATTCTCTAATCAGAAAATATTTTAAAAAAGAAGCGCTGCCAACAATTTATTGTCCGGGCTGTGGAATTGGATTAATACTAAAAGCAATGATTTCAGCTTTTAATGAGTTAGACTATAATAACGAAAATACCAGCTTAATCTCCGGTATCGGCTGTACAGCAAGGTCTTCTGGATATTTAAAATATGATTCTATCAATGCTATCCACGGCAGAGCACTGCCAATTGCTGAGGGCCTTAAAAAAGTCAGACCTGAAACCAATGTTGTTGTTTTTTCTGGAGACGGAGATTTAACAGGAATTGGCGGCAACCACTTGCTTCATTCCTTAAGAAGAAACAACAAAATTACTGTGATTATGAATAATAACAGCACTTTCGGACTTACTGGAGGACAACTATCAGCAATGGCACCTAAAGGAACTGTCAGTCCGACAAGTCTAAAAGGTAGCCAGGTTGAACCAGTTAACATCCAGAGTTTAGCTACTGGCTACCAACCGCACTTTTTTGCTAGAGGTTCAGTTGCCTATCCCGACCAGTTAGTTAATACAATTAAAAAAGCCTTGCAATGGCCAAACTTTTCTTTTGTAGAAGTAGTTTCCGTTTGTCCTACAAACTATTACCGTAGGCTTGGATTTAAAACTCCTGCAGAAATTTACAGACATTTGCAAAAGGATCTTAAAATAGTTGGAGAAAAAGATTATTTAAAAAATAATGAATTAGGAATAGTTGCAAAAAAGGAGAAAAATGGATAACCAGCAAGGAAGAATCAAGGTTTTTGGCCAGGGGGGCCAGGGAGTTCAATTTTTAGCTGACGTCTTAGTAAAATACCTTGGTTTTTTAGATTATAATGCAACTTTCTTACCGGAATACGACGCAGCTGTCAGAGGAGGTAAAATTACAGCAGAAGTTGCTTTTGACCAAGAAAAAACTCCATGCCCGCAAGGAACTGAATTTGAAGCAGTTTTTTATTTAAATAAAAATGAAAAAAATAAAAATAATATTAAGGCCAAACAAACCTTTGATATTCAGGAGTTAATGAGAAGTGAAAAAAAATATACAAATATGTATGTATTAGGCAGAATTATGCAGATACTTAATCTTCCATTAAAAAAAGAACCGCTTCTTAAAGCTTTACCAGATAAAAGAAAACAGGACAATTACCAACTAGTTTTAAAAGGATATAAAGACAATGAATCTTAAAGAATACCAAGGTAAAAAACTATTTAGCAAATTCAACATTCATGTTCCCAAAGGAATTGTTATTAATCAGGATGATGATTTAGATCCGCAAATATTTTCAAAACTGCAAGTTGATGAGCTTGTTTTAAAAGCCCAAATCCCTTTTGGAAAACGTGGGAAATCAGGGGGGATTCTTTTTGCCAATAAAGAGGACTTTAAAACCAAAGCACGTGAGCTGCTGGCAAAAACAATCCATGGTTTTAAAGTCAACCAGCTCTGGGCTGAAGAAAAATTATCAATTGCAAAAGAATTCTATTTATCAATCACTCTTTCAAGAACAGATAAAAGTTATATGCTTGTTTTTTCTCCAGAAGGCGGAGTTGATATTGAAGAGATTGCTGAAAAAACACCTGACAAAATTATTAAAGTTGCTTTAAAAGAAAACTGGGAAAAGGAATTTTTAAAAAAAGCTCAACCCTTACAGTTAACAGAAAAAACAAAACAAGGGGTTATTGAAATCAGCAAAAAACTTCAAAAACTTGCTGATAATGATATAACTTTGGCAGAAATTAATCCGCTGATTTTAACAGAGGATCAGGAATTAATTGCTGCAGATGCAAAAGTAACTTTAGACAGTAACGCATTATTCAGGCACCAGGAATTTCAAGCTAAAGATAAAAAAGCTGTTGGTTTAGAAGAAGAAGCAAAAAAAATGGGACTAGCATATGTTCAGTTAAAGGGTGATATCGGTATTATTGGCAATGGAGCAGGATTAGTAATGTGTACTCTTGATACAATTGCCCATTTCGGTGGTACTCCTGCCAACTTTCTTGACATTGGTGGCGGTGCTAATAAAGAAAAAATGACAAAAGCTTTAAAAATTGTTCTAAAAAATCCTAAATGTAGATCAGTTTTTATTAATATTTTTGGCGGAATCACTAAATGCAATGAAGTTGCGCAGGGTATTGTTAACTATTTAAAAGAAAACAACCTTGATATACCTGTTACAGTAAGGCTTGTTGGAACAAATGAAAAACAAGGGCAAGAAATACTTAAAAGAGCAGGAATTAAGTTTTATCAAGATATGGAAAAGGCAGCTATGCAAGCAGTTGCTTCCAGTAAAAGGAACAAAAAATGAATGTATTAATTGACCAGGATACAAAAATTATTGTACAGGGAATTACTGGAACCGCAGGAGCTTTTCATACCCAGCAGATGCTTGATTACGGCACTAAAATTGTTGGTGGAGTTACACCAGGAAAAGGCGGACAAAAAGTTCATAATTTAGCAGTATTTAATACTGTAGAAGATGCCTGTCAAGAGTTGAATCCTGATGTTTCAATACTTTTTGTACCTGCTCCTTTTGTAAAAAATGCAGCATTTGAGGCTTTAGAAAACAACTTAAATATTATTATAATTACTGAAGGTGTCCCAGTTAATGATACGTTAACAATTATTAAACAGGCAAAAAAACATAATCAATGGGTACTTGGACCTAATTGTCCGGGTATTATTGTTCCTGAAAAAGCAAAAGCCGGGATTATGCCCGGCCATATTTTCAAAAAAGGGAATATTGGAATTGTTTCCAGATCAGGAACTCTTACTTATGAAATAACAGATCATCTTTCCAAAAACAACCTTGGCCAATCCGTTGTTGTTGGTATTGGAGGCGACCCAATTCCCGGGCTTGATTTTATTGAAGTAATAAAAATACTTGAACAAGATCAACAAACCGAAAAAATTGTTATTCTCGGTGAAATCGGTGGTAATGCTGAAGAAAAAGCAGCTGAATATATAAAAGAAAATGTTTCTAAACCTGTAGTTGCTTATATTACAGGAACTACAGCTCCAAAAAGCAAAACAATGGGCCATGCAGGTGCAATTGTTTCGGGGAAATCCGGATCGGCAGAAAGCAAAATAAAAGCCTTTAAAAAAATAAATATTCCAGTAGCAAGCTTGCCTAGTCAAATTCCAGACTTAATTAAAAAACTGGTTTAAATCTTTTTTTACTATTACAAATAAAAGTTTTCTGTTGCCTGTTTATAAACAGATTAGAGGTGCCGTCTTCGGCGTGGTCTCCGCATTTTTATGTGCGCGATTTTAGGAATACTAAAATAAGATAATTCTATACAATCGTAAAAATTTTAGCATAATTTTTATATAAACAATAGTAAATTAAGACTAAATTGTGTATACTAAACTTACTATGAAACAAATTATGAAATTGGTCTCATTTATCTTCGTAATAATTGTGTTAACACTTGTAAGAATGATTGCTATCAATCTTGGAATAAATACTTTTATACGAAACTTAATATTAACTAGTCTTTTTTTCTTAATAGGTTCTAGATTGGGATATTTTAAAGTTTCCAAAAAAGATAAGAAAAATTAGAACAAATTGCTAAGATTTAGCAGTGGTAGGTTATTTATTTACAATTTTTTTCCAAAATTTCTGATGTGAGTTTAATAAAGAATATTTTTCATACACAATTTTAATCCCTACTGTACTTGAATATTTTTCAATAAAAGACCATACAGAAACTTCGCAAATCTTTGGATTTATACCATAGCGTTCCATAGAATCAACACTATAAAACAAGTGGATAAATCCATTCTTTCCTTTTAATTGTCCTTCTCCTTTGTCAATCAATTCTTTAGTTTTTTTAAACAGTGGTTGTAACTTCTCTTTCTTTGCTTTCTCTGTTAGAATCATGGAGCTGCCTGTTGTTGCTCCCAACCCAGCACGAGAGTTACGAGATATTTCTTCTTGAAAAGACAACTCTTCATCGCTAAGATTTATCCTTTTTACTTCAACATATTCCTCTTGTTTCCTAAGGTAAATATCAGGATTTCTATTATCTGATAAAAACACTGGCTTATCTTTCATAAATTTTCTAGCAGTAAAAACTTCTGCCAATTTATCATGCATCTGCAAAACATCATCAATTCCTTTAAACTTTGATTTTAATACTTTTTCTTGCTCCTCTGAAAGCTGATTTACAAGTTTATTAACCCATAATATTTTCGGATACTCTATTCCTTGTAATAACCGAAGTCTCAACTCATCAACCCATATTTTTGCATCTCCAACAACTGATTCCTCTAAGATTTTTTGGATAGTCATTTCCTTTAACCAACTAAACTAATACTTTATACAATTCTTATCCTGATTCAGGACCAAGATATATTTTTTTAGTCCAAAACGATGATTTCAATTAGGTTAAAGGTCAATCATTTTGGTTATCCATGAGTTTTTAAGTAGTTTATCTTTAATGTTTTGATCAAAAATCTCCTCTTAACCAATCTTGTCCATCAAACCCCCCATCTTCACAGTAATACGAAGGACCTCTATTGTCATCTAATAATTTCTGTTTATATTGTTGGGAGGCATTGATTAGAGTGTTGTAGCTAGGTGATAATCGACAATTTTTATTACATTCCCATAAGTCCTCTAAAGAGACATTTGCATCTTCAGGTCTTAAACCCCTTTCATTTATTGCCCATCCAATACACTCTTCCTTTGAATCAAATTTGGGACTATAGATTGAACTACCACTAGTAATCCCTTCTGGATAATATGTTCCTGTCCAGTGATCTTCCTCTATTAGTCTTCCAACGAGAAATCCAATAACTAAGACTAAGAGAATTATTATTAAAAACCTTGTTTTTTTCATTAAAACAAACCTAACTTTTGATAACATTATCATATACAAATAACTAGATATATACAATATTAGATATAATGCAAAAATTCCAGAGTCAGCTACTAAAAATCAAAAGATTACATTTTTAACTTAAAGGATTATTAGTGATCCAAGAACCAATTGGAATAAAATTAAAACCTTTTCATAATTTAAAATTTCTCAACAATTTGGTTTCCTTTTCTGAAAATGGCTGACAATATATTTCTTGGTCATTAAAAACTAAAATTTTTTCTCCTGGATTTTTGAAATGATTTGCTATAGTATTTCCTAGCAAAAAAATAGAATCATTTTCAGTTGCTACAGTAAAAATTACTCTGAGATTTATAAACTCTTTTATCCATTTATTTAAATATCCTCTATCTAATCTACTTGTTGAATATATTATATATATGTTATCTTTTTCTTTGAGTTTCTTGAATGCATTTTCAATACTTTCTCGATCATGATAAACCATGTCACACTCTTCAATATGAATAAAAATTCTTTTATTTGTTTCTAGATCTCCCATTTCGTGAAGAACGTTTATTGCTTTCTTTGGATTATTAACAACTGGTTTTATTAAATAATCTGCTGACCAATTACTAAAATCTAAACGTGTCATATCAAGAAAAACAAAACCAATTTCATCAGAAGAGTATTTATCAGTTAATTCTTTATACAAATTATTATGAAATATACTTTTACCTGAACCCGTTTGTCCAGCTAATAGTATAAAATCTATCTTTTCCTTGTCAAAATTAATCTCAATCTTTTTCCCGTTTTCATCTTTACCTAGATATATTTTTTTCATATTTAAATCCTAAAAATGATACAGAAAATAGTATAAAGCTGGTAAGGCTGCAAATGTTAGAAAAGGAGTAATGTAATACAAAGCATTTTTCGGCATAGATAAGGCCGAAGCAACGCGATTATGTTGTTGTCCTGTTCTTATTTCCCAGATTAAATCAGGGAGTCTTGCCAACATCAATATTATTGCGACAATAAAAACACCGATATTTCCGAAATGATATGTTGCGTATAGGTACCCACAAATAGCAAAAAACGCGGTGTGATTTACCCATTTATCTGCGCGTTCAGATTTTTCAATTTCCTTTTTTATAAAGTCGTTTTCAGTTTTACTTTTTAATTCATCGAGTTTAGGATTTGTAAAAAGTCCTCTTACAAGAAGTCCTAATAGATTTGTACTTAGCCACAATAAAACAAAATAAAGTACTATTGATATTAAGATATGACTAATGATCATTTTATTAGATTATTAAGCCTTAATTTATACATTATAAAAATATAAAAATGTTCCGATAACAGAAATAAGATAGACGAGTGAACTAAGTAAATAAAATTTGATAGTTTTCTTAAAAGACTTATTTAATAATTTTTTCTTTTCTTTGTTTTCCTCGATTGATAAGTAAGCTTTTACTTTTTGCTGTTGCTCTCGAAAATTGAGGATTAAGAATCCTCCAGTTATGGTTACAAACCAACTAAAATACTTAGGAAAATCAAAAGTTAATAGTAAATATCCGTTTATCATACCATATCCAATTAGTATCGGAAGCATTTTAAAAAAAAACTTATGATATGTAGAAAAACGATAGATTTGCATCAAAATAAATATACTTGCCAAAATAAATATAGCAAATAAAAAAACGCTCATTTCAATTTTTCCTATTATAAGTCCGATAACTAGAAGAATTAAAGCAAGCCAAAGAGAAATTCCGCTTATTATTTTGGATTTACTTCCTCTCATGAATATTTGCCAACCACCCAAGAGCAGCAGAAAAAGCATAATGTAAATCATATTTTTATGTTATCTATAGGTTAATAAAATTTAGCCTATTTCACATAACCTCTTAGTATATATTATTATAACATAGGAAAGAATTTTGAAATAAAGTAAAAGTATAATACTTTCAGTGTATAAGGTTCTTATAATCAATATATTTATTATTTGATATTAAAATTTTCAATAAATATTGATTACTTCTTTCAGTTATTTATAAAAGAACTTTTGTAAACTATTAATTGGGACATAGAACCCCAAAAATTCTAGGTATAACTTTGCTTTTAAATCGATTTTTCGTTTTGTTCATTCTATTCAGATTTTAATAATAATTTTTAATTAAGTGTTAAAACATCACTACTAGAAATACGCCAACCCATTGTTTCGTTACTTACCCAATATTTCTTTGCTAATTTAGGAATTGTAATTCCATATATTTTAAAGTCTCTTTTTATCCAGGCAAAGGGAATTAACAACTCTGCCGCAAAGATATTTGCTTCAACTTCCTTAATATTTTTGGAGTTAAGGTTAAAGATATGTTCTTTAATAGAATGTTTTAATATGAAATGCCCTATTTCGTGAGCTACAGAAAATCTTTTTCTTACTACAGAATCTTTCTTTCTATAGTAAAGTATTTTATTTTTAATATCTATGAAAGCTGAAATATTATCAGAAATCAGCTGATTTTCTAAATTTATTACTTCTAATTTTAAGTATTTTACTATTTCAATGCTGCCGGGGATGGATTCGAACCATCACTAGCGATTTCAGAGACCGCCGTCCTACCATTAGACGACCCGGCAAAACATATATATTTTACCAATTATGAGGTAAAAGTTGTAGTATAATAAAAAACAGTATGAAACTTGTAAAAGAAAAAATTACTCTAGAAGAATTAAAAAATATAGCCAGGGAAGGATTTGGTAATCTAATAAAAGCAGTGGTTGATATAGAACAAAAGATAATGGTTGTTGATGCAGAACTGCATGCAGATCAAGAAGCACTTCTAATAAATGAGTATGAATCAAAGCAAAAAGATCTTTGGGGAATTAATATATATCCGGAAGCCAACAAGGATGATTTTATTGAATTTGATTCAATGATCAATCTTCGCCCTAATTTTAATAATTCCAGTCGTGGTGTGGATAATACTGAAACTAGAAAGAGAATAAAAGAAGTTGTATATAGTCTAGTAAAAAATGAGTAATATTCAGCACAAAAAACTGGCATCTGGGCGGTGGGGAAAATTGAGTTTAGTGGAGCAAATGGCAAATATCGGTAGCGAAGTCTTCAGAGCTATCTCCTGGAAAAATAAAAAGAATAAAGAATATTCAAAATTAGCTTTTTACCGCGCTTTAGAACTAATTGATTTAACTGTCAAAGAATACAAAAACAGCTATCCTAAATTAAAAGAAATCCTTCGTGTTAGGGAAATGCTTGTTGACTATTTTGCCGGTGAAAATAAGTACAAATCGACTGATAAGCAATGGGAAAAGTACTTTTATGCTTTTAATTACGCTGCACAAAAAAGAAAAAACAAATGATTATTTGGCTGAACGGTTCCATTAATTCAGGTAAATCAACAATTGCAAAAATGCTTGCAAAAAAGATTGATAATCCAGCTGTAATTGAACCGGATAAATTTCATGAATTCATTGCTTGGATGGATATATCTGAGGCTGTACCTTTGATTTTGAAAAACACAGTTTGTGTAACCAAAAATTTTGTAGAAAAGGATTTAAATGTAATTATTTCTTATCCTTTATCAGAAAAAAATTATACATATATAAATCCTCAGTTTGAAAAAATGAATGTTCAAGTAAAATATTTTACTTTGGCTCCAAAAATAAAAGAGGCATTACGCAATAGGGGAGACAGAAAACTAAATGATTGGGAAAAACAAAGGATCAAATATCATTATAAAATAAAAATCCACAAGCCAAATTTTGGAGAAATTATTGACAACTCCAAGCAAAATTCAGAAGAAACAACACAGGAAATATTAGATAAACTGAAAAAATGAAAATTTCTGTTAAAGTAGTTCCCAATTCTTCTAAAAACAAAATAGAAAAAACTGGAGATAAAAAATACAAAGTTTGGCTAAAATCTATGGCAAAAGAAAGTAAAGCAAATAAAGAATTAATTGAATACTTGTCAGACTGTTTTAAAATTTCCAAGTCGCAGATATTTATTGATTCAGGTTTAAAAAGTAAAAATAAGACATTATTAATTACGCAATAAATTTTAAACAAGAATTTTACCGATAGATTGGGTAATTAATTACCCCTATATTTAACAGGGGTTGACAGTAATATTTGGTGTGTTAATATCAAAATATTGAGAAAATAGGATAGACTATGAAATCTAAGTGTACTCTGATTAAGTGTTTGTTAATCTTTGTTTTTGCGGTATTTTTAATATGGAATTTCAGTTCTTTAGGTATGAACTTCCTAAGAAAAACAGTTAAAAGGGTTAACTGTTTGAGTTGTAGTCTCAAAAACTCCCAAAACTACAAAAAATGCAATGAGTTTTGCTCCCCAATATATATACGCTGTGACAGTGATTCCCAGTGTTTGGAAACAAAAGGTGGCTATTGTTTTAATAGTTTTAGTAAAGACAATGTGGACAGAAAATTTAAAAAAGACGGAGAATGTTATTGCATTTTAAACGAATGCAAAAAAAGACCTTCAAGAATCTGGTTTAACATCAATAATTTTTTCAAGTAAAATCATTTTTTTAAATCCGCCTCTTTTTTTCTTTTTATTTTTCCTTTTTCTCTCAAGTTCTTTTAAAGGAATACTGTATTCTTTTGCGAGCGTATAAACAACCTCAAGAACGTCTGCCAGCTCGTTTTTGATATTTTCAAAATCTGCCTGATTTAATTCTTCTGCTTCTTCCAATAATTTATTTTTTAAATATTTTCTATAATCTCTACTATGCAGGGTTTTAGTTTCACAATCGCTGCCGCTTTTTTTAATAATCTGGGGGATTTTGTCTCTGACAAGCTTGGGTAAATCATTTTTTGTCATAAATTAATTATAACAAAATTTTTTATTGTATAATATTTTAAAGAAAGGTATTTATGCAACTAAATAATTTACAAAAAAGATGTAGTCAACTAGTAAAAAAAATTGATAAAAAGTATCAAATTCAAAGGGATCCACAATTAACAGTTTGTCAGTTATTTGAAGAGCTGGGGGAATTAGTAGAAAAAGTCAATTACAAAAAATTGAGAAATAAAAAGACAAAAAAAGGAGAATTGGAAGACGAATTTGCTGATGTTTTTATTCAGCTTTGTAGCTTGGCAGAGTTCTATGATATCAATTTAGAAAATTCAATAAACAAAAAAATACAGGATTTAGAAAAAAAGCATTTTAAAAGCAGATAATTTTTAATTTTTTTCAAGAACTCTTACAATTCTCTTATATATAGTTTATAATTATTTTACAAATTTTCTGTAGTTTAATATTTACATTATTTATCAATTTAAAAAGAAGGTGTGAAATGAGAAAAACATTTTTCAAAAGAATATTAATTTCTGCCTTGGTTATTGTTTTCATAATTTCCTTTTTAACTTTTCCTGTATTTGCACAAGACAATAATAAGGAAGAAACAAAAAATATGGTTACCCGGGTTTTACCTACTGATCAAACAATAGAAGGAAATTATTTGACAGCAGGTGATTCAGTTACCTTATCCGGTACAGTTAATGGTGATGCATATGTTGCCGGAGGCAATGTTTTAATCGAAGGAACTGTAAACGGAGATCTTTTGGTTGCAGGAGGAAATGTAACTATTAACGGAAACATTACTGAAGATGTGCGTTTCTTAGGCGGAAACGTGAATATCAATGGTAATGTAGGAGGTAGTATTTCCGGTGCAGGTGGGCAAATTGCAGTCCAGGAAGGGACCGAACTTGCAGGCAGTTTAGTTACTGCAGGAGGAATGGTTTCAGTTTATGCACCTACAGGTGGAGAAATAACAGCTGCAGCTGGTGTGTTAAACATTAGTAATCAGGTAAACGGAGATATTAAAGCAGCAGTCGGACAATTGACTTTGACATCAAGTGCAGTAGTTAATGGAGATTTGATGTACAGGGCAGAACAAGAAGCAGATATTCAGCAGGGTGCAACTGTTAGCGGTCAGACAAACTTTAAAAAACTGGAAACTGATCTTACACGCAGAGATTATAAACCCTCTGATATAAGGGAAGGTATTTTAGCAGCTTTAATTGGGATTAGGGTATCTTTTAAAATACTAGGCTTTTTATCTGCAATACTGACAGGTCTGCTTATGATTTGGCTGGCACCCGATTATTCCAACAGCTTAACAAAGCAGATTAAATCTGCTTTTTGGAAGAATTTGGGAATTGGATTTGCTGTATTATTTTTAACTCCGATTGCTTTTGTAATACTTATGATTACAGTGATTGGAATTCCTCTGGGATTAATCACAATGGCGTTGTATATGCTGACTATATATTTCAGCAGATTAGTTGTTTCACTTTTTATAGGAAAAGAATTTTTCAAAATGATTAACCAGAAAAATGCAGCCAATGTATGGGCATATATTGTCGGTTTGATTATCTACACGATAGTTACATTTATTCCCTTTATTGGCGGAATAGCGTCACTGCTTGCAGTATTAACTGGCATGGGAGCAATCGTAATTGTTAAGCAAAATCTTTATAAGAGTTTACACAAAGGAAAATCAGTTTAACAATGAACTTGCTAATAAGGCTTTTAATCAGATCATTGGCGGTTTTAATTACTGCTTATCTGTTACCTGGGGTGGAGGTAACTTCATTTTGGGCAGCCTTATTGGTTGTTCTTGTTTTGGTTCCGTTAAATTTTTTGGTTAAGCCGATTCTTCTCCTTTTTACTCTGCCGATAAATATTATTACTTTTGGTCTTTTTACACTAGTGATTAATGCCTTAATAGTTTTAATGGCAGACAGTTTAGTTGCCGGATTTTCAGTGGACTCCTTTTTAACAGGATTAATCTTTTCCTTTGTATTTGCACTCATTAGTTCGCTTTTGTTCAACCTGCAAAAAGCTTAAATTAACTTCTTTAATTTACCTGTGATATATTTAGTAACATATGAAATTAGCTGTTCTAACTGACAATATAAGCAAAAACAAAGATTTTTTATCTGAGCCAGGTCTTTCTTATTACATAGAAGCAGATAATAGAAAAATACTTTTTGATACGGGTTTGTCAAGTGTATATTTAAAAAATGCACAAAAATTAAATATAGATCTTTCCCAGACTGAATATATGGTCTTTAGTCATGGCCATGATGATCACACAAAAGGATTAAAATACTGGCCTTATGAAACAAAAAAAATAAATGTGGTTTGTCATCCAGATTGTTTTTTACCCAAATACAAGCTTAATAAATATATTGGCTCACCGTTATTAAAAAAAGAAATAAAACAAAGATACAAATATCTTGAAACCAAAAGTGCATATTATATTACTGATAATATTGTATTTCTTGGAGAAATTAAACAGAAATATAGTTTTGAAAAAAGAAAAAAATATGGATTAACAATAAAAGAAAACAAAAAAATACCAGATATGCTTTTTGATGATTCAGCAATGGCAATTTCAACAAAAAAAGGAACAATTATAGTTAGTGGTTGTTCACATTCGGGGATATGCAATATTATTGCTGCTGCAGAAAAAGCTTTTGATAAAAATATTTATTCAGTAATCGGCGGATTTCATTTAAGAAATACTTTAGAAAATAAAATGAAAAAGATAATTAACGTTTTTCAAGAAAAAGTAACGGGTCCTATTTATCCGGCCCACTGTACAGATAATCAAGCAAGAAAGTTTTTTAGTAAACACCTTAATACAAAAAAAATATATACAGGCAAAACAATCAATTTTTAGCAGGAGGGTATTAACCCTCGCAAGCTAATAAAACCTGTGTTAAAATATATAGGTCAAGATGCCGAAGTAGCCAAGTTGGTCACGGCACGTGTCTGAAAAACATGGGATAGTGGTTCGATTCCACTCTTCGGCACAGATTTATTTTTATAATAGATGGTAGATGAAAATTTGATTCAATAATAATCCTTATTTACTCAAATTAACTAATTTTTTTTAGGCTTTTACCACTTTTAGCAGAATTAGGTTTATCTTTTAGAATATCGCCCTTTTTACTTACGTATTTATCAGACATTTTTATAAGAAGCCATTTTTGATCCAAAAAATCCTTTTTGCCCATGAATTTGACTAAACTGAAATTACCTTTTAGCTTTTTTCCCTTTAATTTGATCTCAATTTGACCATTTTCCTTTTGGTCTTGCAAAGATTGGTTTTTAATATTTTCAAAAGTACCAATATCCCAGACCATAACAGTTCCAGCGCCGTATTGGCCTTCAGGAATAGTGCCTTCAAAATCAGCGTAAGATAAGGGATGGTCTTCAGTTGGTATTGCCAGTCTTTTAACTGATGGATCCATTGAGGGTCCTTTAGGTACAGCCCAGGAAACTAAAACATCTTTTATCTGAATTCTGAAATCGTAGTGTAGGTTACTTGCATCATGTTTTTGAACAACAAAGATATTTTTGTTCCCAGGTTTTGATTCTATGGGCTCAGGTGTCTTTCGCAAATTCCTTTTTAGTTTGTATTTTTTAAGTTTATCCATTTTTACTAAGTAATTTTTGCAAATTTTTTAAACTATACGTATTTATAACATCTTTAGGTTCAAGCCATCCGCGTCTGGCTTGGTTAATACCATACTGCATATATTTAAGTTCTTCTGTGCTGTGAGCATCAGTAGAAATAACCATTTTCAAACCCATTTCTTTAGCATTTTTTGCTTGCAGAGCATTCAGATCAAGCCGGCTGGGCTGGGCATTAATTTCAATAAAAATATTTCTATCTTTGGCTTTTTTAAATACTTTTTCAAAATTAATATCAATTGGCTTCCGTTGCTGAATAATTCTTGCGGAAGGATGAGACCAGATAGAAAAATATGGATTATCCATAGCTTTCAAAACCCGCTGGGTTTGCTCTTTTATAGAAAGCCTGAAATGTGAATGAATAGAACACACAACTAGATTAAGCTTTTTTAAAACTTTGTCCGGCATGTCCAAAGACCCGTCTTTCTTAATATCCACTTCCAAACTTTTTAAGATTGTAAAATCCTTTAACTCTTTGTTTAGCTGATCAATTTCGTCCAGCTGTTGCTGGACTTCGTCTGCCTCAAACCCCTGAGTAATGCCGATATATGCAGTATGGTCAGTGATGGCAATATATTCATATCCTAATTTTTTAGCAGCTAAAGCCATTTCTTTTATTGAATTGGATCCATCACTGCCGGTTGTGTGCATCTGCAAATCACCTTTGATATCTTTTTTTGTAATCAGATTAGGCAGATTATTGTTTTTTGCTGCCTCAATTTCTCCTCTCTGCTCCCTGATTTCTGGAGGCATAAACTGTAATCCCAAATAGTCATAAATTTCTTTTTCGCTTTTTCCCGCTACCTGTTTTTTCCCTTTAAAAACACCGTATTCATTAACTTTAAGATTCTTTTCCAATGCAAGTTCTCGCAGTTTGATATTGTGGTCGCGGGATCCAGTAAAGTAGAGTAGTGCTGCGCCTTTGCTTTCAGGTGCAATTGCGCGCAGATCTACCTGCATGCCTGTTTTTAATTTTACAGTAGATTTTGTTTCACCTTTATTTACCACTTTAATAATATCTTCATAAGAAACAAAATGATCCATTACGTTTTTTTTGTTTTTTGTTAAAGCCAAAATATCAATATCACCAACAGTTTCCTTTTTACGTCTGTAGCTTCCGGCAACAATGGCTTCTTTTAAAGCATTTGCTTTTTTTATATATTCTAAAAGCGGTTCAACAACCTCTTCTGCAATATGAAGTAAAGTTCTTTTTTCTCCGCCTGATTTTCTTTTTTCCAAAGCCTCTTTAATGTTCTGCTGGCTTTTTTCCCCAAATCCTTCAAGTTCCTGGATTTTGTCTTTTTCAATTGCTTTTCTTAAATCATTTAAAGTTTCAATATTCAGATTCTGGTAAAGGGTTTTAGTTCTTTTGGGTCCTAAACCTTCCATCTGCATAATAGCTCTTAATCCTTCCGGAACTTCCTGTTTTAATTCTTCAAGTTGTTTTAAACCATTGGTTTTAACAATCTCTTTTATTTTCCCTGCCAAATCTTTGCCAATACCAGACAATTGGGTTAAGTCTTTATTCTGTTTAACCCAGTCTTCTGCTCTTTCAGGTAGGCGGCGGATAGTTCTTGCAGCCTGCCTATAAGCACGGATACGAAATGGATTTGCCCCTTGAATATCAAGAAGGTCTGCTACCTGTTCAAATATTTCTGCAATCTCTGAATTATGTACTGCCATTTTTTTCTTATTTAATTTTTTCTTTGATGTTCTTTGCCAAACTGAATGGCCTTATTTACCAATTGCTGATCTGAAAGTTTACTAGTGTCAATATTTTTTTCTTTTAAGATAATTAAACCCTCAATAATTCTTTTTGCTTTAATTGCGTCTAGTCTTTTTAAATGTTTTAATGGTTGAGGGTTGGCTTCATAGCCTTCAATCTCAAACTGTAAAGTGCCAAATACAGGTCCAGTGGTAAATCTTACAGTTTTAATATCTTTCAAAAGAATAGGGAAAACTTTGCGTGTAAGAAAAAAACGGTTACGGATTAAGCTAATTTTTTCTCGATCAACCTGAATTATGTCTGGGAAAAGCTCAAAAGGAAAAATACTTGAAACAGTAAAAATAGAAGTGTCTGTTTTTTTTTGCAGTTTTTCCAATTTTTCCTGGCTGTTCATTTTTTCTTTTTAAATTAATATCCATTATATATTAATTTCACTCTTTTAACAGGCAGTTGGAATCAAGTAAGAAAAAAGTAAGAAAATACAAAAGCTGACCCATATTTTAAAAGGCTGTTATAATACTACAAACTTTGATTCCAGAAAGAACTTTTGTTATTTTTCCCTTTTTCCCTCTTGTATCAAAAAAAATTGACTAAATTTGCGTTTGACACCTTTTTACCTCAATGCTAGACTGAGTTAATATATATTTTTTTATTGCTTGATACAGCAATTAAATGCTATTTAATCTAAAAATCTGCCTAAATTGGCTGAAAAGAAATTTTTTAAAATCTACACCTAAAAGATCACATTTTATTTTTCTAATTTTTATTCTTTTTATAGTCATAGCAAAAACGAATGTGACTGCAGCGAACTTTAATTTGGTAACAATGACTGATTATACAGTTACGGATAACAATTTAGACACAACTGGAGTTACGCATGCTGTTACTTTTACATCTCCCGCAGAAATTCCAGCAAGCACTTACATTGAATTCCGCATGTATACTGTATTTGATGCTGCTTTGGAAAGCTATTGTGATGCTAGCTTAACTGGTGGTGTAATTTCAGTTGGATCAGGCAGTATTAATGCTAACTCCACTCCAGCAGAGCCCTCAGAAGATTTAGGCAATATATGTAGATATCTGCGCATTCAGACTGAAGAAGTAATTTCTGCTGGTGAAGAAGTGACAATCAGTGTTGCTGATGTAGTTAACCCACAGACTGCAGGGTCTTATTATCTTCATCTTAACTGGGTAATAGGTGAAGAGCACTACAATAGTAATTCAGAAGATTCAGCTAGACAAATATTTGACGATCCGACTAATCCAACCCTTTTGTTTAAAATAACAGTCAATGATCCTGATGGCAGTCCGGTGCAAAACTCTAATGTCTGGATGCACACAGCAGACCACAGCAAACATGCTTCAGCTACAACTGATGCACAAGGAAATGCTTACTTTTTCCCGGTTAACTTTTATACTTACGACTATGAACCCCCTGACGGTGACTACATTGTCGAAGTTTATGTGCCAACAGGTTCAGAATATACTAATCCTGCGACCCAACCAACAGTAACCATAGAAACAGGGACAGTAAATTCCGACTATTTTACAGGCAATAGTCCCGGTCCAATACAACTAACCCAGCCGCAGTTAAAAACAACTTTCCAAGTTCCTACAGGATGTGATACTTGTACTGCCAGTGCAGGCGATGCAATACCTTATGTTGATACAGATATAGTGGCGTCAGATATGGATCCAAGTAAAATGAAGCATAGTTCTTCGGATGCAAACGGAGTAATTAAGTTTGGCGGCTTGCCTGACGGAACATATAACCTTGAGATTAGAATGCCTTATAACGGATCCGAGTATTTAGGTCTTACCAATCCTTCCACGATTTCAAACATTGTTATTAGTAACAGCGGGGAAACAGTTACTTATGAATCAACAGAATACAATCAGGGAGATGGTGATTTTCCGGTACTTATAGGAGTTGCAGGAATAACAGAATTCGGAGTAGCCAAAAAAACAGTTAGCGGAAGGGTAACTAAGACAGACGGGACAGGTGTTGATAATGCAAAAATATTTGCCATGAAAATGAATGCTTCAGGTATGTCTGAAACCACAACTGATGCAAACGGTAATTATTCTTTAAAAATCGGCGGCGGAAGCTGGAATATTCGTCCGGAAGTAGATTATTCACCAAATTATGATGATGACCCGCATAATGATGTAACTGCAACCTGGGTATTTTGCGGGATGGGAAGAAATGTCAGTTTTGAAGAAGACAATACAGAAGAAACAAAAACGGGTAATTTTGAAGTAAAAGAAGTGGAAGCCACTTTACAAGGAAAAGTTGTTTATCCTAATGGAGATCCAGTTACTGGTTCTGCTTCAATAAATGCTTTTTCAAAGGACGGATGCGGGAGCTATGCTAATCTTAACTGGCAGACAGGTACATTTAGTGCAGCACTACCAGCAGGCACGTATTCTGTTACTGTGAGTGTTTGGAATGAAAACTATAGTTCTCCAGCAGCAAAATCCGTGACTTTAACAAGTGGAACTGTAGATATCGGCACTTTGACTTTGGTGGAAAAAAACGCTCAAATAACCGGAAGGCTATGGGCGGACAAAAATGGAAATAATCAGTATGACAGTGGAGAAGGTGTAGAAAATGTAATGATAGATGCTTTTAAAATGAACAAAAAGTTTGATCAAAATGCCGGTCCTGGACCGGGACCAATGGGTGATGCAGGTGGTTTTTCCAATACAACCAGTGATGCAAACGGAGAATACACTTTAAAAGTGACCAAAGGAACATGGATGGTGAATGTAATGGCAGACATGGGTATGATGCATGGTGGTTACTCGGAAACCAGTACAAACTATATTTATGACGGTGCACCTAATCAGGTAGCAATATCTGAAGACAATCAGGTTAGTTCGGCCAATAATTTTCAACTAAAAACAGCTAATGCAACAATTAACGGAAGGCTTTGGGCGGATGCGAATGATAATAACCAATATGATGATGGTGAAGGAGTTAGTAACATATTTGGATATGCATTTGCCGAAGCCTCCGGAACTTTTAACCAAGGGCCAATGATGGGAGCAGGAATGGGTGCCCCAATTTCCAGAGGAACTTTCCAAATTAAAGTACCGGCAGGTACCTACAAAATTGGAGCTGATTTTCCTCCAGAAAGTACAAGCTATACACCTTCAGGGATGACTGAAGTAACAGTTGCTTCTGGCGGAACAGCTACGGCAAACTTGCAAGTACTGCCTAACAATGCAACAGTTCGTGTTGAGTTTAAAGATAATGATGGAAATTCAGTAACATCACTAAGCTATGCTGAAGTATTTTTTGACAATTCAGAAGGCGGACATCAGTACCATATGCTTTCAACAGAAGAATTAAGCAGCGGATATGCGGAAATGAATGTTTCTGCCGGAATCTGGCGTGTAGGCTACTATATTGACCCTTCCAAGAACAACTATATGAACTCACCTGCTACGGACAATAAGGTAATTGCAGTTAAAGACCAAACTGTAACCAAAAATGTTGTTCTGCAAGAATCTGATTCAAGTGTGACAGGAACTGTAAAGGATCCAAACGGGAATCCTTTAACCGGGGTATATGTTTCAATTGACAACCGTAAAGTTGATAATTTTGATCCTTTAGGCGGAATGATGTTGGCAAATGGTAAAGTAACGGACTCAAACGGTACATATTCCTTAAATCTACCGGCAGGGACATATCAAGTTCAAGCATTTTTTCCTCCGGAAGCAATAATTTCTGGAGCAACAGTTAACTATCTTAACCCTGAGCCTAAACAAGTAACTATTGACGCATCTAATCCTGCTACAGCTAACTTTAATTTTAAACAGTCGGATGCGAGTATTAGCGGAATAGTAACGCTTAATGGGTCAAACCAGGGCGCCTTTATATCTGCGTATTCAGAAAAAGGCGGCTACAATGAAACTACCAGTAGCAATGGCGCATATTCGCTGAATGTAACTAAAAATGATACTTGGTATGTGAGGGCGTTTTTTGAAGACGGAAATAATGTATATTTAAGTGATGTAAATGAAGTGTTAGTGGGTTCAAATGATAGCAAAACCCAAAACTTGGTTTTGGAAGTAGCGCCGTTTACTGTTCCGGATTCAGTTTCAACCAATTTCAATTGTGCGAATGCTAAAAAAGTTACTTTATCCAATGGTGCAGAAATATCCATACCTTCAGGAGCAATCCAGCCGTCTTCTGTACAGACTTGTGACAGCAGTAGTGCAAACAGTAATGTAACCCTAACAATCAGTCCGACAACTCAAATGTCATTGCAGAACAAATCAGTCCCAATTGGAGTTGGGTACGAAATATCTGCAATGGATTCTAACGGTTCAACAATTTCAGATACATTTAGCTCAAATGTAACAATAACTATTCCTTATAGTGATCAAGAAATTGAAACCTCTTTAGGTGGTGGAGAAGTAAACGAATCATTACTAGGTAATGGATATTGGGATACTTCAACTTCAAGCTGGCGTAATGTTTCCAGTGAGGTTATGGATACGGACAACAACCAGATGACAATTTCAACCAACCACTTTACATTGTTTGGTGTTTTGGCAGCAACAGATCCCAACTATACTGCCAATCCGGATACAGATAGTAGTGATACAGACACTACCTCAACTACAGTAAATGAAGGGGAATCAAAACCAATGCTGGATACAATTTCGGGTGCATTAATTGAAGGAGCACAAAACAAGGTAGCTATGGTTATTCCTGCTGGAGCAGTAAAGTGGGATGCGGACTTTGAAATTAACAAAATAGAAACAGGTTTTGTTAAACCTCTCCCCCCTGTTTGGATTGGATCCGGTCCTTTTAAAGTTAAAATGAAATCCTGGTTTAATAATGCACAGTTTTGGGCTTTTAAAAAACCGGTTGTCCTTATTCTTCGCTATGATCCTTTAGCTTTGGGAGGAATACCTGAATCCTCTTTACGTATGAATTACTATGATGAAAACAAAAAAATCTGGGTTCCAATGGACTCATTTTTGATCAAAGACCGAAATGAAGTAGCAGTTGTAGTGAATAAACTACATGATAAATATGCACTTTTAGGCGGATATGGTTACTATTGGCAGAAAGACCCTTATACTCAAGAAAATAAAATTACAGAACAAATGCAAGTGACATCGGAAGATGTTGGAATGGATGAAGAAAAAATGCCTAAAAGAGAAATTAATGAAAATCAGAAACAAGATGATTTTCAGTCTGAAATAGATAAAAACATTAACATCCCTTCGGAAAACGGACAAACACAAAAAGGATTACTCGGTAGAATTTGGAATGGGATTAAAAATATCTTTTCCTTTTAAACTATTCAAAGATTCGCAAAAAAGATTAATTTTATTGCACTGGCTGCCACTACAATATATAAAGTAATTTTCAAATATTTAGTAGGAATTTTTGTTGCTTTTTTAACTCCAATATAAGAACCCAAGGAAGTACTCCAAACTAAAGGAAACAAAAGCTGCCAGTCAATTAAACTTCTACCGTTTTTTAAGAAAACATAAGATGCACTGATTGACAAGACTAAAGTAATAATTTTTACACTAGCTGCACTGACAAGCAGAGGACTTTCTCCTAACAAAAGAAAAAGCATTAAAAGCATAGTTCCGATTGAACCGCCGTAAAAACCACCGTAAATCCCTAAAAGAAAGGTAAGAAAACTTAAAAACATTAATCTTTTTTCATTATGGGTGATTAAAATTCCGCCGTTAAAATACTTGTCCCAAATCCTTTTTAAAAAATTGACTTTTTTTTCAGTATCGGTTCTAGGAAGTAAGAATAAAAGAAAGACCATGATTCCGCCGACTATTTTGGAAAGCAGATCCCTGTTGACTTGTAAAACAAGATTAGCCCCAATAAAACTGCCCATCATGGCAAATCCAGCTAAAATTAAAGTCTGCTTCCAAGTGACTAGTTTTTGTTTGGCATACGTTATACTTCCTGTCAGTTCCTGGAAGACGGTTGCTAGGCGCATTGTAGCAATTGTACTCATAGTTGGAGTACCTAAAAAAGAAAGAAGGGAAACCATTAGTAAGCTGCCTCCGCCTACCACTGCATCAAGTGCACCGACTGCAAAACCACCGACTAATAATGCAATAACTTTCCATACAAGCATAAATATATTTTAAAGAAATTTTTCCGGCCAGTGCTTACTGGTTTCAACATGTAAGTTTAAATATATTGGTTTATTAGTAATTGTTTCCAGTTCTTTTCTTGCATGGGTACCAATTTTTTTGATTCTATTGCCGTTTTGTCCAATAATCATTTTTTTGTAGCGGTCGTCTAAAGTATAGATTATAGCTTTGATATAGAAAACGCCGTTATCTCGTTCCTTAAGCTCTTCTACATGTGCAGTGAGAGTATAAGGAACTTCTTGAAATGTTGCTAAGTATGCTTTTTCCCTGATTATTTCACCAATAAAAATCTCTGGTGTAATATTTAATGCGGGAAACTTAAGTTTATCCGGATCAACAATCGGTTCTCTTTTAGGAATATATTTATAAACAGTATCCACAAGTGTATTTAAATGGGTTTTTTTGATTGCAGAAATTTTGACCACTTCGTCGCATTCTTCTTCCTGTGCATAGTAAAAAGGGATGTAGGAGGGCTTTTCAATATCAATTTTATTAATTACCAATATTTTGGGGATTTCAACTTTTCTGATTATACCCAGTATTTTTGCTTCTTCAGCTCCTGGTTTTTTAGTATGGTCAATCATATACAATAAAACATCCGAACCTTCAATTTGTTGGCCGGCAATCGGATTGATTTTTGCAGATACAGGATCTTGTATCTTTTCAAAAATTCCTGGAGTATCTACAAAAATAATTTGGCCTTTATCATCATGGTAAACTCCCTGAACAGGGATCCGTGTGGTTTGCGGTTTTGGCGAAGTAATACTTACCTTTTGTTGTAAAAGATTGTTTAAAAGTGTTGACTTACCCACACTGGGCCGTCCGATCATAGTTGCAAAGCCTGCTTTAATTTTTTTCATTTTTCATCTTTCATTCTTTTAATAACTTCTTCCCAGATGTCATTATTATCTCCTTCATAACCTAGGCTCCAAAAACCGATTCCACTTATTTCTGTTTGTTGAATTAAGCTCAATTTAATTTTAAGCGAACGTAAGTCCTCGTAATATATCTGTTTAGTAAAATTTCCGTCTTTATAAACCAGCCAGGGTGATTCTCCCACGCGGTCCCAAAAAATTTTAACATCTGCATTCTCCTTAATAAAATCCTTCATTCTGCCGTAGCTTGCTAAAGCAGTCGGTTTATCAAGGGTTTGGCTGGCAAACTCTTCATTTGCAGTATACCATTCGTAGCCATATAAGGGAAAGGCCATTATTAATTTCTCCCTGGGAAATTTTTCATTAGCGACTCTGAGGGTATTGATAATATTTTTGTCATTGGTTCTGGTTCTTAAAGGAGCAACTGGTCCGGTATTAGTTGATCCAGGTCGGTGAAAATCATAAGCCATGATCACAATATGATCTACTGTATCAGCTATTTCTGCCAAAAGTTCCTGATCGCCTCGATATATAGTATTACTGTAAAAATCAACAGAAATTACTGCCCCTGTTTCCTCTTTAATTGTTTTAAGCATGGAAACAAAGTTTTTATTTAGAATAGCGGTGGGATTATTTGCGTATTCAAAGTCAATATTGATCCCGTCAAAATCTCCGTCTATAAGCTTGGTTTCAATATTATTGACCAGATTTCTATGGCTGGCTGTGTTATTAACCAGAAGATCAATATCATCGTCTTGAAACAGTCTCAGGCTAAAGCTTAAAGTTTTACCTTGTTTTTGTAATTCTTCTTTAATATTTTGGAATTTTTCCGTATGTACTGCATTACTGATTTGGTTGTTTTCTATATTTCCTTGGTTGTCAACATCATAAGTGAAAAAAACAATTTCATCAAAAGGTTTTAGATTAACATTCCATTTATCCAGATTCCAATGAGGTAAAAAACCCAGAACATAAAAATCTCTTTTTGTAGACGCAGCGTATTTTATCTGTCCCGGGTTATCGGGTAAAGGTGAAACATATTGGGGCGGCCGGTTTAGATACCAATAGCCAAAACCTAAGGATAAAATAAAGATAATTAATAGTGGTATAAGAATAAAATAATATCGCATCTGATTTATTTCTATGTTATGATATTATCATAAATTAAAAATGATTTTTGTTAACTTTAAATCTTATCAGAATGCCTTGGGAAATCAATCCCTCGAGCTTGTTAAAACTTGTGAAAAAACACAAGAGCAAACAAAGACGCCTATTATTCCAGCTGTTTCTGCTTGTGATATCTATCGCTGCAGCAGCCAGACAGATCTGAATATTTGGGCGCAGCATATTGATCCTAAAGAAAGCAACCGCAATACAGGTTGGATAACTGGAGAAGCTTTAAAAAAAGCAGGCGCTAAAGGGGTGTTTTTAAACCATTCAGAGCACTTACTTGAATACTCTGATTTAAAACAAGCTTTAATCAATGCAAAAAATTTAGAAATGCAAACCTTGGTTTTTGTTCCTGATTTAGAATTAGCACAAAAAGCGGATGCGCTTTCCCCTGACTATATTGCTTATGAAGCACCGGAACTGGTTGCCGGTAAAAAAGCAATTGTTGAATTTCCTAATCAGCAGGAAAAAATAAAGAAATTTGTAAATATTATTAAAAATGCGAGTCCTCTTACAGGTGCAGGAATAAAAGATACAGAAGACGTAAAAAAAAGCCTGCAATTGGGAGTTAAGGGAATAGTAGTTGCTTCGGGTGTGGTAAAAAACAATAATCCACTTCAGGCGCTTCTGAACTTAAGCAAAGGTTTTAATTAAATACATATGAAAGCAGTAATTCAAAGGGTTACCAGTGCAAGTGTTGTTATTGATAAAAAAACACATGCAGAAATAGAAAAAGGATATTTAATCCTTTTGGGTGTTAAACAAGGTGATACACAAAAAGACCTTAAATGGCTGGCAAAAAAAATAGCCAAGCTTAGGGTAATGAGTGACAAAAAAGATAAAATGAATCTTAGTTTGAATAAAGTAAACGGAGAGGCTTTAATTGTTTCCCAGTTTACGCTTTATGGAGACTGCAGTAAAGGCAACCGGCCCAGTTTTATTAAAGCTGCTGAACCAGAAATTGCCAAGAAACTTTATGAGCAATTTATTACAGAATTAAAGAAATATGTTAAAGTAGTCAAGTCCGGAAAGTTTGGTGCATATATGGATGTTAACCTGATTAATGATGGACCGGTCACTATTATTATAGAAAGTTGATTCATAGATTAAACTAATTAATTAATAAATACCTTGATTAGTTAATTAGTAATTATAATAATTATTAATTATAATTTTTTAAAAATTTAAATATTTAAAACAAAAATGTACTATTTAGACCCGTTATACGGCCAACTTGATATTAGCAACCAAGAAGCTGATCTTTATAAAACAAAAGCCTTAACTAGGTTAAGGGATGTTTCTTTGTCCGCGGTCCCGCCTTTTACTTGGCCGGGAGGCAATATAGCTTCCCGTTTTGAACATTCAGTTGGTGTTGCGTATCTAGCAAAAATCCTCACTAAGAAAAAGGATTTTGAAGAAATTAAAGACAATTTGTCTTTAGCAGCGCTTTTTCATGATGTGGGCAGCCCGCCTTTTTCACATACTACAGAAGTATTCCAAACTGAAATAACCGGGAAAAACCACGAACAATTTGTAGAAGAAGTAATCAAAGAAAAAAATCTAAATAAGAAAATTAAAGAAATAGGCGGGGATCCGGAAACTGTCATTGCTTTAATTAATGGCGAACATTCTCCTTGGGGAGATTTGATCAACGGTTCAATAGATCTTGATAACTTAGACAATACTTTAAGATGGGGAATGGGTGCGGGAGTATTCCAAAGCAAAATGTATTCTCCCGAAGAAATATTAAATGCCTTTGTTTTCCGCAACAGTCATCTTGCATTAAAAATTGAATATCAGGCTAATATACAAAAATGGGAGTTGGCAAGACGTTTGGCATATGAACTAGTTTATTCAGATACTAATCTGGCACCGGGATCAATGCTTTTTAGGGCTTTATACTTTGCTTTTTTAAATGACGAAATAGATGTGGGGTATTTTTACAGAACTGACTCACAAGCATTCTATTTATTGGAAAACAAGTTTAACAAAACAACCCAGAATCTGGCGCAGGCTGCCCGTTCCTGGCATTTTTATAAATGTGCTGCACAGATATTGGAAAAAGAACCAAATAAAAAAGCAAAGGAAATCTGTTTATCCTGGAAAAAAAGAATGCAGCTTGCTGACACGATTGCAAAAGAACTAGATGTTAACAAAGAACAGGTGACAGTATATGCGGGCAAAGACAAAGGATTTAAAAAGATACACTTGCCCTTTGTAGGTGAAGGTGAAAAACAATACCATATGCCAATAATTCCTTTAAAGTGGAGGATAAAAGTGTATCTGCATCCCGAAATATTAGATAAAAAAGAAGAAACCAAGCATATATTAAAAGAAATTTTAGGGTAATAAGTACAAAATTGGGCTATATAACACAAAAATAGATACTAATTTGCTGTTTTTTAATAACTAAACATTGACGCTTAGCACTCATTATGATATAGTGCTAATTGTAGAAATATGACACCAATAATTAAAAATGTAAACCAGAGTGAGGAAAGGAAAAGCGCACCACTAATCCCTTTGCGGACCGGTACAGTTTTTCCTCATACAGAAACAGTGCTTTCATTCGGCAGACAAAAATCACTAAAAGCAATTGAAGCCGCATTTGAAGGTGACCGTAAGATTGTGTTATCTGCACAAAAAGATCCTCAGGTTGATGATCCCCAAAAAAACGATATTTATCAAACCGGAACAATTGGCCATATTGAAAGACTTTTAAAAACAGACGGTGAAGTAAATGCTTTGGTAAAAGGTGAAAAAAGAATTTCCATAACTGGATACACACAAAAAAAACCGTATTTTGTGACTTCATATGAGGATGTTGATGAAATAAAGCCGCCGGAAAATGAGGAAGTCAAAGTTTTAACTAAGCACCTAACCAAGCAACTGAAAAAAGCTGTCAAGCTAGGTAAGTCAGTAGACTTTTTAATTTTTATGCGTTTAATGTCTGGTGTGGAACCGTCTGAATTGACAGATCAAATCAGTGCGCTTTTAGATCTTAAACCTGAAGAGCAGCAAGATCTTCTGGAAACAATAGATGTACAAAGAAGAATGGAAAAGCTGGCGGAATATTTTTCCCAGGAAATAAAGGTTTTGGAAATTGAAAAATCAATTGATACTAAAACGCAGCAGAAATTTAACAAATCAATGCGTAAAACTGTTTTAAAAGAACGCTTGAAAACTATTCAGGAAGAGTTAGGAGAAAAAGGTGGAGATGATGAAATTAAAGAGCTGAAAAAAAAGATAAAAAAAGCGCAGATGCCAAAAGAAGTGGAAGAAAAAGCTAAAAAAGAACTGGACAGATTATCAAAAATGCATGCATATAACCCGGAAGCAGGATATATACGCACATATATTGAAACTTTAACTGATTTTCCTTGGAACAAAGAATCAGATAATAATGTATCTTTACAGGAGGCGGAAGAAGTTCTAAAAAAAGACCACTATGGGCTTAAAGAAGTAAAAGAAAGAATTTTAGAACACTTGGCGGTAATGAAATTAAAAGAAAAAAGAAATGATAAAAAAGATAAAAAGACTTCAAGTAAGGGAACAATAATCTGTTTTGTCGGGCCTCCAGGAGTAGGAAAAACTTCTATGGGGAGATCCATTGCCAGGGCTTTGGACAGGAAGTTTATGAAAGTTTCTTTAGGCGGTATTAGGGACGAAGCAGAGATTAGAGGACACAGACGTACTTATGTAGGCGCAATGCCCGGAAGAGTTATTAGGGGAGTAATTGATGTGAAATCAAAAAATCCGGTGTTTATGCTGGATGAGATTGACAAAGTAGGCAAAGATTTCCGTGGTGATCCTTCAGCAGCACTTTTGGAGCTATTGGATCCGGAACAGAATAAAGAATTCTTTGACCACTATTTTGACGTTCCTGTTGATCTTTCTAATGTTTTGTTTATTACCACTGCCAATGTTTTGGATACTATTCCACCGGCATTAAAAGACCGTCTTGAAGTGATTAGATTTTCTGGATATACGGAAAATGAGAAGTACAAGATTGCCAAGCAGTTTTTAATGGAAAAAGTGCTTAAGGCAAACGGACTTAAAAAAGAGGAAATTAATATTTCTCAGACAGTTATTAACCAAATTATAGATAAATATACGCGTGAAGCTGGAGTCAGGGAGCTGGAAAGAAAGCTTAGCAAGCTGGCGCGTAAAGTAGCAAAAAAAATAACGGAGGAAGAAGACAGAGAAAAAGAAGTACGTATTACCACCAGAAATGTACAAAAATACCTTGGTCCGGAAAAATACAATAAAAGATTGGCTAAAGAAGAAAACGAAATTGGAGTTGCCACCGGAATGGCTTGGACGCAGGCAGGCGGAGAAATCCTATTTATTGAAACCGCTTTAATGCCTGGTAAAGGTAAGGTTATTCTTACAGGACAATTAGGTGATGTAATGAAAGAATCCTGCAAAGCAGCTATTTCATATGCACGCAGCAACTGGAAAGAACTGGGACTTGATAAAGATGTTACCAAAGAAATGGATGTACATGTACACGTACCTGAAGGTGCAGTTCCTAAAGACGGTCCTTCTGCAGGTATTACTATTGCGACGGCAATAATCTCTGCATTGACAAATAAGAAAGTAAAAAGAGATGTGGCAATGACCGGTGAAATAACATTAAGAGGTAAAGTTTTGGAAATAGGAGGCGTAAAAGAAAAAGTAATTGCTGCTCACAGGGCAGGTATTAAAAAAATCCTTTTACCCAAGGACAATGAAAAAAATCTGGTAAAAGTTCCGGATGAGATAAAAGAAGATACTAAATTCGAGTTTGTGGAAAACCTGGAACAAGTACTGGAAAAAACGTTGGTAAAAAATTAAGAAGTTAATTCTTTAGTAACTTAAACTGTTATTTCTTTTCTTCCCGTGGAGAAACCAAGACTTTATCATCTTTTTTAGAGTCGGTTTCACCCAGATCTTTGACCTCGGACAAAAGAAACCCTTCACAAATTAGACCTTTATCATTAAAAATACTATCTAGCTCGGATTGGATTCTTTCTTCAATTTGTGGTCTGTGTTTAACAATCTCTTCGGAACTGATTTGGGAAAAAACAGAACGGATTCTGCTGCGGGAGACTGGCCTGACAACTTTGGAAACAAAGTTTTCGCCAATATTTTCCCAGAGTAAAGGTGCTTTACTTTTGTTTAATTTAAAAAGAATAGAACCTTCCACTTGTATATGAGTGTTGTCCTTGGTAGTGGAATTAATCGGTTTATCGCCCAAGACTTCTTTGTGTTCAGGCTCAAAGCCTTCAGTAATTGTATATTCAAGTATTTGTGCATTAAAAAGCTTGGCTACTTGCCAAAAAGGTATTTTTAAATGTAGTCCTGGTCCCCAAACTCGAGGTAATACACCACGACCTCTATCATATAAACAGGCTACATGTCCGGGCGGAACAGAGATAAAAAAGCCGCCAACAACTTCGTCAACAAAAAATGATACTACCAGGTCGTCTATAGACATTGTTCATATTATACAACTTTTTAATGTTTATGTTCAATTTTCACTATCTTTTTGGCTTGCTTCAGCAATTACATCCCTAATCAAACCTTTAACAGTATCCTTGTTTAAATCAGGTTTTTCTTTATTAGTTTCCTGTGTTTTTACAGAATTATCTTTTTTATTTTGCTTTTTATCTTTATCCTTGTTGTTTTTTTCTTTATCTGTCTTTTGTTTTTCTAGTTTGTCTTCTTTTCCGGTTACCATTTTAAATACTTTAGTTTTGGCAATTCTTTCTCCGATGATAATAAAAATGGTTAATATTTCAAATATTAGTAAAGCATATTCAAAACCGGAAGGTACCCAATAAGTTAAATAATATGCTCCCGCAGGAAAGAGGATAAGGTATTTTAATAGCTGTCTTTTGCTTGTTCTTTTATTCATAATAATTTCTGTTAAACCTAAGACAGCGGCTCCGATTGCACCATATAAATTTAAAGTTAAATTAGGTTTTGCCAGGTCAACAATTCCGAGAAGAGGAATTTTAGATAATGTATTAATTGGGTAATTATCGGGTGTATAAAAATCGCTATACAAAAGTCTTTCCAGTCTTTCCTGGGTAAAACCTTGAAAAAATATAGCACCGATAGCAACTGCATTCATAGTCATAAAACAAAGATGGAACCAGCTGAATAAAAGCAGCAACTTATTTGATTGCAATAGCTTTTGCTTTTGCTTGTCTCTTTCCAGCCTATTGCTTAGTCCATTTATTTCATTAAATTTTTCTTCGGTTTTTTTAATTCTTGCTTCCAGATAGTTTTTGATCAAAGCTGTAGGATAAAGAACAACACGGATAAAAACTGCATATAAAACAGTTGCAAGACCAAGATTATTAAATATGAAATACCCCAAAAAAAGGATATTAAGACCCAAGATTTTCCATGTTTTGAAAAAATAGATGCAGAAAAAAAGGATTAATAAACTCCCCAAAACAAAGAAAGAGTTTGTTTTTTTGGTATAGGATAAATTTTCTTCTTTATTCATTAAATTTCTTTAATTTAGTACTTTGGAATATCAAGGGAAACGCCTCAAGAAGATTCTCTGTATTGTAGTACTTTTATTATAGGATTTCAAGTGGCAATTTCCGCCTGTTAAGCTTTTTTTTAAAAAATTAATATCTTATTCTAAGATAACATTTCTTTTTTATGGAGTAAATGGTGGTATTTTTGAGCAAACCTGTGTGCTTCGTCTCTGGCAAACTGTAGAGTCTGTAACAGGGTAGAATCAGGAGGAAGATTAATATGCTTCCAGCCCTTAATTTTCCAGTTTGAAATTAAAGGAATCACTAAAGTTTCTTCTTCTTTTGTTAAGCCAATAATACCAATTCTTTTGATGTTTTTATCCTTTAAAGCTTGATAAGCTGCTTTTAACTGGGTTTTTCCGCCATCAATTAGTATTACCTGGGGAAAGTTCCATTCCCGGTGCTTAAACCTTCTAGAGACTACCTCTTCTATAGCAGCCGGGTCATTTGGTAGCTCAGCTGTTCTGATTTTAAACCTCCTATACTCTTTTGGCTCGGGTTTTTCACCCACAAAAACAGCCATTGAGCCGCTGGTATATTTTTGTCCTAGGTTAGCAATATCATAAGCTTCAAGCCGGTGAACCAGCATTGGGTCTATTTTCTGATATTTAACTAATAATTTATGCAGCTTATCAAAAACCTGGGTTTTTTTTCCTTTTCCTTCAGGAGTTCTCCAACCACTGAAAAAATAACTGAGTAGCTTCAGCTGTTTTTTAATTTTTGCAGCTTCCTCAAAATTAAGAAGCTCTGCCTCTTTTTTCATTTTTTCTTCAAGCTCCTTGTACAGCTTTTCGTCTTTACCCTGCAATAATTTTGTTATTCTTGAAATAGTTTTGCTGTATTCAATGTTTTTGTTTACGCAAGGTGCGGGGCAGAGATTGATGTCTGCATACAGGCAAGTGTTTTGTGGTAAGTTCTTACACGATCGAAAAGGAAAGATTCTTCTAATAAACCTGATTGCCCTTTTGGCTGTGCGTGAACTGGGAAAGGGACCAAACCAGGTTTTTAAGTTGTTTTTTTCACTTGGCCGGCGCAGTAAATATATGCGCGGATATTTTTCATTTGAAATACCGATATACAAAGGCGACTTGCTGTCTTTTAAACGCATATTGTATTTAGGCTGGTGCTGTTTGATTAGTTTGGTTTCCAAAAGCAATGCTTTTTGTTCGGAAGGAGTTTCAATGTAATCCACATCAGCAATATTTTTTACCAAACGTTTTGTTTTGGGATCTTTTTGGCTGTTGTTAAAATATTGCCTGACCCTAGCTTTTAAGCTCAAAGATTTACCAACGTAGATAATATTTTTCTGATCATCCTTGAAAAGATAAACTCCTGGACCCTTGGGTACTTTCTTAATTAAATTTTTGTTCATTTACCTCTTTTAAAATTTAATATTTTCAAGTAAAATATATAGGCAGTTGTTACCGACCCTTCTGCTTCATATATTTTACTAAATTTATCCGTTGATTATTAATGCATTTTGACGAATCCAAAAACATAATTATTAAAGGTGCTTATGAGCATAATTTAAAAGGGATTAACCTCAAGGTTCCCAAAAATAAGTTGGTGCTTTTTACCGGTGTATCTGGTTCAGGCAAATCATCACTTGCTTTTGATACTCTCTGCAATGAAGGACAAAGAAGGTATATTGAAAGCCTTTCCTCATACGTCCGACAGCTTTTGAAAACAAAAAACCGGCCTAAAGTTGACACAATTAAAGGTTTGTCGCCAACTATTGCTGTAGATCAGCACGGGCTTTCACACAATCCGCGTTCTACCGTAGGAACAGTAACAGAAATTTATGACTATTTTAGGGTATTGTTTGCTAGGATCGGCAAACCGCATTGTCCTGAATGCGGACAGCCAATGGGAGAGCTGACAAGCGAAAATATTGCAGATCAAGTAATAAATGATATTGAAGTTAATTTAAAAGCCAAAGGCAAAGCCCGATATTTTATCTTTTCTCCAGTAGTTAAAAACAAGACTGGTGATTTTAGCAAACTTCTTGACAACCTGCAGAAAAAAGGTTTTGAGCAGGTCAGGATTGACGGCTGGATCTATTCATTAAATAAAGATGTAGTCTTAATTAAAACCAATCCCCACACTATTGAAGTGGTAGTGGATAAAATCAGTCTTGTAAAAGAGGTTAAAAACAAAAAAGAATATCAAAGAAGAATAACTGATGATATTAAGCTTGCTTTGCAACTGTCAGATGGATTGGCCATTCTTAGTCAAGTTAAGGATAAAGGATTTAAATTTCCTAGCAAGCCAAAAAAAATGGCTGACAAAAAATTTTCTCAAAGAATGACTTGTCCGGAATGTGAAATTTCCTTTCCCAAGATGGAGCCTAAACTATTCTCCTTTAACTCGCCGCAGGGGGCTTGTCCTAAATGTAATGGATTAGGAGTTAAGCTGAGTATTGACAGGAGCAAGCTTTCACCCAGCAAAGCAGACAGGCTGGAAAGAAGATATTATAGTACCAACTCGGACGTAGTCAGGGAAGAGATTGAAAAATACATGATTAAAAAAGACTGTCCTTTGTGTAAAGGAAAAAGGTTGAAAAAAGAAGCTTTATCAGTAAAGATTGACGATTATTCAATAGCGCAGCTGACGGCTTTTTCTTTAAAAGATTTACAATCCTGGCTGGAAAGTTTGATGGATGATTTAAAAAGCAAAAGAGAGAAAAAAATTGCCCGGCCGGTTTTAGATGAAGTGCAGAATAGGATTGCGTTTCTTTTATCAGTTGGAGTTGGATATCTAACACTGGACAGGACAGCCTCTTCCTTATCAGCAGGGGAAGCACAAAGAATCAGGCTTGCAAGCCAAATGGGAACCGGATTAACCGGTGTATTATACATCTTAGATGAGCCAACCGTAGGCCTGCATCCTCGAGACAACCAAAGATTATTACAAACACTTTTTAACCTTAGGGATCTGGGCAATACTGTGGTTGTGGTAGAGCACGAGCCGGAAATGATTAAAGGAGCTGACTGGATAATTGATTTTGGGCCAAGAGCTGGTAAAAACGGCGGAGAAATAGTTGCAACCGGAACATTTGAAGATATTTTAAATAACAAAAAATCTTTAACCGGACAGTATTTAAGCGGCAAAAAAAAGGTAAAAGTTAATAAAGATAAAAATAAAGGGAATCCTACTAAATACCTCAAACTTGAAGGGTGTAGGGAACACAACTTAAAAAATCTGGATGTAAAAATACCTTTAAACAAATTTGTCTGTATCACCGGTGTTTCCGGATCAGGCAAGTCAAGCTTGATGACAGACACGCTTTTTCCTGCAGTCAAAAAAAGGCTTTCACCCAGATTTACCGGAGAAATCGGCAGATATGATGCAATTAAAGGTGCAGATAATCTAAAAAAAGTATTGCTTGTTGATCAATCTCCGATTGGCCAGACCCGCAGATCAAATCCGGCAACATATACCAGTGCATTGACTGGCATCAGGGAAATTCTAGCTAAAACAGAGCTTGCCAAGGTCAGGGGATTTACTAAATCGCATTTTTCTTTTAATAACAAAGCCGGCCGCTGCCCTGCCTGCAGAGGCAAAGGCAAAAACAGGATCCCAATGCAGTTTATGCCTGACATCTGGGTTGAATGTGAGGAATGTGATGGTAAAAGATACAAAAAAGAGGTTTTGGAAGTTAAGTACAAAGATAAGAGCATTGACAATATTCTTGCTATGACAATTGAAGAAGCATTGGATTTTTTTCGACCGATTCCCAAAATTGCAAAAAAACTAAAAACCTTAGACCAGGTTGGTTTAGGATATCTGGCTCTTGAACAGCCGTCTCCCACCCTTTCCGGAGGAGAAGCACAAAGGTTAAAAATTGCTAGGGAACTGGTCAAAAGAGGAGGCGATACGCTTTATCTATTGGATGAACCAACGACTGGACTTCACTATCATGATCTGCAAAAAATGATTAATGTTTTGATTGAACTGGTGAATAAAGGTAATACTGTGGTAGTAATTGAACACAACTTAACTTTATTAAAACATGCAGACTGGATAATTGATTTAGGGCCTGATGGAGGTTCAGCCGGAGGCGAGATTCTTGCCGAGGGAAGACCCAAAGATATTGTAACTAGTAAAAGATCATATACCGCAAAATTTTTAAAAGAAGTGATATAATAGTTTAACAGACAAATCTAGGCTTAATATTTAATAAAATAATTAAGTAAGAAATTAAATAAAAAACAGCATTTAAAATTTAATTTTAATATTTATTAGATATTTATGAATTATTAAATTCTTATATAAAAAGCCGGTTAAATAAGATTATTAAATTATTAATTTAAATGAAATATTCACACCTTTTTACAAAAACAAGAAAAAATCCTCCTAGTGATGAGCAGACAGTTAATGCGCAACTCTTGGTCCAAGCAGGATTTGTTGATAAATTAATGGCCGGAGTCTACAGCTATCTACCCTTAGGTTTAAGAGTAATCAAAAAAATTGAAGACATTGTACGTGAAGAAATGAATACAATCGGTGGACAGGAAGTTCTTTTGCCTGCATTACATCCTTCAAAAAACTGGAAGCATACAGGAGGATGGGACACTATTGATGTTCTTTTTAAGATTGAAAGCAGGACAAAAAAAGATTATGCTTTGGGCCAGAGCCATGAAGAAGTGGTAACCCCTTTAGTTAAAAAATATATTCAGTCATACAAAGACCTCCCGGTTGCAGTTTACCAGATCCAAAATAAATATCGGGATGAGTTAAGAGCAAAATCAGGTCTTTTAAGGGGTAGAGAGTTTAATATGAAGGATATGTACAGCTTCCACCTGACGCGTAAAGATTTTGAAAAATTTTATGACACAGTTAAAAAAGCATACATCAAGGTATTTAACCGCTGCGGCTTGGATGCAAAGGTAACTGAAGCTTCCGGTGGTTCTTTTACTAACAAAATATCATATGAATTCATGGTTTTAACTGATGCAGGGGAAGATGAAATCTTTTTCTGTCCTCAATGTAACTGGTGTGTGAATGTTGAGATTGCTAAGGTAAAGGAAGATGACGCTTGTCCTAAATGTAATAAAGGTAAACTAAAAAAAGCTACAGCTGCTGAAGCGGGAAATGTTTTTGATCTGGGACAGAAATACACCAAGGATTTTGATTTTTATGTTTTGGACGCAAACGGAGAAAAAATTTATCCTTTTATGGGGTGTTATGGAATTGGAATTTCAAGGCTGATGGCAACCATTGTGGAAAAATACCATGATGAAAACGGGATTATCTGGCCGGAAAGCGTTGCGCCTGTGGATGTGTATTTGATTGATATAGACAAAAAAGAAAAAGCAAAAGAGATATACAATAAACTTAAAGAAAAAGGTGTTGAGATTCTTTGGGATGATAGGGACGAAAGTGTTGGGTCAAAATTTGCTGATGCTGATTTGCTGGGTATTCCTGTAAGGCTCGTTGTATCAGAAAAAACAGGAGAGAAAATAGAGTTTAAAAAAAGAGGATCAGATGAAACAGAACTTTTGACTATGGAACAAATAATTACAAAATTGAAATAAACATGAACACTAACAAAAAACTAAGACGGTCAAAAAAGTACAGAAAAATTGCTGGTGTAGCAAGCGGCTTTGCTGAATTTTTGGAAGTGGATGTTATTATTACTAGGCTGATATTTGCTCTCTTGGCTTTACCCGGAGGCATGCCCGGAATTCCAATATATATTATCTGCTGGATTATAATTCCGGAAAAAGAATAATTTATATCTTAAAATTCACGCAAAAATTTAATTCTTTTTTGAAAGAGAATTAAATTTAATAAAGTTAATAACTGCAGATATTAACATTCCTATTAAAGAGATATATAAAATAATTCTGATTAAGCTATTTAATTGAGGTTTGTTGATTATGCTGAAATCAAAAGGAAAGATGTTTAACAAAAGAATAATTGAATAAGCAGTCAAAGCTAATGAGATTATTTTAGTAATTGGTTTAATCAAAGTTTTAGCATTTAAATGACCGACGGATTCAATAGCTGCATTAAAAATAGTAATAACAATAGCAGTTGGCAGCCATTGATAATAATCAGGAGTTATAAAGTTAAATTTGGGAACTAAATAAATTGAAATTAAGATTCCAATAACAGCTCCCGTTATTTCTCCAAAAACTTCCCAGTTTCTTTTTGAAAATTTTTTATTGTTTTTTAAGAAATTTTTGTTCATATAGACACTTTAGCATAGTTTTTTATACACAGCAATTAATTTATACTATAGTTCTTTTTAATTATGTTTAAGAAAAAAATTCACTTCTAAGAATCATTTTAAGTTTTCAAAATATTTTTTATGATATACTAATTTAAGTTTGTATAGTAATAAAATTAAATGAATAAAAATAAATATGGTTTCGTTTTTACTTCAGTAACTTTTTTAGTTGGTATAGCGGTTTTAATTTTGGGTTCTGCTGCAGTTGGAGTATACATTTCTCAGAAAAAACAGCCACAAAAAAAGATATTTAAATCCAAGCAAAAAAAGTCATATTGGCAAAGTAGTATCTGGATTGACGTTCCAGCACGAAAGTTAAAAGTTAAAATAGATGACAAAGTTAATATTGAAGGCCATATTACCAATGATAAAAACATTAAGTCTGTTTTAATCAGTGTTGATGACCAAAAACAAGCAGACATTCAGGATTTTAAACAAAGCGGACAGTTAAAATATTTTAATTATCAATGGAAAGCGGATTTATCCGGAGAAAAAAAATTAAAAGCAACAGCTTTAGGAGAGGACCAATCAGAAATTGCTACTGATTGGGTGATAATTGAAGTAGAAGAGGAGGTTAATTCACCAAGTCCTAGTCCAGTTAGACAAACAGCTAGCCCAGAACCTGAACCAGAATCTGAACCAACACCAGAGCCAGATTCAAGTTCAGAATCTATAAAACCAACACCAGAGCCAACTCCTCAACCCACTCCTCGTCCAACTCCTTCGCCTGAAGATAATTCTGCACCTTCAGCACCAACTCTTAAATATCCTATTGGAGGAACAACAATTGACTGCACAGCACGTGTTGATTTAGATTGGAATGCTATAAGTGATCCGAGTGGAATAGAAAACTATACAGTTGAAGTGCAGTGGCATTTTGGAGACGAAAACTGGCAGTCAGCGTCTGGAAGTCCTTTTACAATAACAAATACGCAATTGGAAATAGATACAGAATGTGCCCTCTATTACCGCTGGCGTGTAAAAGCAAAAGATAATGCCGGAAACAGTAGTAATTATTCCAGCTGGGAAGAATTTCAAGTAAATTTAATGTAAATATATGAATGATATAAAAAAAGAAAACAAAAGATTAAAGATTGCTGTTCTAATTTTAGCTCTGATTATTTTTACTGGATTAATCAGTATATTTTTGTTTTCAAGAAAGAACAAAAAAGAAGAACTTAATCAGCGTCCTCTAGTTTTAATAACTCAGCCGAAAAACAAACGCGCTTATAAAAAAAACGATCTTATAACTATTAATAGTAAAGCTTTTTCTGAACAAGGAATAAAAAGCTTGCAAGTCTTCTTAAATGGAAACTCTATTAAGAAAACAAACCTCAAAGAAAAAAATCTCAAGGATATTAAAATTACAGTCAATTGGTTAGCAGAAGCAACTGGTGTATATGAGCTGATAGTAGAAGCAGAATCTAAAAACAATGAAAAAGGGCAGAGTTCTTTGGTTTTTCTTGTCGAAGAGGAAAAAACAACAGTTGAAGAGGATAAAACAGTTGAGGAAAGCTTGCAAACTGAAACAAATCTACAAGAAAGAGATGAAAATACAACAAAAGAAGAGGAAACAGGACAAGAAGAGACAATAGATGATACAGGGGAACCGGAGGAATCTGAAATAACAGAAGAAACAGAGGAAACAGTAGAAGAAGGCATAAGAGTACCGGAATACAGTATTCCTCTTCCTCACAATCAATTTAGTTTAGCAGAAACTTTAGGCTCATTTTTCAGTGATGAGGAAGCTCCAGCTTCAGAAACTGAAGCAGAAAACCGTTTGCGTATTGAGTTGGTTGGACTTAAAACTGAATCAGAATATGATTCTACCCACTGCTATATCGGACTGGGTGAAAACTCGCCGCAGTGGTATCCGGATATTGATTCAGACCAATCAACTGATGAATATTTTGAAAGTGCCGGCGGAACCGAATGGAATATTGCTGATTACCTTTCAGGAAGCAGTAGTTTGGAAACAGTTTGGACTGAAGATAGAGATTTTCCAATAGAAATTAATTGTGTTGCAATAACTAATGAAGGAACGGAAGCAGTTAATTTAGGGAATATTACACTTAGTATACCTGCGAGTGATTGGGATGGTAGTTTAAGGCAAGCAGTTGGCAAAGAAGGAGAAAGTGTTTTTACACTTGACTATATTATTGGAGATCCAGATGAGAGGGAAGTTCCGGGAATTCCTTTGTATCTTGACCCAACGATGACCCCGCCTACCAATCTGCATTATGATCAGCGGCGGCAAGAGCTGCAATGGGAATATAATCCAGCTGAAGATGAACCAAGTATTAATGGGTTTGCGGTCTATTTAAACAATACCTTGCAGTGGACAGTTAGACCAAATAGACAATACAGCCGTTTGCCTCTGCAATGGCTAAAACCTCCGTGTGGAGTTGATTACTCTTTTACAGTTACTGCTTTTCGTGGCAATCTACCTGATGGCCCAGAATCAACAGCAACAATACCTGGATATGTAGTTGAAGGAGGAGAAGTTGGTACTCAAGACTGTAATAAAGAAGTAATAGTTACTTTTAAAAATATGCAGACAGGCGATTTAGGGAATGATGGAAACAGAGATCCCGGAGATGCTGGTCCGATCATTGGAACTTTTTATGCCAATGACCGTCTGCTTTCTCTTGACGGCAGGTGTAATGACAGACGTGACAATTTTTGTTCTGAAAGAGGATGGAATAATAACAGCACTTATCAAATAATGGATCTTTTGAATAATTATGGAACTGGTCCGAATGCACATTCCAACCAAGTATTAGTGACTATTCCAGAAGGAGAAGATCTTTGGATAGGTTATGAAATCATTGATTATGACAGGCGCAATAGTAATGATTTAGTTTGTAGTGCTGAAACTTGGGTGCAAAGTAATCAGCTTGATAATGTACATGAAAAAACAGTTACTTCAGAACGTTCCCGCTGCAGAATGGAAGTTGATATCCGCCCCGGAGGCGGAAGCCCGATTGGAAGTAGAGAGGATTGGACTCCTTTACCACAGTTATGGGTTTCTGATTTAACAGTCGATGATGAAACTGGACAGTTGGAAGTACATGTTAAAAATATTGGCACAGCCTCAGTTGCGTCGCAGAATATTAAACTTGGGTTTACGCGCAGAAATGGAACAGCTTATGATACCAATTCTTTGATTTGGCAGGGTTTAACTTTGGAGCCTGGGGAAGAAAAGGTTTTTACTAATCCCATAATCCGGCCAAGACCGGCATTAAGCGTTTGTGTACAGCTTGATCCTGATAATCAGTTTCATGAAGCTTTTGAAGAAAGCCAAGCTATAGAAAGGCAAATATTTTGTAAAGACTTAGCTGATTTAATAATTACTGACAGCTCGTATAATTCGGAAAGAAATAGCTTGCATATTACTGTACAAAATCAAGGTGAGGGAATTTTAGACAACCGTGTTGTGAATTTAAGAGGTTCAATTCCGTTTCGGTCAGATTATCTATTTGATAAAAACTGGCATTTTTCTTTAGAACCAGGAGAAAGCAAGGTTTTATCCTGGACAGACGTAAGTGAAGAAGCCCGCGATTCAATGGAACTAAGAGGATACAATCTTGAATTAGATCCTCTTAACAGAATTGCAGAAACAAATGAAGATAATAATCAGTATCAAGTTAATGGTAGAAAGAGAGTTAAAGTGAGATGGATTAAAGCTTGCTTCCCGTATTTTGTTGCAGGACGAAATAACCATGCCAATATTAGCTTAAACGTAGAAAAAGTTGCAAGACATACAGAAGAACAGATTGTCAATTGGTCAACTGGAGAAATGACTTTGCATGAATGGACTGAAGGGGGTTACCGTAACACTCTGGACTCAACAAAATGCTGGAGAAGAGAATATCCAACAAATCCCAGTGAAAGGACTACTGATTACATTAGTATTACCGGAGACGAACGTTTAAAAATATCAGCGGGAGGAAGTGCTAGGGTTGGAACCCGCGACTATAATCTCTATGATATCACAGAGAATTTTAATGTGGCAAGGGGCTTGGAAGAAACCTTTATTCCTGGTTTGGTGGAAGATACAAATATTTGTGGTGGCATGGAAACCTATTATTACAATTGGGCCTCAACAGCATCTGTTCCCTTAGAAGATAACACAGGATACAGATGGACGACTAGTTTTGTAATTTGTGTTGAAGAATAAAATTCTATATTTTAACTAATTCTTTTAATTTTAAGTATTCAATAATCCCTTCTGCCAAAGCTTTTGCAGGGACTTCTGGGTTATTAACAATTATTTGTCTATCTGACCAATTGGTTAAAAATCCGGTTTCTACAATTGCAGCAGTGGTCATAGGATGGATGCTGTGTTTATACTTCCACCAGGAAAAAGCATAATAACCACGCATGTTTCTGGTAATATTAGGATCTTTAATCATTTGCGTTTCTTTTTGATAGGTCTTTTCAAGAACTTCTACTAAAGTATTTGCATTACCTGTTAAATCACGCCAGGGTGGAGCAAATTTAAATCCAGAAGTATAAATACTATTGCTTCCGTCAGCATGAATTGATATAAAAACGTCTGCCCAATAATCCGGGGTTACGGTTGTAGGTAAAAGGTCAACTTCAATTCCTTGATTTTGCAAAATTATAGCTGTTTTTTCTGCAATAGATTTATTTATATCAACTTCTTTGTAGCCCATTGCTTCTGCACCGCCGGATTTTTTTAAATTTTCAAGTTCGTCGGGAACTTTATCATTATCCAAATGCCCAATTTGTATACCTACTTTAGGTGGGACATCGGGTCTTTGCCAATTTTTTTTTAATGCTTCCCAAGGAGTAAGAGAGGGAACTTCAGTTTCAGCTTCACCATAGGGTGGAGCACCGGATATTTTTGCATTTAAACTGTCAATATTAGAGTAAATCAAAATCAAACCTAAAACACCAATTGACATTATGATAATAAAAGGGAAAAATATTTTTTTCTTCATATACTCATATATTTATACTAATAATAATCATATGTATTCAAGCTGAGAAATTGCTTAATTAAAAAAACCCGCTTGACTGCGCGATTGCAATCAGCGGGCTTTTTATCTTTACAATCCAAAATATTTTAGAAAAAGAGTCTATCCGACTTCTTGTTTCCGGACTCAAAATAATTGAACCCGGAAAAGAAAAGTCGGAAGTCAAAACCAAAAGGTTAAAAGCAAAATTGCCAAGCAATTATGGCAAAATAGCTGGAAACCTCTATAGTTTCAACTTGACTCTTCTTCCGTCCCTAAGGACGGATTAATACTCATTGTTTTCTTTCTCTATATATTCCTCATATAGGGCTTTGTTCTCATTTCTGAGGTGCTCGATTCTTCTCTTGCTGTCCAAATGTATTAGCCAGACAACAATTGAAAATGCAATTGCAACGATTACTACAATCGTCACAAAGTTGTTAACAAACCACTTTCCAATCGTTAACAGCAGCATTATGATAGATGCTGCAAAGATTGAAAAGATTACAAATCGAAAGAGCAAACCAAATACTCCCTCAATTTCATAAATTCTTGCTATGAGATCTGTTAGTCCTGTTCCTTCAGACAACCAGAACAAAACAAACAGAACAGTTGCTGCTGTACCTAGAATTCCAGGCACCTTATTTATCCATTCCTTGTTTCTCATTTCATTCCTCCAATTATGACAAATGCAGCGATTACCAAAAAAGAAATTAAAAAGACCCAGATTTCTCTGGTTTTAATTTCTTTTGGTGTGTTTAATAACCACAGAACTGCGGTTATTAAAAGTGCGGCTAAAAAAACAATTGCTGCCGGTTCCCAGTACAAAGCGGGGAGCCAGTGTATGTACACTGAAATGCTGTCATATGCTACTGCCAGAAGCAGTAAAAACAGCAGTCCGATAAGAATTCCCATTTACTCTTCTCCTTATAGTATGATTGCTTATTACATTTTTTAATGAGTATATTTATCCAGCCAGCTATAGACAGAATAGCTTCTGCCCAGAACCGGCTGGATAATATTTTGGATTGTTAAAGAACAAAGAATACTCCTATATTTAAAAGAAGAATAAAGGAGTATTAATTGGCGATAGTATAGCAATTAGTTATAGGACAATCAAGATATTTCTGTATATACTTGAATCTAAGATTTAACTTTCTAATTCTCGGATTTTATCTCTAATTGAGGCAGCGACTTCAAATTCGAGGTTTCTAGCAGCCAAACGCATTTTTCTTTTAAGCTTGGGGATCATGTCTTTTTTTTCGCGGGGTGTTAATGCATTAACATCTATTTGGGATATTTTTTTCTCCTCGAGTTCTTTTTGTCTGATAACTAGATTTTTACGAATGGGTTTTTTAATTGTTTTGGGTGTGATATTGTGTTCTTTGTTGTAGTCCAACTGGATCTGTCTTCTTCTTCTGACCTCTTCAATTGCATTCTGCATTGCCGGGCTTCTTTCATCGGCATACATAATTACTAATCCGGCGCGGTTCCTAGCGGCCCTACCCATTGTTTGGATTAAAGATGTTTTTGAACGTAAAAATCCTTGCTGGTCAGCATCAAGAATTGCTACCAAAGAAACTTCAGGAAGGTCAAGGCCTTCTCTTAAAAGATTAATCCCCACAACTACATCAAATTCACCTTTCCTTAAATCAGATAAGATTTCTGTTCTTTCTAAAGTGTCAATTTCAGAGTGTAAATACTGTACCTTAATTTCTTTATTGTTAGTATTCTTTTTGTCAGCCAAATATTTTGCTAAAGCTTCTGCAAGCTTTTTAGTCAAAGTGGTAACCAAAACTCTTTCGCCTTGTTTTTTGCGTTTTAAAATTTCATCAATCAGATCCGGGATTTGTTTTTCTGTGGGTCTAACTTCAATTTTCGGATCAATCAGGCCAGTGGGTCTAATAATCTGCTCAACAATTTTATCGCCGGCTTTTTGCTTTTCCCAGTCAGCAGGTGTTGCAGAGACATAGATAGTTTGTACCACCTTGTTTTGAAACTCATTAAATTTTAACGGCCGGTTGTCTAAACATGAAGGCAGCCTGAAGCCGAATTCAATTAAATTTTTTTTCCTTGCCCGGTCGCCTCTATACATTCCCTTTATCTGGGGGACAGTGATGTGTGACTCGTCAATTACAGTTAAAAAGTCATTATTGCTAACGTGTTTAAAATAGTCAATCAAGGTGTTAGGCGGATCACCCGGTCCGCGGTCGTCAAAATACCGGGAATAGTTTTCAATACCATTTACATAACCCACTTCTTTTATCATTTCCAGGTCATAATTAACCCGCTGCTCAAGACGATGGGCTTCAAATTCTTTGCCTTGTTTTTTCAGTTGTTTTAAACGGATTTGTAAATCATGGCGGATCTGATTAAAAACATCTTGCAGGTTTTCGTCTTTGGTTAAATAGTGTTTGGCTGGGTAGAGTAGGAATTGTTCAAGTTTTTTCCTTTTACCGGAAAACTGTTCCCGGATGTTTATTTTTTCAATTTGACCGTTTTTAAAATACACTGCTAAAATTTTGTCCTGGTAAGCCGGAAAAACCTCAACTTTGTTCCCCCGTACCCGGAATTGGCCTCTATTCAAATCCATATTAGAACGGATGTAATGGATGTGAACAAGCTTGTATAAAAAATCCTCCTGGGACATTTTTTCATTCTTTTTGAGTTCAACAACATATTTACGGTATTCAGTAGGTGATCCCAGATTATAGATACTGGAAACAGATGCAATAATAATCACATCATCTCTTGAAAACAAAGAACTGGTGGCTTGCAAACGGAGTTTGTCAATCTCTTCATTAATATCTGTCTCTTTGGCAATATATGTATCAGTTTGTGGGATATATGATTCGGGGATATAGTAGTCATAGTATGAAACAAAATATCCGACTGAATTATTAGGAAATAGTTCTTTAAATTCTTGGTAAAGCTGGGCAGCCAAGGTTTTGTTATGTGAGATAACTAATGTAGGTTTTTGTACATTTTCAATTACATTGGCAATAGTAAAAGTTTTTCCTGAACCGGTTACTCCTAAAAGTACAGAATGAGGTTCCCGCTTTTTTGTCCAACGGGTTATTTTTTCTATTGCTTTAGGTTGGTCGCCCTCGGGTTTAAAGGGGGAATGAAGCTTGAATTTCATGAGATCCTATTATATCACGAAAGATTTTAATTAATGTTAAAATCTTTATTCAAAGATAGATACGTCAGCAGAATCCAAAGGATCGTTTGTATATTTAGGAGTATGTTCTAATCCAGGATTAATTTCTTCTGAGATAACAGTATATTCTCCACTTATAAAAAATCCTTCAAAAGGGATATATACTTCCACGTCACCTTTTTCTCCTACTTTTTTTCTTGTAACTGGAACTCGTTCTATATCAACAGGCATATGAGTATATAATAAATGATTATAGTGCTAATTATTATATAAAAGGTATAAAAAAAGTCAAATTTGATAAAATATGTTTGTGAACGAAAAACTAAAAAAACAAATTAAAATAATTCTGCAAAATCCTTATCTTGAAAATAAAACAGTAAAGAAGTTTGCAAAAAGACTGGCAGAAGGTGGACTAACAAGACAAGAAAACACAGTTTCTCATTTTTGTGTTTTCTTTTTGCCTTTTTCACAAACAACAAAAAGAATTTTTATTGGTGATCATATTAAGGCAGGCACTTGGATATCTCCTGGCGGGCATATTGATAATGGGGAAGTGCCAGAAGAAACCGTAATCCGTGAATTTAAAGAGGAACTAAAAATTGAAATTGATAAAGAACAAATACAAGGGCCTTTTTGCTTGACAATAAAAGAAATTGATAATCCCAGGCATCCTTGCAAAAAGCATTTTGATATCTGGTACTTGATTAAGATAGATGAAACAGATTTTGATTATTCTAAAAAGGAGTTTAAGCAAGCAAAATGGGTATCTATTGAAGAAGCAGAAAAAATAATAACGGATCAGACAAACATCAAAGCTTTACAGATACTAAAAAAAATGAAAAAATAGCTAGGATATGATATATTTATAGTGTTAAAACCTGGCCCCATCGTCTAATGGTTTAGGACACTACTCTCTCAAGGTAGAAATACGGGTTCGATTCCCGTTGGGGTCACGATACAAAAAGACAAGCTTTATGCCTGTCTTTTTTTGTAGTATGTTCTCATGGATCTGGATAGAGAAACGGTGGTTCTGCCTTAGAGTGCGTAGCCTGTAAAGAGGCTAAACACCCGAGTAATACTGGGAACAAAACTGAAAGTTTTGTGAGCAGTGGATTCCCGTGGGTCACAATCTAACCATTATTTATAATAAAAATAAAATTTGATATCCTTATAATTCATGAAAAGATGGTTGTCTGAAAAACAAATAGTGCTCATTGCCAAAGCTCTGGCTATCATAGCCGTAGTTGTACTACACATCCTTTCTCTTTTCGACGATTCAATTTATTTAAATTTTCCTTATAAGCATTTATCTATTACTCTCAATCAATCCCTACGATTCAGCGTTCCACTCTTCTTATCCTTATCCGGCTT
>CAYSEI010000003.1:0-130698 GCA_964430265.1 uncultured Pseudomonadales bacterium
AATAAACCCCTCTGGTTTTTTCATAAACCGCAACCATTTTCAACAGCTGGCACAAAGCCCTGTTTGCTTCCAAGGGCATAATTTCTTTTTCCTTTAAAGTCTCTTTTGATTCCAGAAATTTTATACCCACTGGCGCTCCTTTTGGCTTAAGTAGTTTCTCTGTTTTTTGATCTATTGTTTTTAAGTTCATTTTATTTATCTTCTCCTTCGTCAACAACGATAATAATAATTTACTTTTTTGTTTTTCAAGAAAAAATTTTGTCTTTTTTTATCAAGTTGATCATATCTTCATAGGTTATCACTTCATCATCAATATTTTTCTTGACTCCCCTTAATTTTAAATCATTTTCTAAAATTAAAATTTGCACACCCTTCTCCTTTACTGATGAAATAAATTTATTGTTGTGGTTTTGGGCAAGAAAAACTCCGTCTTGGATAAGGACAACTTTATCTCCTTTTTCCATAAACTTTAAAGTCCGTTCGCAAATATCAATTTTGTTGGTTTTTAATATAAAAAGCATAAGTTTAAAAATTAATAATAACTTCCGCCGATCTTGCTAAATTCTTGATTTCTTTTGCGGATAAACTTTTCACTGGAGCTATTTCATTTTCTAAAACTTTTTTTTCGTTTAAACTATCTCTACTAACGAAAATTTTTAGACCAAACTCTTCCGCATTAAATAAACCTTCCTTTATCCCCTTAGCACCAATAATATCTGGATTCTGCTTTTTAAGCAATGAAAAAACACCGTCACTGCTAAAAACCAAAGAAGTGTCTAAGTCCATACCAGCAAAAGCAATACCTGCCCGCAATGCTTCAACCGGAAAAATTGTACCGAAAGGTGAACTATTAACGATAATTAAAACTTTTTTTGCCATATTTTTATAAATTTATAAATTTATCACATTCATTGACCATATCAGCCAGCCCGGGCAGTCCTTCAAGTTCTCCTTTAGGTAAAAGCTGATCTCTTTTAATTCCTCGGAATTGCACACAAACACCACATATTTTTATTTCCGCTCCAAGCTCAGCCAATTCCTCCATCCTTTTATATAAATTCCTTTCATTGGCCGGGTTTAAATCTTTATTTACAACAATAACACTGTCCACATAAAGAAATATTTTCACTTGGTGTTTTTTGGCAATCGCCGCCTTGCTTAAATAATATAGTGTATCAATATCCTGATAAGTATAAGGCGGTTTGGTAACCATTAATCCTAACTTCATAGTATATTAAATTTCATTATTTCTAATAAATAAAAAGTAAGCCATTGTCCAGTTGCCCAGAATTATAAAAATCCCAGCAACAAGACTAGAAACAGCTAGTTGAGGAACACCGCTTAAGATGTGTCCGATATTACAACCATTAGCAATAACCGCACCCAATCCCATTAAAATTCCACCAAATAAAGATTGAACGGCAACTCTGGGTTTTGGATAACGAAACTTAAATTCTCCAGCAATTAATGAGCCAAAAAAAGCGCCCATTAACAAACCAATTACTTCAAATGATTCCCAAGTCAAAAAATTTTCTCCGTTTAAGATTGATTTTAGAATCGTTTCAAATCCCATAGTAATGCCAAGCGGGTAATTCCTGCCCGAAAGCGCAGAAAAAACAAATGCTAAAATCCCGATCAATCCGATAACAAGTCCAGCTATTTGCCATTTCCAGCCTTTCTTAAAGATAATTTTTATCAAGTTGCTGTGCTTATCTTTTTTATCAGAATTCTTTGTTTTGTTCCTTTTTTTTCCAAACAATAACCAAAAAATTATAAAGGAAAAAAAGCCGACCCAAATTATTTTCGGTACTCCGGTTATAGAATCTAAAGTTAATGGACCTAAATTAAAGTTTTGAATACCAGCAGTCAATCCCGATAAAATTCCGTCCTTAGCCAGAAAGGCAGCACCAACAAACCCGAATAAAGCCCACCAAGAACCTATCATTCCTTCCCCGACTCGATAAGCAGTACCGCTAGCACAACCCCCGGCTATTACCATCCCAAGACCGAAAATATAAGCGCCCAAGGGGACAGCAATCCAATAGAACGACTTTGGATTATATTCTATTAATCCAAAAGTGTTTAAAAGATAGAACCCAATCAATTCAACCGCAACAGCCAGACCAACAGCTTTAAGCAATGTAAAATCTTTAAACACAAGCGGATCGCGGAATGCAGAGTTCATACAAAATCGCCCTCGCTGCAAAGCAAATCCGAAAAGAATCCCCACAATTAATCCAGTAATTATAGTCAAAATATCTAACATCTTTTTAACTTTTAACTTGAATTATTATACGATGATCCGGACCATCCTTTATCTTTTCCACTTTAAGCACTTTGTGCCCTTCTTTTTCTGAGTTACGAGGAATCCTTTCTAAGGATAAGGGATAATCTGTTAAGACTTCTAACACCTCTTCAGGATTCATTTCCTTTAATTTTTTCCTGGTTTTAATATCCGGATATGGACAAATCTCACCCCGGACATCAATACTTGCTGTTATTTTAACATCCTTATTTTCCTCTAACATATAAACTTCCTTTCTCTGTTATAAATTTATTATAAAATAAATTTGTAATTACAATTTCGATACTGGATTGATACAGCCGTGTTCAAGACAATTTTCAATCTTAATTTCCATGTCCGCTTTCATACTTTCATTAAAACCAACTATCGGATTTAAATCGCCAATAAATGTAGTCGGCACTCCTTGAGCTTGAATACCGTATGCCTCAGCCATTTCCTGAAATAACTGGACATTATCCTTATTCTTCCAGGTTTCATACATTTTTACTTCTAGATCCGAATATTTTTGTTCCATCTCTTCCAAGAAGGGTTTTTGGACTTCACAATGCGGACAACCGTCTCCCCAGAAAAAATAAACAACTGTTTTGCCTGAGCCATCAACTTCATCCTCAGTTGACTCAGATTTACCAAGAGTATCTGAGTCAGATTGATCAACTTTTTTTTCAGTTAACTTAACTGTAGATTGATTCGGATTATCTTGCTGGTGTTTTTCACCAGAAAAAAATAATAAACCAACTCCTAAAATTAGCAAAACTACCAAACCGGAATATATTACTTTTTTATTCATTTCACTTACCACCTTTTTGCATGCCTTGGCTGATCCATTCTTCAGCCTGGCTTGAATCTAATAATTCTTCAGTTTCCTCCGGTTTTTCCAGCTTTACTGTTGCAATCCAGCCTTTTTCATAAGGATCTTTATTAATCACTGTCGGATTATCAAACAGCTCCTCATGCACCTCAATAACTTCTCCGGAAACAGGACTGGATAAATGCCCGCTCCACTTCAATGCCTCTAAAGTAACATAAGTATCACCCCTGCTTAACTTTTGTCCTTTTTTTGGCAGCTTAATAAACACAAATTCTTTCACTTTATCAGCCGCCGGCTTAATTACTCCCAAAGTGGCGGTTTCACCTTCAACTCTTACCCAGCAATAATCTTTGTTATAAAGCAAATCATCTGGCAAGTTGTTTTCAGCCATTGTTTTCTCCTTCCTTTTTATCTTTTAAATTATCTTGATCCTTCTCATCTTCTTTTGTACCAATTTCTATACCGTATTTTGGCAGCACTTTGGTAAAAATAAAGTTTATAATTAATGCCGCAGCAATTGCTCCGCCAAAAACATAAAACATCCCGGAAATTCTATTCATCAACTCCGGTTTTACTAACCAAACCCCGGATAAGGTCAGCATAATTATGCCTCCAATTAATTTAAGCATCCGCCCTTGAGTCTCTTCAAACTTACTTGCTTTAAGCGTAAACACAACCCCGGCAAAAACAACAAACTCATCAATAAAATATATCAACATATATAGGCCAAATAACAACGCGAAAAGGCTTTTTGATACACCTTGTTCAGCAAGTATGCTCGTCCAGATAACCGGGAAGCCAGCCGTACAAATCAACTCAACAAAAGTCACTCCAAAAGCCATAACTATTGTTGCCAGAATCATCGCAATGATTGATTCCTTTTTCATAATGCCCCTGATGTTTTTAAATATTTGCGGTTTAAATCTGTCAGGAATAGTAAAAGAAATACCCTTTTTATACCAAAAATAATCCTTAATATTTACTGCTCCAAAAATAAAGGCAACTGTAGCTACTGCCAATTTAATCCAGTTCATATAACCGATTACCGTAAAGGTGTTAAAAAGTCCGAGGATAAACAAAGCATATACTAGCGTAGCAATACTAATAAAAGTAAGTCCGACCGCAAAGGTTTTTTTCCTGGAACCGGAATGAACAACAATCCCCAATAGAAAAGTAATCACCCACAAAGAACAGGGGTTAAAACCGTCAACAAAGGCAACCAGCAAAGTCATGGCAAAAAGCGGCATATTAGAAACATTGACCTGACCGATTAAAGGAATATTAATTTTATACTCTTCCTCCGCAGTAACATCCCCGCTTTTAGGCAGAGACGGCGTGTAACCCTGTATATTTTTTGCCGGGCAAACACAATTTTCTTCCTGGCAAAGAACAATTTCACTTTCTAAATGGTCTCTTATTGCTGACTCACCGATAAAATAGCGTTCGCCAATAAAAACAATCGGATAAGCACCACCGCCCACACCGTAGTTTTCCTTAAAATCCTCGTATAAACCCGCTTGCTTTTCAACATCATGACGATTGATATTAATATTGTATTCTTTTTCTAAATTGCTTAAAAAGCCTTCAATATTTTGGCACTGGTTACAATCTTCCCGGTAAAAAAAGTGCAAACAAACGCTTTCTGCCTGTTCAGCATTTTTTTTGTCACTAATACCTCCTGCTTTCTCACCCGGATCAATACAACCGTCTTCCAAACAACTAACAATTTTTTCTTCAATATCATCAGCCATGTTATCAGAATAACCAACAATCGGAGCATAATTACCAATAAAAGTTGTTGGCACCCCACGGGCTTGAATGTCATAAGCAGCCGCTATTTTTTGAAATAATTTTTGATTTTCCTGGTTATTCCAGGTTTCAAAGCTTTTTACCTCTAGCTCGGGATATTTATCCTCCATTTTTTCAAGAAAAGGTTTTTCCTCGGCACAATGCGGACAGCCTTCACCCCAGAAAAAATAGACTGTAGTCGGCTCAGCCGCCCTAGCCACATTAGCTTTTAATACATTTAACCCTAGTATTAAAAAAATTAGACTGACAATAAACAAAATTATTTTCTTTATATTCATTTTATATACTTTCCTTTCATACCTTCTTTTAATAACAAAGCCAACCCTTCTGCATTTTTGTCACACTTATCCGGACAATATATAGTCGGTCTTCTTGATAATTTAACTCTTTCACCATTATTCTCAAAAACATGAACAATACTTGCCTTGGTATAGTCGGTATTTTCCCAAGAAGTAATTACTATCCCTTTATCCAAATACTGATAAACATTATTAACCTGCTCAACATTTTCTATTGCAAAAGCATTTTTAACCGTTTCAATATCTAAATCAGTAAAAATAGTGTAATCTTTTAATTGACCGCGGTAAACAATGCTTTCTTTATTGCTTAAAAAAGAATATCCGTCTTCTATTAAAATATACTCCATTTGCTGTTCAGTCGGTTTTAGTGTTCTCCCGGCCAAAATCATGTCTACTTTTTTGTTTTCTAAAAGAGCTAAACTCTCAGCAGTAGAACCAGTTTTAATAATTTCATATTTTTCAGCATCAATTGTTTTAACCATTTCAAAACACGTCGGACAAGCAGCAATCTTTAATTTTTCCTTTTTCACAAACTGGCTGCTGTTAACCTGCCCCGGCTTTTTTCCTTTTACAAAACTTAAACCTATTCCAGCAAAAACAGCTATTAAAACAGAGATAACAACTAATTTTTTGTTTATCATTTATATTTTAAAAAACCAACCTTAATAAAAACTGAGAATAATAAACACCTGTTACTAGAAAAATTATGGCGACTATTTTCCTGCTTACTTTTTCAATCTTCTGAACAACAGCAAATGCCTGCCCTACCTTCTGCATAGAAAAAGCAATTATAAAAGAAAAAATTATTACCGGTAAACCTGTACCTAAAGCAAATATTGGAGGCAGCAAAAGTGCTTCTGTTGATTTAAGCACCATTGGGATAAGAACACCAAAAAACAATACACCGCTGTAAGGGCAAAATGCCAAAGCAAAAAGACTGCCTAATAAAAACGAACCCAAATAACCTTTAGTAGACAGTTTGCTTTTTAAATGCTCAATTTTTTTATTTTTAGTTTTTAAATTTAGTTTAATAACATCAAGCATAATTAAACCCAGAATAATTAAAACCGGCCCCAAAACCTTCTCCCCCCAGCCTTGAAATATTTTGGCTATTTGAAAGGAAGACAAACCAAAATATATTAAAGTTGCCAGAAGCGTATAGCTTAAACCCCTTCCCAAAGTATAAAAAACTCCGTTTAACAAAGTCTGCTTGGTTGATTTTAACTCTTTGGAAATATATGCAATTGCCGTAATATTGGTTGCCAAAGGACAAGGGCTGATTGAGGTAAGCACTCCTGTTAAAAAAGCAGTCAAAAGCGGAATGTTATAAGTATCAATCAAGTAGTTAATAAACTGCATTTTATTTTCCCAATAGACTTCTTAATCTTGCTTCAAAATAATCAATAAATTGAGCTTCATTATTAACCAACCGCCACACTTTAACATCTTCACTAATATTATCTTGACCGTTCCTTATTGCATTAATAAATAAAGAGGATCCCCGGGCACGATATTTAGCAACTATTTCCTGATTCTCTTTTAACTCCCCATTGATATCTTTATAGATAATCTTGCCTGAAGCATATTCTTCCGGAAATTCTTCCTTAATGGTTTTTAACGCATATTCACCAACAGTTATACACGACCAGCATTGGTTTGTACCGTGAAAATGCACAATGACTATCTTATCCGCGGGCTGAGGCGTCGGGCTTGGAGAAACATGAGACGCTTTTTTACTTGAATTGCCTTCCCCTAGCACTTGATTATTACTTTGTGTTGTTCTATTACGGTATATTCCAAATCCAATTATTGCAATTACTACCACGGTAATAATTAAAGTTATTTTTTTATCCATATTCTCCAAATTAAATTATTAACCCATACATAAATCCGGCAAGGGTTGTTAAAACCGTAATCGAAACTGCATAAACAAATGTCTTTTTTGTGCCAATAAGCTTACTGATTACCAAAAGCCCCTGAAGAGATAAAACCGGATCAGATAATAAATAAGCCATTAATGGTCCTTTATGCATACCCAATTCCATAAAATTCTCTGCAATCGGTACTTCTACTAAAGCAGGAAAATAAGCAATTGCGCCAAACAAAACAGCAACAAAATTAGTTAAAATATTATTATTACTAGCTAAAGCCTGAAACTGTTTTTCAGGAATTATTTCAGTCAATGCTGAAGCAAAAAATACCCCGATTAAAAGCAAAGGAATAATTTGGGTAACAAATTTTATTGTTTCATTCCACCAAGCTTGTCTTCTTGAAGAGGAAAGCCAGCCAAAGGTCATTATTACCTGGATTAGAATCAAAGGCAGAACTAATCCATACCTTAAACCACTACTAATCGGGGCAGTGCCGACTATTAAGATTGCTATCAATGTGCCCCAAAAAAAGCCTGTTTTCTTGCCTTGCAAGCGGTCCAAATCCTCTTTAATTATTTGTGTCTCTCCGTCTTCATGTCCATTGCCAAAAACAACCTCCATAATTATTCCGGTTAAAACTGCAAATGCTACTGAAAAAATAAACCGGATCAAGCTAAAACCCCAACCCAATCTCTGCCCGGTCAGAACTAAAGTAACAAGATTAAACGCCGGCCCGGCATAAAGAAGAGTAACCGCAACTCCCAAACCAGCACCCTTTTTCCAAATACCGGCAAAAAGGGGTAGAATCGTGCAAGAGCAAACTTGAACAAGAAAACCACTAGTAACAGCAATTACGTAAGCTAAGCCTTTTTTTGTTTTGCCGGATAAATATTTTAAAACCTGGCTGGAATCAACTAAACTATTAATTGCTCCAGCAATAAAGAAAGCCGGGATTAAACAAAAAAGAACATGTGCGGAAAGATAATCAACCAGCCCAAGCCAGCCTTGATAAACTGCCTGGCCAATTAACTCCTGAACTGTTTCTTGGGCAAGAAAACCGCCAATCTGATCCTGCCACAGATAAATAATCAAATAGGCACCAGACAATAAGCCAATAACCCAGTTTTTTTTAATAATTTTAAATATTTTCATAATTTATTCTTCGTTCTCAGTAATCAACTTTTTAATTTTTTCAACATCATTAACTAGACCAGTTAAAACCGGCTCATCATCAATAGTTAAAACCGGGCTGGACATTACACCCAATTCCATAATTTTCTGAATGCCTTCCTGACCGGAAACATATTCAACCTTCTGGTCTATTTGTATTTCTTCAACCGCTTTTTTTGTTAGCTCAAACAGCTTTTTACAAGTAGGGCATCCCGAACCTAAGATTTGGATTTTCATTTTTCCTCCTTTAATAAATTAAAAATTAAATCACTAACTTGTTTTCCCTTTGGGGTTAGAAAATAATATTTGCGTCTTCCTTCACGACGGCTGTCAACCAATTTTTCTTGCTTCAAGTCACTTAAATGATGGGAGGTTAAACTCTGGCTCATGTCAAAATAATCTTTCATTTCACAGACACAGCATTCCCCCTGCCTTAAAACACAAATTAATTTTAGCCTGCTTTTCTCACTTAAGAGTTTTAATAAAGCAGAGATATCTTCAATTTTCTCTGCTTCTTTTTTTTCTGGTTGGCAACATTTATATGAACGCACATTCATATATTACAACTTGCTATTTTGTTTGTCAAACAACTGTTTAGGCGTTTTGTAACTATTTCATTTTTTGCAGAAAACTTTTTTCTAGCGATTGTATATATTTCCTGTACCTATAGAAGTAACAATTAATAAATTAGATTAAATATTTATTATTTTAACTATATTTTTTTATAAATTTTTACAAAATAACAACTTATATATATTACTATCTGATTATCTTACGAAAGGAGTCTCGCACTTTTAAATTTCCTACTTTTGCTTTTCTTTTAAAATATCTTTTAATTCTGCTATTTCCTTTTCTAGATCCTTTAGTTTTTTTGCAACTGAAAGATCGATTTTGTAGTCTTTGATTGCCCGCTGGCGGTCGCTTTCCTGCTCAATTTTAGTACGGATAAGAATGAGGATTGACAGAATAATTGCTTCCAAAGAAACCCAAAAAGTCAATAAATCATAATACAGTCCTATCAACAACCAGAATGCAAAAAAAAGAAGGTGTAAAACCAAAAAAGTCCAGGAACTAAAAAAATTAATTAAATGATTTCCAAATTTTTCTAAGGGAGTATTTTTTATTTGCTTGCTAAATTCGTCTTCCTTAGGAAGAATTGGTTTTTGTTTGTTATTCATTTATATACATTTTAAATTATTCTTTTTTCTTTTACAAACTCTTGATATAATCATGGTTGTTATGAAAATTATAGATAAAGTAACTACTAAAACAGATGTTTTTTCCCGGACAAATACATACTTAATCGGATTGCTTGTACTTTTAATTGTTCCGCCTTTCTTTATAAACAACCAATTCATTACTGGACCCTTAGTAAATGCAATTCTTTTAAGCTCAGCTGTAATTGGCAGTAATTCTGTGGGAACAATATATGGTATGCTACCCAGTACGATTGCTTTAACCAGCGGGTTACTGCCGCTTCCTTTAGCACCAATGATCCCCTTTATAATGTTGGCTAATGCAATTTATGTTCTGACTTTTAAAAGTTTATATAACAAAAATCTCTTTATGGGAATATTTGCTGGCTCTTTGGCAAAATTTATATTTTTAAATGCTTGTGTTTCTTTTATTTTACCCAATTTATTAAAAGTACAGTTTTTAAGTAAAATAGCAGTAATGATGAGCTGGCCCCAGCTGGTAACAGCAATTGTTGGCGGTGTTATTGCTTTAGGTATTATTGAAAAATTCCAGCAAAATTAACCAGTATTATATATTTTTTGCTTTTTTAAATTATTATGGACAAAGATTTATTATTGGAAAAAATTAAGCAAGCAGGAATTGTCGGACGCGGCGGCGGTGGTTTTCCCTCTCATTTAAAGTGGAAAAGAATTTTAGATCATCAAGCAGATAAAAAAGTGCTTGTTTGTAATGCTTCCGAAGGTGAACCCGGTGTTTTTAAAGATTTTTACATCTTAAAAAATTACCCGGAAAAGGTATTTAAAGGCATACGTATAGCTTTGGACTTTTTAGATTCTAAAGATGCATATATTAATTTTAATAAAGCCTATTACCATCAATTAAGGGATAAAATTGATCCTTTAGTACAGAATTACAAGGATAAAGGTTGTGACATTCGTATTTTTATTGAAGAGCCCAGCTACATCGGAGGGGAAACCGGAGCACTTTTAAATGCAATTGAAGGAAAAAGAACTGAGCCACGACTCAAACCGCCCTCTCCTTCTTTAGCAGGAATTCGTGGAAATCCTTGTTTAGTCCATAATGTTGAAACACTTTATGATGTCTGCTTGGTTGTTGATGGAAAATTTAAGGAAAAAAGATATTACAGTATCTCTGGTGAGGTTAGAAACTCTGGTGTTTATCATTTAAACAGGGATTTAAACATGGAAGAAGTTTTGAAAAAAACAAATAACTGGCCGGACATGGATTTTTTTGTACAGGCTGGCGGAGGAGCAAGCGGCCCTTGCTTTAATAAAGAACAGTTAAAAAAAGAAAAAACTCCGGGAAGCGGATCTATTGAGGTGTATCCAGCTGATACACATCCTAGAGAAATGTTTAAAAAATGGTTTACTTTTTATAAAAAGGAAAGCTGTGGCAAATGCGGGCCCTGTAGACAGGGAACTTATCAATTGTATAAAATGATTAACCAACGTGAACAAATCCCTTGGAAAGATATGGGAGAAATAATTGAAGCAATGGAAAAAACAGCTTTTTGTGCTTTGGGAACTTCCATTGCTATTCCCTATAAAAGCTATTTAACTAATGTATTAAAAAAGTGTGTATTATAACATGAAGAAAAAAAACACAGTATATATTGACAATAAACCATATTTTTTTGAACAAGGTGACACTATTTTAGATGTTGCCAGAAAAAATGACATTGATATTCCCCACCTTTGTTATCATCCCGACTTGCCCAAAGTGGCAAACTGCAGAACCTGTCTGGTTGAAAACCTGAACAAGGAGGAAATAACCACATCCTGTACCCTAGTTTGCAAAGACGGCATGAAAGTTAACACTAAAAGTGAGGAAATAAACAGATTAAGAAAAACTAATCTGGAACTGGTTTTGGCACAGCATACACAAAATTGTAATTTGTGCCAGAGCGGACTGCAGTGTGATACTGCAGACTTAATGAAAAAATATGGAGTTACCGGATACAAATATAGCAAAGAAAAGGTAGATGCTAAAAAACCCAAAATCGGTTCCTTAATAGAAATTGATCCTAAATTGTGCATTGGCTGTAGAAAATGTACTGAGGCCTGCAAAAAACAAGGTATTGGATATTTAGAACTGGATAAAAGAGGTCAGGAAATACATGTTAAACCAACTGAAAACAAGCATATTGATTGTATCTTTTGCGGACAATGCACTTTAAAATGTCCTGTCAATGCAATCCGAGAACAAAATCAGGTAGAAGACGTAGAAAGAAAATTAAATGCTCCTGATAAAATTGTTATTGCCCAGATGGCTCCTTCTGTAAGAACTAGCATCGGTGAAGAGTTTGGATTTCCAATCGGTACCAATCTGAGCAAAAAAATGTATACGGCATTTAGAAAATTGGGCTTTGAAAAGGTTTTTGATGTAAATATGGGTGCAGACATTACCACCATGGTAGAAGCAGAAGAACTAATTGAAAGGATTGAAGAAAACGAAGGTTTGCCAATGTTTACTTCTTGCTGTCCTTCCTGGGTAAAATTTATTGAATTTTATTACCCAGAATTTATCCCCAATTTAACTACCTGCCGTTCACCCCAAATTCATTCCGGTGCTGCATACAAAACCTGGTGGGCCCAAAAAAAAGGAATTGACCCCAAAAATATTGTAGTGGTTTCTATTATGCCTTGTACTTCCAAAAAATTTGAGGCACAATTGGAAAAACTGAAAGTCAACGGCCATTATCCAGTTGACCATGTTTTGACTACCAGAGAAACCGCTGACCTATTAAAAAAACACAATATCGACCCGCATGATCTAAAAGATTCAGACGTTGACAAATACGGAGAATATACTGGTGCCGCAGCAATATACGGGGCTTCCGGCGGAGTAATGGAGTCAGCACTTAGAACTGCTGCTTATCAAATGACTGGAAAAGACTTGGAAAAACTGGAATTTGAACAGGTAAGAGGAACTAAAGGAATTAAAAAAACAACCGTCACTATTGATGGCAAGGAATTACGTTTAGCCGTAGTTTCTAATACAAAAAATGCCCGCATTATTTTACAAGAGATTAAAAAGAAACCAAAAGCTTACCACTATATTGAATTTATGACCTGTCCGGGCGGATGTTTGGGCGGCGGCGGCCAGCCGCTTTCTTCCACTGAAGAAACTGTCAAAGAAAGGATTAAGAGCTTGTATAAAATAGATACAGAATCAAAAATAAGAAAGGCACACGAAAACCCGATTGTTAAAGAATTTTTTGATTACCTAGACACTTTGCCTGAAGAAAAAAGAAAACAAATTCTTTATACCAACTACCAGAAAAGAAGTTGAATGCTTGCTGGTATTAAAACAATTGTATTATTCTCTAAAATATAATTTCTGTATATTTATGAAAGCAACTGAAAATCTAATCAATCAGCAACAGATTAAGTTTTTAACTATGCACTATTATTACCGTATAGAGAAATTTGTCAAAAAAGTTGCTTCTAAATATGATAAAAAAAACTTAAAGGTTTTAGACATTGGTGCCGGCAAATGCTCATATAAAAAACTTTTTAACAAAGCTTCTTATTATTCCACCGATATTCGCCAAAATAAAGACAATAGCATTAATTACGTAACTGATTTTAATTATGGATTAAAAGACCTTGAAAACAATTCTTTTGATTATATTTTATGTATTCAGGTTTTAGAACACCTTAAATTTCCCCATAAAGCTTTTAAGGAAATGAATAGATTATTAAAACCTGGGGGTAAATTATTTCTATCGACAAACTTTATCGCTCATATGCATATGATTCCCAATGACTATTTCCGCTTCACTAAGTATGGGTTAAAACTATTAGGTGAAGAAAACGGTTTTGAAGTAGAACATCTAGCAGAACACGGGGGCATTTTTCATGTTTTGAGTTATACATTAAGCACCCTGCCTCTAAGAATAATATTCTGCAAAGTAAATTTTTGGTACACTCTTTATTTATTGATTTTCAGCCTACCAATTATATGCTTAAACTTATTAGCAATACTCTTGGATAACTTTGATAAAGAAAAAAGAATGACGATAAATTACGAAGTCATTTATAAAAAAACATCTTCTTAATCTCCCCTATCCTTATCAATTTACCTAAAATCAAGCTGTTTGCTAAAGTAACGCTTAACAAAACGCAAATAATATTTAAAAACATCCCAATTGGTTAAAGCATATTGTATTTTCATCAGCATCCACTGGGGCGTAAAAACCAGACTGTAAAATTTACGGATGTATTCTTTTAATTCTTTGTTTTTTAAATCCGTTTTTACAATTGGCTGGCGCATGTCATATTTTCCCCAATCTTTTGTTTTTAGCCAGTTTTTTTCATTGGCTTCTTTAAAAAGAGGTGTTCCCGGATAAGGGATTACAATAGTAGTCTGCCAGCTGTCAATTAATTTTTTTTGTACTAGATCTTTAAAAAATTGGTAAGTGTTTTCAATATCTTTTTCTTCTTCCCAGGGATAGCCAATCATTACTGTTACATGCGGATTTAAGCCTGCTTTTTTTGCATTTTTTAAATTGGGTTCAATCTGTTCCACTTTTAAACCTTTGTTTATTTTATCCAGAGTTTTCTGGTTAGCTGATTCAAGTCCATAAAGTAAGAAGCGGAAGCCGGCTTTGCGCATCATTTGGTAGTCTTTTTTTGTTAGGTTGCTGTTAAAACGCATATTGCAATTTATCCTGACTTTTTTATTTAATCCTTTTTTAATCATTTTTTCACAAAACTCATTTAGCCAGTTACCAACAGGAAAAGTTCCTGAATCATCCATGATTTCTTTTATTGAGTATTTTTTAACTAATTCCTCCACTTCTTTTATTGCCTTATCAACAGAAATAGTTCTGCACTGGGGGTATAAGTTTGCCGGCCAGCTGCAAAAAGTACACTTCCCCCACCAGCAGTCGCGTGAAAACATAGTATATGTACCCGGCAAGCTGCGGTAATTTGAGTTTTTATATGCATAAGTCTTCCAGTTTGTTAGCTCCCTGTCTATTAAAGGAAGATTGCTTAAATCTTTTTTAAGCTGGAATTTTCCTGTATTTAATATTTTTCTATTTTTCTTGTACCATATACCTGGTTTAAGCTTTTTTCCTTTTTCTATATGCTTAACAACACTTAAAAGCAGATAATCATAGTCTCCTCCGGTGAGAATATAGTCGGCCTGTGAGTTATTCAAAGTTTCTTTTGGTCTAGCTGTTACATGATCTCCTGCTAAAATAATTGTTAATTGCTTGTTTATTTTTTTTAATTTCTCAATTATTTGCCAGTGTTTTTTAATTACTGGTGTTTTTGTTTCTAAAAAAAGAATATCCGGATTAAAATCAAATAATTTGCTCTCCCATTTTTTGTATTGCATCTGCTTGTTTATTCCGTCCAACCATAAAATCTCGTATCCAGCATTTTTAAGCATTGTAGCTGCATAAGCAGGAATTATCGGATAGGCTGTCCAAGGGGTTTTTGCCCATTGAAACTGCCTGTTTTGGGCAAGCAGGGCTGTTCCTTTTTTTGATTCTAATTGAGGATAGCCAATTGCTATTTTCATCATTTTTAGTATACCATTAGCCAAATATTGTAAAATAGGGGTATGAAATCTGTAAGTGTAATTTTAGCTACCTTAAACAGCGGTGATATTTTAGATAAGTGCTTGTCCTCTGTGCGCAGTCAAGAATATAACCAAGATAAAATTGAGATTATTGCTGCAGACGGCGGGTCCACTGACGCAACTTTGGACATCTTAAAAAAATACAAAGCGCAAATTATTCCGGAAAATACGGGGAATCCAGAAGCTGCAAAACTTCTGGCACTTAAAAAAGCAAAAAACGAAATTATTCTGCATATTGACGATGATACTGTCCTTCCCAACAACAAATGGCTGAAAAACATGCTTGATTGTTTTGCAAAAGAACCAGAAGCTGTTGCCTGCTACCCTTGGCGATATACGTATAGGAAAAAAGATAAATTTTTAAATAGGTATTTTGCACTTTTTGGAGTTAATGATCCTCTTGCATATTTTCTAAAAAAAGCAGACAGACAGGATTACCTGCCTCCCAAAGACAAGTACAAATTAAAAGGAAAAGCTACTGACAAGGGAAAATATTTTTTGGTCGAGTTTAATAAAAATAATCTGCCGACTGTAGGTGCAAACGGATTTTTAATTAAAAGAAAAATCTTAAACAAAGTTTTGCAAAATAAAAAACACTTTTTTCATATTGATGCAAATTTAAAATTAGTTAAAAAGGTTTTTAACAAATACATTGTAGTTAAAAATAATGTTTTACATTTAAGCGGTGGTTCACTTTTAAAGTATCTTAAAAAAAGATCCCGCTATTTAAATATTGTTAACTTGGAGCAAAAACAAAACCGCATATATTATACTGCTGATGTTAACAAAGACTTTTTTATGCTTGTCTTGTTTGCTATCTATGCAAACACTTATATAGGTCCTCTTTTAGTCTCTTTTAAAGGCTTTTTATCTAAAAAAGACCCGGCTTGGTTTTTGCATCCGATTATTAATTTTTTGATTGCCTGGATATATTTTATTAACGTATTAAAATCATGGCTGAAAAAATAACACCGCAAATTTCTATTGTCATCTGTACCTTTAACCGTGCTGAGAGTCTAAAAAATTGCTTACAATCATTGACCAAGCAAACTTTTTCTGATTTTGAAGTAATAATTGTTGACGGCGGATCGCAAGACAAAACACCACAGATAATTGAAAATTACAAAAACAAATTAAATATAAAAGTAGTTATTAATAAATCGAAAAATATTGCTAAACTAAGAGACTGTGGATGGAGGCAAGCTGAAGGAAGATATATTTCCTGGATTGACGATGATGTGGTTGCCTCACCAAACTGGGCGGAAACTGTTTTTAATGTGCTTAAAAACAACAAAAACATCACGGGTGTGACTGGTCCGACATTGATTCCCAAAGAAATTCTGCAAAATCGTGACGTATTCTTTTTTCATAATAAAAAAGACTTGCTTGCAAAGTTTTGGCAAAACTTTGTTTTAGAAGGAAAAGAAAAGGACCCAGGACAAATTTTAAAAAATGGATTTTGGACGCCGGGATCCAATTTTTCCGAATCCACAAAACTAGAAAAATCTGTTGAGGTTGATTTTTTGGAGGCTTGTAACATGACTTTTAAAAAAAGTCTGGTGGAAAAAGTGAACGGTTTTAACCCGGATTTTTTTAAAGAATGGTCTGAGGCGGATCTGTCGCAAAGAATTAAAAAACTTGGATACAAGTTGCTTTTCCATCCCAAAGCAGTTGTTGAGCACCACATTTCCAAAAAAGGCGCTTTTCACGGACGGACAACAGCAAAAGAAAGAATGCAGGATTTTTTTAACTTTTATTTTAAACATGCCTATAAGTTTAAATATTTATGGAGGTTTTTAATTTTGGTGTTTATACAAAATCTTTACTATACATACAAAGCAATAAAAGACAAAAATATTTCTTGGCTGGGCAGCTGGTTGGGAACAATTAAAGGATTTAAATATATATGCAAAAAGAATTAAGCTCTATCATCATTCCCACACACGGATATACCCAAGAATTAAAAGATTGCTTGCTTTCAATTAAAAAAAATACCCAGGCTGATTATGAGTTGATTGTTGTAGCAACCGAAGAACCGCCTCAGAAATTCTTTAATAATCTGGGTGTAAAATTAATCAAAACCAAAGAGTTCGGCCCGGCAAAAAAAAGAAATATTGCTGTAAAAAAATCCATTGGAAAATATTTAATATTTTTGGATTCAGATACTGTGGTTGATAAAAATTGGCTTAACCCTGTAGTTGGTTATCTAAACAAAAATCCAAATGTTGGTGGCGGACAGTTTAAATTATTAAAATATTCGGACAAAAATGTTTTTGATTCTGCAGGAGAAAAAATTACACCCTGGGGGTTCTTGGTAGAACGTGCACGCAGCAGCAAAGACAAATTACAATTTGACAAGGTAGAAAAAATATTTAGTATTAAGGGTGCTGCCATGATTTTTAAACGTAAAGTGTTTGAAAAAGCAGGCGGCTTTGACCCTAATTACTTTATTTTTTGGGAAGAACCAGACATATGCTGGAGAATTTGGAAAACAGGCAAGGAAATTGTTTTTCTATACATGGGAAAAGTCTGGCACAAAAAAGAAAAACAAAACAAAAGCTCATATAAAAAAAAGCGCAGCAAAATTACTTATTGGGGCTGCAGAAACCAGATCATGACTGTTTATAAAAACAGCGTCGGCATAAACAGAATAAGAATGCTTTTTTGTGTTAACCTTGCCTGGCTTTCCTTTTTAATACTTTTCTCTTTAAAAGGGCAGTTTGAACAAAGCAAAGCAATTATTAATGCTTATAAATATATTTTCCCCAATTTTACATCCTTAAAACAAAAAAGAAACAAACTAAAGCAAGACCTTGGCAAGAATTTTTATTCGGATAAAAAATGGCTGCCTAAAGTTACAATTAAAAGAGGTTTAAAATGGTATTGGGGTAAAGGATCTAGTTATTTATTAAATAAGCCTTTTTAAAATGATTTCTGTAATAATTGTTAATTACAACGGAGCAAAATATATTAAAGACTGTATTAAATCTTTACAGTCTTCAATCTACAAAAATTTTGAAATAATTTTTGTGGATGATTGTTCAACTGATCAATCATTTAAAATAATTAAAAAATTTAAAAATGTTAAATTAATTCAAAACAAAAAAAACTTGGGAGCATCGTTATCCAGAAATAAAGGTGCAAAAAGAGCTAAAGGTAACCTTCTATTTTTCCTTGATGTTGACACTAAAACTATTCCAAGTGCATTAGATAATCTTGCCAAGGAGTTTAACAAAAATGAAACAATGGGAGCAGCACAAGTGCAATTAATTAAAGCAGATAAAAATGTCTTGGATTCCAGCGGCCACTATTTATCACCTTTTGGCTTCCCTTATGAAACTGGGACAAACAAAAATCCGGACAAATATCAAGAAAAAAGAAAAATATTGGGAGGTAAATCCGCCGGATTAATCGTCAGAAAAAATGTGTTTGAAAAAATAAATGGTTTTGATTCGGACTATTTTATTTACGGTGAAGATACTGATCTTTGCTGGCATGTTTGGCTATCAGGATTTGAAGTATTTTATTTACCTTCTGTAAAAATATTTCATTTTCAAAAAAGCAGTATTAACAAAAATACAAAAAAAAGAGTTTTTTATCAGGGCACTAAAAACAATCTTAATTATTTATTAAAAAACCTTGAGTTGAAAAAGTTCTTTTGGATTATTCCTCTGCATGTTCTGGGATGGATGCTGCTATTTTTTAAAAAAGTTTTAACTGGAGAGTTTAAGTTTGCTCTAGCAATTATAAACGGGCTTTTTTGGAATCTTATTAATCTACCCAAAATAATGCAAAAAAGGGGGATAATAAAAAGTAAAAACATAGACAGAAAAATATTGTTTGGTGAAATAAAAATTGGTAGCCTTTTTAATAAAGGTTTAAGGTGGTTTAAAAATGTCTGAACCACCCTCTGTTTCTATTATTATAGTTAACTACAACGGCAAAAATATTATTACAGACTGCCTGAATACTGTTATTAAAACAGACTACCCTAGTTTTGAAATTGTGGTGGTTGATAATAATTCAAATGACGGCAGCCAAAGAATTTTAAAAGAAAAATATAAAAAACAAATCAAGTTGGTTTGTACAGATAAAAACTTGTATTTTACCGGCGGATCAAATTTGGGAGCATTAAAAGCAAACAACCAGATACTTGTTTTTTTAAACAGTGACACCGAAGTTGAGCCTGACTGGCTAAAAAAGCTTGTCGCCTGTCATCTAAAAAACGGCAGAAACTCACTGATTCAGCCTAAAATTCTTTTATACAAGAATAAAAAAACAATTGACAATATCGGCGGCAAATACATTTTTCCTGGTTTTGGCAAGGGCATGCGAAAAGTGGGAAAAATTGATTATGTAAATGGAACTTGTTTTTTAATTGACAAAGACTTCTTTTTTGAACTGGGAGGATTTGATGACTGGTTTAAAATGCATTATGAAGACGTTGATCTCAACCTCCGAGCCCAAAAACAATCAAGTAGTGTGCATTATTGTCCGGAAAGCATAATTTATCATAAAGGATCCTTAACCGTTAAAACCAAAATCAGCAAACAAGAACTCATATATCACATTCGTAAAAATCGATTAAAAACAGTATTTAAAAACTTTCAGGGATTGAATAGAATCCTGCGTCTTCTTTGTCTTGCTCCTTTTTATCTTTATTGGACAGTTGTACAACCAATCACAATAAAGTCTATTATTTCCTTTTTCAGAAGTTTAAAAAGACAACCACCTGCTTAAATCCTTATTAATCAAGCTTACCATTTTTTCAACATCCTTATGATAGTAATTAATTAACTTAATTCGTGTTTCTTTCTGCATTTTTGGATAGCCAGTTGCTTTTGTTTTGGGAAATGTAATTATTTTTTGATAAATCTTGTATAATCTTTTTTTTTCAAAAAGCCAATCAATAAAATCTGGCAGCAGTGTATTTTTTCTATCCGACATCCACTTGGCAATTTTATATAAAAAGCTTTTAATTTTAGGATGCTGTATTTGTTTTGAAGGATTTACTTTTTTATGAATAACTGAAGGCACAAAATTAGTATCTATTTTTAAAAACTCATACATTTCCCTGACTACTTTTTTTGGTTTGTTCTTTATATCGTCAAAAAAAACTATATAAATGTTTTTCTGGGGAAAAATATCAAAAGCGTTTTTCAAGTGTTTGTAATATTTTCCTTTTTTTGCATTTAATTTTTTCCATTCATCATTTTTAACTGCTTGATTAAATTCATAATCCACTCTAACCCTGACTGATTGTTTACGATACCAGTATAAAGAGTAAAGCATGTCAATCGGATTCCTGATAGCTATAATTATTTTGGCATCGGGAAAATGCTTTTTTATTCTTTTTAAAGCTTTTTTGCTGCGAATATATCCTGGAGAAAATTCACCTCTAATTTTCTTTTTTTGTGCTGCTGGAAATTGTTTTAAATACCAATCAATTCCTTTATTATAGTTTGATTCTTTTTCCCAGTTTGCAGCAATATTTCTTTTTATTCTTTTTTTTGTGTTTTTTTCACTAAAAAAAGCTATTTCTTTACGGGTTTTTTGTGCGGAAAAAAGTACCTGCGGGTGTTTTTGCAAGCATTTGCTGATCCATGTAGATCCACATTTTTCAAAACCTATTCCGATAAAATCAATTTTGTTTTCCATTTTTAACCAATTTAAAAATAATCCAGAAAACAGATAATAAAACTCCAACTAACAATGAAAAAATTGAGTTTCTGATTATCGCATTAATACTATTATGATTAAAATATATTAATGCTAATTGCATAAATGCAGTTATTGCAGCAATAAATCCAATAACTTTTTCTTCTAATGCTAATAAAAAGCGTGTCATCAAATTAAAAATCGCCAGTAGCCCCGTAAAAACAGCAAAGGAAAACATATATTTAACTGCTTCTTTATATTGATTGCCATAAAGGGCAGTAATAAAAAAATCAGGAAACAAACGAAACCCAACAATTCCTAAAATTGTTATTGAAAAAACAAACCCTATCGATAATAACAAAGTTTGTTTTAAGCGCTTTTTATTTTTCTGATATTTAATAAAAAGTGGATAAGAAACCATTAAGATTGCGGAAGCGCCAAAGAAAATAATTTTACCTAATACAGAAAGCGCTGAATAAAGCCCTGATTGTCTTTCAGAAAAAAAATGGCGTACCAGTAAAATGTCAGATGAATAAAGTGATGTTAAGGAGAAATTACTAATCAATGCAAGTCCAGAAAATTTCCAGAAACTTTTTTTTATTTTTATTTTTTCAGTTTTCTGATCACCCCATATTTTTTGCACAAAAATATAGTTTATCAATAATGAAACAACTGCTAAAACTATCCATCCAGATAAAGCTGTTGTTTCTTTTCCCCCTAGTAAAAGTAAAATAAAAGTTATCAAAAGCTTAAGAAAAGTTGATAAAACACTGACCGCAGCACTATAAACAAACTTAAGCCTGCTTTGCAATGCTGCACCAAAAACCAAAGGTAAAAAACTAAATCCCAGCCATAAAGCATAAGAATAAATCAGCATATTATTTTCTAAATAAAGAAATTTTTTAATAAAAGGAGATAAGAGAAAAAAAACTATTTCAAAAATTATAGTTATTTTTATTGCTAACTTTGATAAGGATTTAACTGCAGAAAGGGTTTTTTCTTTTTTAATTTCACCAATAAAGCTCACTACTGATAAACTAAATGCACCTGTAAATACAGAAATAAAATAATTAAGTGTAATTATACTTTCCAGCCTGCCGTATTCTGCTGGAGCCAAAAAACGGCCAGCAACAAAATGGTATAAATAATTTAAAAAAGCTGTTATTAAGTTAGCAACCAATATAATAAAGCTACCTTGAAGCAATTTATTTTTTAGTTTTGTTTTTACTTTATTTTCTAAATTAAGCATAAATAACTAGAATTTCTTATTCTTAAAAATGATGATAAACTTAAAATTAAGTATAGCAAATTATTGTTTAATTAATTTATGAAGATAAAGAATTTTAATTTTAAAAAGTGGTTGAAAAACAACAAACTTAACCTAGTAATTCTTTTTGTTCTGGTAATTGTCAGTTATGCAAATAGTCTAGACAACCAATTTGTTTCTGACGATATTTACGGAATCGTCAATAAAGAAAATCTGGGACAGTTTAGCTATATCAGAAATAGGTTCCCTATGGTTATTAGACCAATTTTATACACTATTGTGTTTAAAATATTTGGCTCCAACCCAGCTTTTTTCAGACTAATAAATGTTTTTTTTCATCTAGGAAATGTTTTTCTTGTCTATTTAATTGTTTCCCTTTTATACAACAATACTGCTGCATTAATCAGCAGCAGCTTAACAGCAGTACACCCTATTTTAATTGAAGCTGTTTCCTGGATTTCCGGGGGACCTTATTCCACCTATACCTTTTTTGGCCTGGCTGCATTTCTCTTTTTTATTCTCTCGCAAAACAAGCAAAAATATTATTGGTTTTTTTTAGCTAGTTTGGTTTTTGCTTTTCTGACTTCTCCTATTTCTATAGTAATACCAATAATCCTGGCTGCATTTGCTTTGACTCACAAAAATTTTAAGTTTGATTGGAAAATGATTTTGCCACCTTTAATAATTGGCTTAATTGCTTTTATAATCTTTTTTCCCAGCATTTCAAAAAGAATGTATGCTTTACAAACTTCTTATTATCAAAAAACAACTTTTGTAAACCCTTTATTTCTTATTCCTACAGCAATAACTGGATATCTGGAACTGATCTTTTGTCCCAATAATTTAACTTTGTATCATTCAGAAATCAATAGCATTGGGCAAATTCAGTACACTTTAAGAATTATTTTTTTTCTTCTTTTTATTGGCTTGACTATTTATCTGTATTTTAAAAAAAGAAAAGATTCTTTTTGGTTGATGCTTTTTTTAATTGCTTTAGGCCCTTTTCTTACTCCTTTTGGAATTTCCTGGCTTTTGGCTGAACGCTATGCATATTTTTCTGCAATTGGTGTTTTTGTTTTTATCGGTATTCTTATAGATAAAATTAATAAAAAATTCAAATTAAAGGATGTGCCCATTTTTTTTGTATTAGGACTTGTTGTTCCTCTATTAACAATAAAAACAATTGTTCGCAACAACGACTGGCAAAATCAGGACACATTGTGGATTGCGGCTGCCAAAACTTCTCCATCCAGTCCGCAAAACAACAATAACCTGGGCGATTTGTATGCTAGAAAAGGTAATTTGCAAAGAGCTGAATACCATTTCAGTAAAGCACTTCAGCTTAAACCGGGATATGCAGATGCTCACCACAATCTTGCCAATATTTATTGGAAGCAAGGTGAATTAAATAAAGCAATTGAAAACTATCAAAAAGCCTTAGAAATTAATCCCAATATTTGGCAGTCACACCAAAACTTGGCTGCAGTCTATATTCAAAAAGAGGACTACCCAAATGCTTTAAAACATTTGGAGTCAGGCTTAGAGATCAACCCTTCTTCTCCTAAACTTTTATATAACGCTGCTATTTTATACAGCAAAATTGGAGAAGAAGAAAAAACAAAGAACATGCTTGAACAAATTCTACAAATAGATCCCAACAATTTAGAAGTAAGACAGCTTCTAAATCAGTTTTGAACTTTTTTAAAAAAGAACCCTTGTAAGAATTTAATTCCGTAAACAATATGTGTCAAAAAAATTGCCGGAATGGTTAATAAACCGATCAAAATATTTTTACTATTTCTCCATACTTGAATAAAAGTTAAAACCAACAACACAACATACACTAACAAAACCAAAGAATAGACAAAAAACAAGGGCGGGTAAATAAAATAGGTTATTCCTCCGCCAAAAAAACCGATGGTGAAGAATACAGGAACCCAATATCCTAACCTATTTGATGTTTTAGGAAAGATTTTGGCAAAATATCCTCTTTGCCTCCCATAGCTAGAAATTTGTTTTAAATGCGGTGCAAATATTTTTCTACGGTGGTGATAAACAACAACTTCAGGATCATAAGCTATTTTTTTGTTTAGGCTATAAACTAGTTCGCAGCAAAGTTTGGTATCTTCACCAGGCCAATATTTGGAATCAAATCCTCCAAGTTTTGCAAAATCCTTTTTTCTAATAAACAAGTTAAATGTAGGATAGTCATCAACAAAACATTTTTTAGTAGGATGACAACGGTAAATTCCTGCACCGCCTGCGCCTAAAGGCGTTTTCCATACCCATCCAGAAACTTTCTCTCCAATATCATCATCTTCAGGTGTTAGCCCCGGACCGCAAATTCCTGCAATTGATTGATCAGAAAAATTTTCAAGTGCTTTTTCCAGCCAGTCTTTTTGAGGATAAGCATCATCGTCAATAAAAGCAAGAATTTTACCTTCTGCTTTTTTTGCAGCCAGATCTCTTTTTTCTGCCGGACCTTTGTTCTTCCCCGAAGCAAGCACCTTTATCCATTCAGGATAATCATTTTCATCTTTTTTATCGGGGATAATGATTACTTCAAAATCTTTGTAAGTTTGTTTTTTCAAAGCAGGTAGAGTCTTTTGCAAAAAGTATTTGCTTGGATTTTTAAAAGGAACAATAACCGATACTTTAGTCATAATATTTTAAAATGTTTAAACGGTAGAAAACTGCAATCGTATCATAAAGCATAGACCAGATTGTTCCAAATTTAACACTGGAATAGCCAATTTTTCCAGCATCCATTTCCACCGGACCGTCATGGATTTTTTTATAACCTAATCTGTGAGCAACCGCCAGCATTTCAATATCAAAAGCATATTTTTTTACCACCAACTTGGGCAAAACCTTCTCCAAAACTTGTCTCTTAAAAATTTTTATTCCTCTTTGACAATCAGTAACCTTTAAACCAAACAGAAACCTGGTTAATGTGTGGTATCCCCAACTTAATATTTTCCTTATCAAGGGATATCCTTTTACTTTGGAAGCAGAATGCCTTATTGATCCTACAATCACGTCAGAATTGTACCAAAGCATATGTTCCAGCAAAAGTCTCAGTCCTAAAGGATCTATTTCCATTCCAGCATCCAAAAATGCAACTAAATCACCTTTGGTTTTTTTCATGCCATAGCGCACTGCATGCCCTTTTCCTCTATTTTTGGAATATCCGTGTATTTTTATTTTTTTGTTTGCCAGCTTTTGTGCTTTTTCAAATGTTTTATCCACTTTTCCGTCAACAATACAAATAATTTCATAGTCATATTTTATTTTGTCCAAAGTTTTTTTTATCTTTTTCAAGTCACGGACAATAGTTTTTTCTTGACGATAAGCAGGGATTACTACAGAAAGGAGTTTATTATTTTTTGACATGCTCCTATTTTATCAAATTTATGGCTAAAATTTACATTTTACTCAATTCCATACTCTTCTTGAACAATAAAAAAACTCCCGGACAACAATATCCGGGAGAAAAATTATATTTTCTTTTTATTTAAAGTTTTGCGAATCACAAAACTCTTCATTAGGACAACCTTGCTGCATCCAATTGTAAAACAACTCAGGATCACCGTTAATTGCAAAAGCAACCTCACTGATTCCAGTATTGTGTTTTACTGTCTCTTCAATCTGATTATAAAAGTCCTTTGAACTGCAACTTGAATTGGCCCCCGGAATAATATTCCTGATATCTGCAAGATTAATAAATGCAGTATCTCTTTGTATGTTAACAGAAATCAATGCATCTTCTGTCTCTTGCGAAAAAATGGATATAAATCCCAGTTCTTGTTCTGCAGCTGTTGGTCCCTGAAAAAGTTCATTCAGAACCAAACTCAACCTTTGTTCTTGATCTGCAGCTGTGATTGCATTTCTTTCTACACCATAAACAAACCCACACTCCGTTGGCTCGTCAGGAATATTGTTAGGATTGTTAAAATATATAACTACTTCACTTGCTGGTGCTTTTTTAACTTCTCCCTTACATACAATTTCATTAATCAACCATTGATCATTCTCTTGTATAAGTTCCACTTCAATTTGTTTTTCCATAGAGGGAAACTTCAATTTTACACTAACCCTCGCTTTTGTTTCTCTCACATCTATTAAGCTTGTGCTTAAATTGTCCGGCTTATCTTGAGCACAAATAATTGGGTCTGCACCGCCTTTATCCATGTTATCAAGCTCCTGATCAATTTTTTCCACCAATGTCGGCGACAACTCTTCACTCATTTTATAAGCTCCGCTTGAAAGAGGATTTCCTTCGTACTCCAGATACCAGCTGTAAAAACTCTCCACTGTTTCCTGGGGATCGGCTTTTAACACATTAGACTGTTGTTTAGACTTACTCCCAAACATACTTTCTTTATTTAATGTTGTTAAACCAAAAATAGCCAATACTCCAATCATCAGCAAAATAAATACAATTTGTAAGTATTTTTTCATTTTTTCACCTCCTTTTTATGTTTTAACTTAATAACTAATTTTCATAATAATATATTTTTTTTTGAATCAATTTGACTCAAAATCAATCATTTACTTTAAAAGTTTTTGATTCAAAAATTATCGGTTCTTTAGCAAACTTTTCTTCAGCCTTTTGATTGATAATACGCACAGCATCATAAATCTTACGCCAGTGTTTTTTAACCTCCAGGGATTCGCTTTTACCAATCACAACTTCAATTAGTTGATCATATTCCCAGCGTCTGTCCTTTTGGGAAAAAAGCGCTTTACAAACATAATATTGGTTTGAATCATAGGGAATTTCTAAAAATTCGTTTCCGTAATAAAGTCTACTGTTCTCAGCATCAAAAGAAAAATGTTTGTCTTTGTTTTGATCATCATTATTATTTTCTTTTTGCTTTTTTTTAGATTTATCCAATTTTTTATTTTGCAAAAAAAAGTTTTTTAATAAAATTGCAAGTCTTGTACTTGCGCTTAAAACAATTAATCCAAAACTTACTATCAACAATGCATTATCAGAAAGGTTTTTCCCTATTATCAACAATCCAAATATTCTCTCCTCTGTTTCAAGCGGAAAAGTTTTCAAAAAGTAAAAATCGGGGGGAGTATTAATAAATTCATAGCGTTGCTCTAAATATTTAGAAACATAACTAGAATCAATAAAGGTAGGAACTCTTCCTTCTAATAAAAGAGATTGATTGTTTTTATTAGTAATTTGATAGTTAATTTTGGAAGAAATATTCCTTTGTTCTAAATTAATTATTTTAATTTCATTGTCTTCAACAGTCACTGATTGCATAATTTTTTCTAGAGATTGCTCGAGTAAAAGATCATTATTCAGCTGATTGCCTGTTTCCGGCTGCCTATATCCAACAAGTACAGCTCCTTTAATAATAGAGTTCTTCTCAATTGTTTTTGACAACAAACGCCATCTTTCTCCGGTAGCAGAAACTATTGTTTGCGGTTTTTTAAAGGAAGAATTAAAGCGGTAGTCTGAATAATCTAAAAATCCCTTAATTGTATTATTTCTTTCAATTACAAACCCGTCTTGATTGAATATGTATACAATATCATTGCTAAATCTTTCTCTTTCATTAACATAAGGCGTAACATCCCATTTTCCGTTGTTATATTCAAGATCTTCAATAATCCGAGCTGCTGTTTTTTGTAAATCCGCATTCAGTTTATAAATAGAATAAAAAAGCAGTAAAAAAGAAAAAATTAAAAGAAACCAGATAAATTTTTTAATGTTTTGCATATTAAAATTATAGCATTAATTTAAATCTTTTTAATTGAATTACTTATAGGAAAAAAACCCTATTCCACAATAAATATGGAATAGGGCAGATTTTTAAAATACTTTTAAATTTATCTTGTAACAGTAATTGAGTCTACTAATTCTCCAGAAGCAGAAGCAACAATCCTACCATTAGCATCTTCATAAATTGTATATTGTGTATTTGCCTGAGTTCCGCTGACCGGATCTGCTGGCATTTCAGCAATATAAGTCGGCACAATGGTTTCTGTTCCTGCTTCGTTCGTTGCTGCAGCTAAATTAAAACAAGGAGCTGCTGTACCAATGCAAGTCGGTGAATCCGGGAAGTTGCTGGTACTATCATCAGCATCAGTATCTGGCAAATTACCATTGTGTTCAGCTGAAAACTGATAAACAGCGTTGGTAATTGAATACAGGTCGCTGCGACGCTGTGTGTCTCTGGCATTAGCAAATTGTCTTCCCGGGTTAACCGCGACTAAAACAATTGCTGCCAAAATAGCAATAACACCAATAACAACCAAAAGCTCAATTAAGGTAAAACCTTTTTTTAGTTTCATACGTTTTCACCTCCTTTCATTTCTCTTAGTTTAATATTAACAAGCCGGCTATTTTTGTCAAATAGATCAGCGTACAACTTCGATTGTCCCTGTTCCAACTTCGCTTTCTGCTCTTACTACAATTCTTCCTTCAGAATTTTGATAAATATCATATCCCGTGTCTTCTGCCGTCCCTGTACTTGGATCTTGAGGAACTTCAGTTATATACGTGGGAACAATTATTGATCCCAAATCATAACAGGAAGCTCCGGTTCCAATACAAGTAGATGTTTCCGGAAAGTTAGTTGGGAAAATTCCTTTATTTTCTGTTACGTATTCATAAACAGCATTAGTTATAGAATACAAATCACTGCGTCGCTGTGTATCTCTGGCATTGGCAAATTGTCTACCGGGGTTAACTGCAACCAAGACAATGGCAACCAATATAGCAATGGTTCCAATAACTACCATGAGTTCTACCATGGTAAAGCCTTTGTTATTTTTATTCATTATCTCCTCCTTGTGTGTTTTCATTTATTGCAGATCCTGTTGCTTGTTTGTTTTCTTCTGCTTTTTTATCTTCTTGTTCTGTTTCATTTTCTTTGTTATTTTGGTCATTTTGTTCTTCATTATTTTCAACTTCATTTATCAGCTGTTTTATTTTTTCTTTCTCAATCCCACTATTTTCAAAGGAATTTATAGTTGTAACCGCCTGGTCCACTTTATTTTTATTTAAAACCGGGTTTTTTTGCTGAACTATTTGTTCATTAATATTTTGTGATGTTTGCCAGCTATTTATTATTGTATACCCAGAAAAGATAAATAAAAAGCCCAAGGCAAATATAAAAACAATACTGATAATAAATGTTTCACTAATTTTTTTCATTTAATTCCTCAAAATCCTGATCAACATAAATAAATAAATTGAATTCTGCTCGAACTTCTTTATCTTCAATATCCGGAGAAGTCAGGGTAAATTTCTGCGATCGGAAAAAGTAGGGTGATTTCTGTAACAAATTCAAGCTGTTTAATATTTTTGGCCAACTATCTTCGATTACTAATGTTAAAGGAAGATATGCATTGCCATTAGCATCTTTCAAAGGCATATCTGAATCAAATGTAAAAATCTTTAAATCCGCTGATTTCTCAATTTTATTTATTAGATCAATAAAATCAACTATTGATTCCGCATTGGGGAAACTTTTTTCAATTATTTCTTTTTTTGTTTGAATGTTTTCTAAATCTACCATAGTTTTCTGATAATTTTGCTGACTGATCTTCTGTGCCATTAATTCAGAAGAAACTTTTTGGATATTTTCCGCTTTTAAAGGTAAAAAATATAAAACAGCTATATTGGCAATTAACAATATAACGTCAACTCCGATTATTATTTTTAAAAATGAACTTAGAAATGGTTCTTTTTTCTGCTGTTTAATTTTTTTCATTATTTATTATCTTAAAAGACAAACTGAAATTTAAATTTTTCTCTTTTTCAAGATTGGAAATTGGTATTATTACACCTTTAAATTTTTCCTCCTCAACTAATTTTCTTTTTAAATTCAATAAATCTTCTCTGTCAGAAGCTGTTCCCGCCAAAATTACTTGCCCTGTTTGCATATCATATTCAAGATCAGTCAAACTAATATTTTCCGGTGAGAGTTCAATAATTTGAAAAACAATTTCTTGAGGAAAATTACGTGAGTTTGCAAGGTTTAAAACTTTTTGGCTCTGCTGATTAATTGCTCTTATATTACTTGCTTTTGCAGCAGTTAAAGAAAGATTCATACTTTGCATTTGTTTTTTCTTGTTCAAAGAATTAATTCTGTTATAAAAAAACAAATAGGTTCCAATACTTGCAAGAGAGGTTGTAATAATAGCAATTGTTGAAATCATAATCCAACGTTTAAGTGTTTTTCTACGTTTTTTTCTGTCATATTTTTTTTGAATTTGGGGAGGCAAAAGATTTATTGTTGTTTCATCTCTAGGTGCAGCAACTTTTCTCTGACAAAGAGAAATTGTTGTAATAAACCTGTTTAAAGCTTCTTTTTTAAGCCCGCCTATCTGTAAATTACACAATTGTGATTTTTTTTCCAAACTACTCTCTACTTTTTGTTGCAGTTCTTTTCCTGCTTCTTGTCCGCATAAGTGAATTTCTTTAATTTCCTCTTGATACTTATCTTCATAAAAATTACTCATTCTTTTTAAAGTCTGCAGAAAATATGCCTCGCCTACGCCATTTTCTTTGCCTGTTAGGGAGACAACTGAGCTTGCCATGATTTCTGCACCTTTACAAAGGGTTAAAGTAGCAGCTTGAGGCTGGACTTCAGCTACAATGGTTAACTCTTTTTTATCTTCTACCAATCGCGCCAAAGATATTGAAGTTGTTTCAAATGAAAGTGGATGTAGACCGGCTTTTTTAAAAGCTTTGACATATCCATTTACAATTTTTTTTGGAATTGAGACTGCTAAAACCGTATGCCCCGATGAATTGTCAGACTTAATAATACGCCAGTCTAAATAACTTTCTTCAATAGGAGTCGGCAAAAAAGTTTTTGCCTGCCAACGAACAGCTTCATCAATCTCATTTAACTTAATATCCGGAAAAGTTATCACTTTAGTAAAAACCTTTTCCTCCGGAATACCAACAATTACTTTTTCCTGCTTGATACTGTTTTTTTGCAAAATCTGGGTAATCAAAGAAGCAAGCTTGTCAATATCAACAACTTCACTTACATTAATAATTTCCGGGGATATCTGTTGTTCAATAGCTTTAAGAACTTTGTTTCCTTTACTGTTTAAAACCACTAACTGCAGTTTATGGGAAAGAATTGCTAAGCTAAAATAATCTTTCTGGCTATTTAAAATACTCATTTGGGCAGATTAACTCTATAACTTAAGTATAGTAATAAATTATGCGCTTGTCCATTATTTGCTCTCATTATATCAGAAGGTTTGAAAATTGCTGCAGAATGCGTTTTAATGAAGCTAATGCCCAATTCCAAAAAAGGTCAAATTTTAATTGAGATTATTATAGCAGTTGCACTCTTAGGAATCTTATTTCACGCAGTTTTTACTTTACTTAATGGTGCATTTCAAACAGTGGGTGAAGTCCGCGTCAGACAGACTGCCAAACACTTAGCACAATCAAAAATAGAAGAGATCCATAATCTTCCCTATGATCAGATCGGTACTATCAATGGAATTCCTTCAGGAAGCATAGCTCAGTACGAAAACAAGAAAATGAACGGAATAAGCTACAATATTTTTACTACTGTTATTTATGTTGATGACCCTTTTGACCAATTTGCTCCTAATGATACCCTTCCTACAGATTACAAAAGAATCCGCGTAGAAGTAAACTGGAAAGGTCTTTTCCCTTCTAAAAGACCAATTACTTTAATTACTGACATTGCACCGCAAGGGATGGAAGAAGCAGAAGACGGAGGAACAATCCTTATCCAGGTTGCCGATGCCAATGTAAACCCTATACCAAATGCAGAGGTGCAATTAGTTAATGATTCAGTCAATCCGGAGATTAACCTTAATCTTAAAACTAACGATCAAGGAAAGTTATTGATTCCGGGTGCACCTGCTTGTGCCACTTGTTATTTTGTTTCGGTAACCAAAAACGGTTATACTACCAGTAGAACTTATTCAAATCAAGAAATTGCCAATCCAACCAAAGCTTATCTAACAGTTGAAGAAGGTGGTTTAACAGATCCTACTTTTTTTATTGATAAAACTTCAACTATAACAATTAAAAGCTATGGCAGCCGGTTAAATGGTTTTCCTCCTTTAGGCAATATTACTTTTCATTTACAGGGCACTAAAAAGATCGGCACTGACACTTCAGAAAATCCGGTTTATAAAATAGGCCAGGATTACACAACCAACACTAACGGAGAGATAATCTTGGAAGATTTTGAATGGGATAATTATACTTTTACACTTACGGATGATTCCCTTGACCTGGCAGGAAACAATCCTTTTGAATTAAATTTACTACCAGACAGTAACCTTGTTTTTCATTTTGCTACTAAAGAGCATGAAAATAACAGCTTGTTAATTCAAATTATGAACAACGCTGATGAGCCAATTGGTTCTGCCAGTGCTGAATTGAGTAGAGAAGAATTTAATGAAGCAACTACCAGCGGCAAGATTGATCAGCCAAACTTTGGACAAGTGTTTTTCAGTCCTCTTGACTCGGGAGAACATGAATTATTTATAAAAGCTGACGGTTATGAAGACACTCAGAATACAATAGATGTATCCGGACAGTCAATTGAAAAAATTATTTTACAAGAACAATGAAACATAAAAAAAGACTTGCCTCACAAAAAGGGTTTACACTAATTGAGCTTTTAGTAGGCATGACCATAGCAGTTAGTTTGGTTGGTCTGATTATTCTTTTACAAGTTCATTTATCCGAAGACCAGCTGTTCTTATTAAAAAAAAGCTTATCCAACCAAGGAGCAAATGAAAGTTTAACCCAAATAAAAAAAGAATTACGAAATGTTCAACCAGGAGAAAATGGTGATTACCCATTATTTATTGCCCAAGACTATCAAATCGGGTTTTATACGGATGTTGATTTTGACTCAGAAATTGAAAGAGTCCGCTATTTTCTGCAAAACGGTGTCCTGTCAAAAGGAACAATTGAACCTAATGAAAGCTATCAATATTTAGAAGAAAACGAAATAATTAAAATTATTAATGAAGACGTTAGAAATACTGATCAACCGCTTTTCTCTTTTTACAACGGAAATTGGCCTGATGATCAAGAAAATAATCCGCTTGAAACACCAGCACCTTTTGATGAGATTAAGCTGATTAAAATATATTTACAAATTAATACTGAATATGATCCAAACAGTGATTTTATATCCGAGTCTTTTGTCAGTCCTAGAATTTTAAAGGAAAACCTATGAAAAAAAATAAAAGAGGCTCTTTAACCATTTCTCTTTTAACCATCAGCGCTTCCTTTATAATCATTATTTTAGCTTTGTTAATGCTTTTAACAAACCAATTTGACTATACAATGCGTCAGGAAGCACATCAGCAAGCATTAAATATTGCTGAAGCAGGAATTAACTATTACCGTTGGCACTTAGCTCACGATCAAAATGATTTTCAGGACGGAACTGATAATACCGGTCCATATATTCATGATTATCATGATCCACAGGGTAAACAAATTGGCCAATACTCTTTAGAAATTATTCCGCCAGATGAAGGATCCACAGTAGTTACCATAAAATCAACTGGATGGCATAATGAATATCCAAATATTAAAAGAACTATAACTGCAAAATTGGGTTTACCTTCTATTACTCAATACTCATCTTTAAATAATACCAGTTTGTGGTTTGGTTCAGGCATAACCGTTCATGGTTTGATCCACAGTAATAATGGTATTCGCATGGATGGTGTAAATACTTCAATAGTTAGCAGTGCCAGAGAAACATATACCTGTGGTACAGAAACAGGTTGTTCTCCTTCTCAGGAAAGACCCGGCGTATGGGGAAGCGGACCTGGCGGAGATCAGGGATTGTGGGAGTTTCCTGTTGCTAATTATGATTTTGAAGGAATTAACCTTGACTTTCTTAAGATGCGTCAAGCAGCACAAGACAATGGATTATATCTTCAAGATTCACAAGCACAGGGATATCATTTAATTTTTTCCGGTCAATATTTGAATGTACGTAGAGTAACGGATACTGACTATACTTGGGGATATAGCAGTGAACAAGGCTGTGAAAGACTTTATCAATACATAGATTCTGAAGAGACTGTTGGAAACTATGATTTATCAGAAACCCCCATTGTTTTTGCTGAAGATAATCTTTGGGTAGAAGGAACCGTTGAAGGAAGAGTTACGGTAATTGCTACACGTTTTCCTTTGGATAATAATAATATGAATATTTGGATTGATGATAATTTGCAATACGAATCACACGATGATCACAATCGCTTGGGATTAATTGCACAAAATGATATATATTTCTCCCGTAATATTCCTAATGATTTTGTAGTTGAAGGCGCTCTAATGGCAGTTAAGGGACATATTATCAGACACGGATATTTTTGGTGGTGCGGCTGGTACAATAATGCAGTCAGAAATTCATTAACAGTCTACGGAACTCTTATTTCTAACCTAAAACCATACTGGAACTACGGAACCTCACCAACTTCAGGATTTGAAACTAGAACCCATACTTATGATTCTTCTTTACTTTATAATCCTCCTCCTTATTTTCCCACTCAAGGAGAATATAATCTTATTTATTGGAAAGAAGATTAATCAAGCATTTCACTGCAAACAGTTTCTGAGACAACAAAGTTTTCTTTGCCTTTCTCCGGTTCTTCAAAGTTACAACGAAATGGCTTCTGACTGGCACTGGGTTCATCAGAAGGTGAAGGATACAACGGCTCCGGACTGTAGTTACTACTTGGTTCGGGTTCGGAAATGTATGTTTCCGGAACCACAGGCGCAGACTCTTCAGGTAAAACAGGACTGGGTGAAGGCATTATTGAATTTTCATCACTGCTTTCTTCCAAAATCCGAACAATTTCTTCAAACTCTTGTAGATTAATAATATCTTCGGAAATATATGCCAAATCTTTTATATTGTCCAAATCAATTATTATGTTTCCCATTTCGTCAGAAAATCTGTCTGCATCTAGTTGGGACAATTTAGCAAACAATTGATCAATTTTATTTTTATCCCAATATTGCATAATTGTTCTGTCCGGGGTTTTGATGGTTACTTGACCGCTACGATTTACTGTTACCGAACTTCCCTTTTTTTTGAATTCCACTTGCTCAATAGTCTTGGATTTGTTACCACTTCCTGTACCAGCAGAAGGATTAACAATAAGATAAATTCCTAATCCCAAAAACGTAAAAGCAACTAAAATCCCCAAAACTATTTTTGTAGACTTACTAATTTTTGTTTCCATTATAAACTGGATCCTGCTTGTCCTTGTAAATTACCAACCACACTATAGATCGGTCCGATAATTGAAATCACCATTGCTCCTACTGCAACTCCGATTATCAACATTAAAGCCGGTTCCAATAAGCTAACAAACTTTTTCAGTGATGTTTCCACCTCTTCTTCATAAAAAGTTGCCAAGTCCATTAAAATCTCATCTAAAGTCCCGCTTTCTTCTCCTGCTTTTATTGTCTGCATCATTATGGGAGGAAAAACTTTTTCCTCTTCTAGGATAATTGACAAAGAGGTGCCTTTTTTGATCTTTTTGTTAAAATGCTCAGAAAATTTATCAAATTTGTTTTGTGAAAGCGTAAGCGCAGAAACATTCAAAGCTTTAATAATCGGAACACCCGTTGCTAAAAGCAAAGATAAAGTCCGGGAAAAACGTGCTAAATCCAAATGTTCCATTAATCTATTAATTATTGGCATTTTGGATAAAAAATTCATAATTGCTCTTCTTGTGGAGGAGACTTTCATCAGAACTACAAAGCCCACGATTGAAAGCACAAAACCTCCAACAACAAAAAGTGCATGGTTCCCCAACCATTTACTTACTGACAATAAAATTTGCGTTGGCAGAGGTATATTAATATTCATACTAATAAAAACATTACCAATCTTTGGCAAAACAAAAGTCATCATAGCTATTCCTACAGCCACCATGGCAGTTAAAACCACAATTGGATAAGCCAATGCTCCTTTTACTTTTTGTGTCAACTGATGCTGAGACATTAACTGAGTCGCCAAATAATCAAACGTTTCTTCCATTTTTCCTGATTCTTCACCAGCCTCAATCATGGTAATAAAAACTTTATCAAAAACATTGGGAAAGCGGGAAAATCCGTCTGAAAGTGATTCTCCTTTTTTAATTCCGTAATAAACATCCTCTAATATTGCCCGCATTCTCTTGTTTTCTGTTTCAGAAATAAATATTTCAAAAGCTTCATTAATCGGCAAGGCTGCTTTAAGCATAATTGACAAGTGACGGCAGAGAGTAGCTTTTTCAATAACAGGAATTGTTAAAAAATTATCAAACAAAGAAGCTTCTTTGTTGCGTTTTTTAATTGATAAAACTTTATAGCCTTTTTCCTGCAATAATTGGGCAGCATCTTCTTCATTAACAGCAGTGATTCCGTCAGATATAATTTTACCGTTTTTGTTTTCCGCTTTATATTGGAAAAGAGGCATTTTAGTCCTTTAAAACTCTTAATACTTCATCAATAGTTGTCAATCCTGCAGCTACTTTATTTAACCCGTCTTCCATCAAAGTAACCATCCCTTTTTGTCTGGCAACTTTTTTAATCTTGTCACTGGATGATTTGGCAATAGTCAATTCCCTAATTTCTTCGTCAAAAGGTAAAATTTCAAATACACCAATTCTGCCTCTATAGCCCGTATTACGACACTCCTCACACCCTTTTCCCCTATAAAATTTTTGTTTTGTTACTTTTTCTCCCAGTTCTTTTGAAAATAAATCAAGAGTTTTCTGCTCCGGTTGGTATTCTTCTATGCAACTCCGACAGATTTTTCTTACCAATCTCTGAGCAATTACTGAATTAATTGTTGAAGCAACTAAGTATCCTTCCGCTCCCATGTCCAAAAAACGGGGGATTGCACCGGCCGCATCATTGGTATGCAAAGTTGATAGAACTAAGTGACCTGTCAAAGAAGAATGAATTGATATTTCTGCAGTTTCTTCATCCCTGATCTCTCCAACCATGATAATATCCGGATCATGTCTTAATAAGGACCGCAGCCCGGCTGCAAAAGTTAAACCTGCTTTAGGATTAACTTGTGTTTGTGTAATCTGCTGCATACCATATTCAATCGGATCCTCAATAGTACAAATTTTTACTTTAATTGTGTTGAGGATGTTCAAAATACTATATAAAGTTGTTGTTTTACCTGATCCTGTTGGACCGGTAACCAGAATCATTCCGTGTGGTTTTTCAATGCTATTTCTGATTAATTCCAAGTTCTTGTTTCTTAGTCCTAATTCTGAAAGTCCCAAAGGACGCGCACTTTCAGTTAACAAACGCATTACCACATTTTCGCCGTAAAATCCGGGAATTACGGAAACACGCAAAGCAACTGATTCATTGTCTATTTCAAATTTAAACCTCCCGTCTTGCGGAACACGATGTTCATCTATCTTCAAAGAAGCCAAAATCTTTATTCTTGCTACTAATGCTCCTTGTATTTCTTTGGGTAGATTAATAATATCCTGCAAAACTCCGTCTATACGAAAACGCACTATTACTTGCCCTTCAAAGCTTTCTAAATGAATATCAGAAGCTCTTTCTGCTGCAGCAAATTCAATTAAAGTGTCTAAAAGTTTAATAACTGGTATTTCTTCTGCCGCTTCATTTGGCTCTTTTTTCCCTTTTTGTGCTTCTTCAATGTTTTCCAAAATATTTTCTTTAAACACTTTTTTAAAACTTTTTTTGTATTGCCCTAAACTTTTACTTAAATCATCTTCCATTATTAAGTAAGGAACAATACGTTTCCCTGTTTTCCGTTTGGCAAATTCCAAAACTTCAAAATCTTTTGGGTCTTCCATTGCTAGATGCAGATTATCTTTTTCAACTTTAAATGGCAAAATACGATAATTCCGTGCCAAACGCTCAGGAATCAAGTTTAGAACATTTTCAGGTATTACAGTACCACTTAAAGAGATAAAGGGGACATTAAGATGTTCTGCAACTAATTGACCCAAAGCTTTTTCTGTTATTAAACCTCGAAAAATCAAAACATCTTCCAGGCTTTTTTTCATTTCTTTGGCTGTACTTACAGCTTTTTTAAGTTCTTTTTCATCAACAAACCCTGATTTGAGCAGGATTTCTTTCAGAGTTTCTTGTTTTAATTTCATGGCAGTGAATTGTTATCTACGTCTTTAAGATGTGGCTTAATTTTTTCTACAACTTGATTAGGTGTTAAGTTTGCTTTTACTAAATACTCTTTAACGCCCATTTTTTGAGCAGCATTTCTTTTTTCCGGATCAGAAAGATTGGAAAGAATTACAACCGGAACACTTTCACCTCCGGGTAAAGAACGGATTTTTTTAAGTGCATCCAAACCCGACAGTTTAGGAAGCATAATATCAAGAAGAACAAAGTCCGGATTTTCTTTTTCAAAAAATTCCACAGCTGCCTCACCTTCTGCAACAATACTAGTCTCTATACCCAAATTCTTTAATTTTGTTGCATACATTCCAGCAATCAAAGAATCATCTTCTGCTATTAAAACTTTCATAAAATCATCTTAACATTTATCAGGTGTCAGCTGCAACTGACGGAAGAGTAAAGTAAAAAGTGGCTCCTTTTTTTGGCTCAGAATTAACACCTATTTTTCCACCCATACGTTCAATAAAAAGTTTGGAAATATACAAGCCTAATCCTGTCCCGCTTTTTTTATCATCTTCCGAGGTTTCCAAACGCGAGAATTTTTTAAATAATTTACTTTGTGCTTCTTTATTAATACCCGGACCTGTATCTTCCACTTCCACCTTGACTTTATTTTTCTTTTTAAAACAGCAGACAATAACTTTGCCTTTATCAGTATATTTAATTGCGTTACTTACTAGATTAATTATTACCTCCTTAATTTTGTCCAAATCAGCTTCAACTATACACTCGTTTTTATTACCGTTAGTATATTTTAATTCCAAATCTTTTTGTTTGGCTTCTATTTGAAAACGATCAACAATTTCTTTACAGACTTCTTCCAAATTAAATTTAGAAACCTCTAAATCCAACCGTCCTGATTCAATCCGGGAAACGTTAAGCATGTTATTAACCAGTCTAATCATTCTTTGTGCCCCCTGGGAAGCATCATCAATCAGTTTCTCTGCTTGCTCTGGCAAATCACCTGCATCACCATCTGCTAACATGGATAAATATCCATTAATAATGGTTAAAGGTGAACGCAGTTCGTGTGAGGCCATGGAAACAAAATCATCCTTAAGTTGTGAAACTTGTTTAAGCTTTTTATTTGCTTTCTGTAATTCTTGTGTTGCTTCATTTACTTCTTTTTCTAAAGTTTGGCTAAACTTTTTAATCTCCTCAAAAGATAATGCGTTTTGTACAGCAACAGCAATTTCCGGAACCATAATCATCAAAGCTTCTATATCCTTTTCAAAATATATATCTCCTGACAATTTATGGTCTAAAATCAAAAGCCCCACATTGTTTTTTTCAACTCTAAGAGGGAAAATAAAGCCGGCATTGTGTTTACGCATCCACTCTTTTAATTTACTTTCTTCCATTTCATCAAATATAAAAGGACCTTTTCTTTTAAGAAACTGCAAAATTTGAGAATATTTAAGGTTATTGAAGCTCATTTTATTTTTATATACATGTTTTATTTCTCCCTTTTTAACCACCACAATTGCACCTTCTTTTATCTTCATCTCTTTTAAAATAGTTTCCAAGGCTTTGGGAGCAATTTTATTTAGATCCAAGGAAGAACTTAAATAACCACCGACCTTGTTTAATAATTTTTCCGTCTCATAGCGATCTTTGAAAAATATGTCGTCTGTAATTCCCTCAAGATAACGTCGTAAAGGTTGAAAAGTTAGTGCAATTAAAAAAGCTAAACCTCCATTAATCAGCATTTGTTGTGTTCGTACAATTTCACCCGTCAGAAAATAACTGATACCAAAGATCACTACAATATAGAATGCTTCTAATGTAGTTAAAAGCAGTGCCCAAGAAACAGTTTTTGCAACAACTAATCTAATATCAAAAAGACGGTGTTTAATAATTGCATAAGTAACAAAACCAACCAAAACCAAAGAAAAAGTGGGACCTAAAAACATAAATCTGGATGTCTGTAAAAGAAACAAAAACACGAAATTAGTTAAAGCACCAAAAAGAAAAGTTGCTATTATTCCGGCAATAAAAAACTTAAGCTGTGTTTTTTTTAATCCCCTTGCTTGCAAAAATCGTTTGATTAAAACAATACAAGCTGCAATAAAATAACCGATTAAAGTAATTGCGTATAAGACTATCGCTGGCCCTGGACTAGGTTGAATATTTCCAGACTGAAAAGAAACTGAAAAAAACATAAAAGGAGTAAATGTTGAAATAGCTGTTAAGAAGGTTAAGAAACTTAATATAAAAGTCCAAGATTTTCTAAGTTCTAATTTGTCCTCGGGGAAAGTTTCTGCAAGAAACAAAAGCAAAAGTCCTGCCGGCGAAGTAACAAACATCACCATTCTGATCCAAAAAAGAGTTTGTTCTGGGGTCTGTGAAAAAAGAGAAAAATAGTTTGCTATTGACCAACTTCCAAAACAAACAGTAAGTGCAGATAATAATCTATGGGAGGCACCTTTGGGATTTTTTAAAAATACAAAAATACCTAAAATAAAATTAAAAAAGGCAGTTAATAAAGAAATAACAAGTTCCATTATTTCTAGTCTATCATATTCAATAATAAAAAAAATACTTTTTAAGATAGTGCTGTCAAAACTGCTTCACCGATGTTCGGAGGAAAAAAATTTTTAACAAATTCTTGAACTTCTTTTCTTGAAGCTGACGATTCTAAGGGAGTAATTATAGCTCTTTCCGGAACCTTTTTATTTAAAATACATCTTTTTAAAAAGGCTGCTTCTGCTCCACTGGTAACACCTACAACTGAGCGCATCTGTGCAAAACTGCAAATTTCGCCTTTCATTTGCATTTCCAAAGACCTTAATAGTGAAGATGAAACATTTTCAATTCCCACACCTGCTGCAATAATAACAGGTAAAAGCGATTGTTGTTTTTCTTTGTCTTTTGACAACTCCATCATTCTTTCCCTATTAAATCTTCCCAGTATTTTTTCTAGTCTACCGTGAAATACAGGCAAGTCTTGGTTTAAAGAAAATCTCTCAATATCAACAATTGCCCCTTGACCTTCCAAATTGGTTCCCATAACCACATCTTTGCCAAGCTCCCTAGAAATAACTCTTAGCCAAAGTTTTGTCAATCCATTATCACAAGCATCAACAATATATTCTGCATTGTTAATAGCTTTTTCCATGTCTTCCGGCCTGAGATATTGTGCAAAAGGATGAATATTGGCTTCAGGAAAGATTTCCCAAGCTCTTTGTGCTGCAACAACAGCTTTTTCTTTTCCCTTATCTGCATTAGTAAAAACAGAACATCTGCCCAGATTTGAAGCCGCTACTTTATCTCCATCCCAAATTTCTAAGCTTCCTTCCAGACCAATTCCAATTCCTTCCCTTACCAAACAATCCATAACTTCACTTCCCGTACTTGCACCCACTATAAGTACTTTTGCCGATCCCAATTCTTGAACTTGCTCCCTGTTTGTCACTCCTTCATGGCGTGAAAGAACTAACCGCGCGTGTTCATTTCTTGGTAACAAATGATAAATTTCTTTTTTCCAAGGCAAATAAACCCATCTACCGATTTTTTCAGGACTTGTTCCGTTTTCCTGTGTAAACGCTTGCATTTCATCACGAGTCAAACACTCATCCAACTCTTTCAAATCCTGCTCCACGGTATCAAATACTTCAATCCTTGTTTTTTTTAAAAGTTCCGGTCTAAATTCAAGATCAGCAGCTTGCCTTATTATCGGTTTTTGATCCTCTAAACTTGTGTGTTCATGATTGATTACACCAGTTTGTTTTTCAGGACTCATTTCTCTCCTTTAAAAACGTATAATTCAGGCTTACCCATAATAAATTTTTTCCAGTATCCGGGAAAATTATCAAACAAAGTTTTCGCTTTAGGATCCTCTTCTTTTAAAAACATATTTTCTACTTTTTCTATTCTTACTCCCGAACTATCCACAAAAGCCGCTACTCCCGAAGGCATAATTGCATAAAGCATTTTAATTCCCTGTCTTTCTGCTATTTTTTCAGTTGCTCGATAAAGCATTAATGTCATTTTTTGCTTAGTTTCCCTTGGAGTCCCCGGATCAAAAGCAAACTTGCCCAATTCTCCTATTTGACTGACATCTAATCCTTTTCTTTCATGCGGCCAGTTTCCTTGCACTCCTACCCAGTTTTGTGCGTCTATAGCTTGCCATTCTTCATTTCCTTTTGAACCCATAATCAGTCTTAGAGTCGCCTTTGTTTCACCCCAAAAATTAGCAACTACTGTATGTGTTAATCCTTTTTGGTTGTAATAATCTTCACAAAGATAATTTTCAATTTCTTCTCTGCTTAGTTCTTTCCCTGTATAAGCAGAGTAGCCTGTAATTACCAGCTCCTGAACAGCACAATTTCTTTTTCCATTTTCAACACAGGCAGTGATAATTGGCTGGCCTTCCGGAGAAGTCCTGCTAATTTCAAAATATTCGTTGTGTCCTGGATTATGAAGTCTTTCCATCTTCAATAGGTTAACAAAAAAAATCCCGAAAATCTAGAGTTATTAGATATATTCTAAAAGTAAAGCTTTCCCAGTTTAATAATCTTCTGATATAATAAGAAGTGTTGATGAACAATAAATTGTCTACATCCATTTCTCCTTTGGAAGGACGCTATCGTCAAAAAATTTCTCCCCTAAAAAAACACTTTTCCGAAGCAATACTAATTAAAAAACGGATATACATTGAAATTGCTTATGTAATTGCTTTATCCGAATTTGTTTGTGATTTTTCTTTAAACAAAAAAGAAAAACAAAGATTAATTAGCTGGCAAAAAGAATTGCAACTAAAAAACCTTGAAAAAGTAAAAAAAATCGAAGAAGAAACACATCATGACGTTAAAGCAGTCGAATACTATATTAAAAACAACTTGAAGAATTTGGGACTGGAAAAAATCTCTCCCTGGATACATTGGGGATTAACCTCCGAAGACGTTAATAATCTTTCTTATGCTTTAATGATCAAAGGAGCAAAACAAGAAGTTTTGCTTCCGGAATTAAAAAATGTTTTAAAACAACTGGTTGGGCTAGCCCAAAAGCACAGTAATCAGGCCATGCCCGGAAGAACCCACGGTCAAATTGCTGTGCCCACCACCCTAGGCAAGGAAATTGTGTATTTTGCTTCACGCCTACTTTTTTTTACTGAGAAAATAGAAAACTTACAGCTTGGTGGAAAATTAAATGGAGCAGTAGGAAATTTTAATGCACATTTGAAAATTTATCCTGATAAAGATTGGCTAAGTTTTTCCCAAGAATTTGTTAAAAAACTAGGTTTGTCTCCTACTTTAATCACCACGCAAATAGAGCCTAATACCCGGCTTGTATACTTATTAGATTTAATTAAACAAATTAATAATGTGTGTATTGATTTATGTAAGGACTTCTGGTTGTATATTTCTTATGACTATTTAGTCCAAAAAACAAACAAAAAAGAAGTCGGCTCCTCAACTATGCCGCACAAAGTCAACCCGATAAACTTTGAAAATGCCGAAGGGAATTTCCAGTTGGCAAACAGTTTTTTTGAGTTTTTATCCAAAAAACTTTCACAATCACGCCTACAAAGGGATTTGTCAAACAGTACTGTGATGAGAAACATCGGCGTTGCTTTTGGTCATACTTTACTGGCTTTAAAAAGCATACAAAAAGGATTAAAAAAAATTAAACCCAATAAAACTCTTTTAAAAAAAGAAATAAAAAAACATCCTGAAGTATTAACCGAGGCATTGCAACTGATACTTAAAAAATGGGGAAACCAGAATGCATACAAAAAAATCAAAAAAGCTTCGCGAGGCAAATCTATTTCTTGGCAAGGATTAATTAAAAATTTATCACTACCTGATAAAAAACTAAAGAAATTACAAACCTGGAAAGCAGAAAAATATATCGGACTTGCTTTAAAATTAACCAAAAAAGAAATTAAAACTATTAATAAATATCTGAAAGGAGAAAAATGAAAAATATTGCAGTAATCGGTGCTCAGTGGGGAGACGAAGGCAAGGGTAAAATGGTTGATTTTTTGGCAAAAGAGGAAGGTTTGGATATAGTGGTTAGATACCAAGGAGGAAACAATGCAGGCCATACTGTGGTTGTTGAAAATGAAAAATTTCCTTTCCACTTATTACCCTCTGGTATTTTATACAAAAACAAAACCTGCGTAATTGGCAATGGTGTTATTATTAACCCCCAAGTTTTACTGGGTGAAATTGAAAAACTTGAATCAGCAAATGTTGAGCATGCCAAAGTTTTAATTAGCCATAAAGCACACTTGATCATGCCTTGGCACATGATCCGTGACGGAATTGCCGGAGGTAAAATCGGTACAACCAAAAGAGGTATTGGTCCTACTTATATGGATTATGTGGGCAGAAGGGGAATCCGGATGCTAGATACTTCTTCAAAAAACAGATTTGCAAAAAGGGTTAAAGAAGAACTGAAATGGAATAAAAAACTAATTGATTTAATGGTTGATCATCTGGGAGGCTCCAAAAAAGACCTGGACCTAAAAGATTTGTCCGAGGGAAAGATTATATCCGAGTATTGGAATTGGCTGGAAAAGCTAAAAAACAATTCACTAATTAAAATAGGAGATGTTTCACAATTCCTCAACCAGGCACAAAAAAATAATCAGGGAATACTTTTTGAAGGTGCGCAAGCAACCTTGCTTGATATTGCCCACGGAACATATCCGTATGTAACTTCATCCAATCCCACTTTAGGAGGACTATATTTAGGAACCGGTTTCAGACCAAGAAATTTAAAAACATATGGTGTAGTTAAAGCATATACTACTAGGGTGGGAAAAGGTCCTTTTCCAGCTGAACTGCATAACAAACTTGGAGAAAAAATCAGGGAGGCCGGTAATGAATACGGCACAACAACCGGCAGGCCAAGACGTTGCGGCTGGCTGGATCTGACCATTGTCAAATATTCAGTACAAATAAATGGTCTTGATGCTCTAGCGGTTCCCAAACTGGATATTTTGTCCGGTATTGATCCGTTAAAAGTAGCCGTAGGATATGAAATTAATGGTGAAAAAACTGATGTGTTTACAGTGGACTTTGAAAAACTAGAAAAAGCCAATGTCATTTATGAAGAAATGCCGGGATGGAAAGAGGATATTACTGGAGTAAGAAATTTCAAGGATTTGCCTGAAAACGCGCAAAAATATATTGAGAAAATTGAGGAATTTTCTGGATTACCAGTAGAACTCATCGGTGTTGGACCAAATAGAAAAGAGATTATAGTAAAATAGTTTTTAATCAAAATACTCGATTTTATGGAAGTCTATGCCAATGATTTCACAAGCATCCTGATCGTGAACACTGTCACCCAGCATTAAATACTTGTCTTTGTTTGTTTTCGGATCATAGATAAGCTTAAAACCTTCAGGATTAGGTTTAATAAACTTGACATTAGTACGGGTAACCAAAAATTCGAACTTATCAAAAAGATTATGATCCTTTAAAATTTGGGTTATTGTTGGTTGTGTATTTGATGACCAAATATACAATTGCTTCTTGTTTAATTTGACAATCATGTTTATTAATTCCGGATTTTTGTAATACCCTCTAAGTTTTTCTTGTTCAAAACGGGTGTTATTTTTTATAAACAAATTTTTTGCAGCATCGCCAAATTCTTTAACATAATTATTTATTACAAGGCTTAAACGCATTTCCTTGTCAATATATTTTTTGTAGTATTTGGGGTTCCATTCAATAAGCTGTTTTTTTATTGGCTCTAACACTATATCCCAAGGTAAATCCAAATGAAAAAGTGTTTTGTCAAAATCAATAATCAAATGTGTTTTATTTGGATATAAATCAATCAGCATACTTTATATTTTAACAAAAAAAGAGCGGACATAGATACATAAAGTTTCTAGTCCGCCCTATTTTCTAATTTTTATCTTTTCTTGGGTCTAGCTTCATTAACAACTAATTCTCTTCCTTCAAAATCTTTGCCGTTCAATTCATCAATTGCTTTTTGTGCTTCTTCATCTGAAGACATTTCAACAAAACCAAATCCGCGTGAGCGACCGGTTTGTCTGTCTGTTATGACATTAGCACTTACCACACTGCCGAATTGAGCAAATAACTCTTCTAACTTGTCATTGGTTATTCCCCAATCAAGGTTTCCGATGTATAATTTTTTATTCACTTAATTCACCTCCCTTATATTTTTGGAAAATCTTCTCTGAAGTACTGTTTTTCGAGGTTCAAAAGAAAAATTTATCCTAACTTAATTAACACCTGAATTATAACACTATCTACAGGGAAATAACAACATCAATTAAAAATATACAAAATTGGGATCAGATCTGCAGTTACAAGAGTATATGTATTAATTAGTCCGGTAAATATCTGATATACAATCCCAATAACTATACTCATAAGCAAAAAGCTGGTTTTTTCTTTTGGCAGACTAACAGAAGTTAAAATCGCCAGTCCTGGCAAAGCCGGTAAAATATATCGCATTTGCGCAGAACCGCCTTGGACATGAAAAAAAGTCAACCCTATAAAAAAACTCAAATTCCAAATAATTATGCTTAAATACTTTTTTTTATTAATTTTTTTTAAGTTTAATATAAACAGATAGGATAATGGAGATAATAAAAGTGTTTGCGTAAAATAAAAGTAAAAGGGTCTATTGGCTGCCTTTTTAACAAAAGGAAACATTTCCTGGACAATCTTTCTGGTGTGGGTATTAGGAAAAAATTGTCCGGTTTTACTCATATAATATAAAAACCAAAAAATAATCAAGGAAATTAAAAACATAAAGAGTAATATTTTAAAAATCTTTTGCTTGATTACTTTGTTACTCTGCCAAATATTAACTAAAATAGCCGGTAAAATAAATACAGCCGGTAATTTGGTAAATAAACTTAATAAAGAAAATAAACCACTTAAGAGTAAAAATTTGTATTCTTCTGATTTTAAAGAAAAATAAAAAGAAAGCGTAATTAAAAATGTTAAAAATGAATCAATCCACAGTTTACTTGAAACAAATAAATTAACCGGACATATAGCCATAAAAAGCATTGCAAATAATGAATTATTTTTATTGGTTAATCGCTTGCTTATCTTAAAAACCAAGTATACTGTAGCTAAGGATGAAACAACAGGAACTAACATTAAGAATCTTTCTCCCCATATTTGATAAATTATTTTACCCAAATAAACAAAAAGAGGGGGGTGATGAAAAACAGAGTAATCATATACAATTGCCGGTAATTTTTCTAAAATTACTGTATTTTGCAGGCTATATTTCTCTAATTGAAATTGATCCTTTTTTATTAGGGTAGTATAAATGACTTCATCGTTTTCAATATGGGAAGTAAAAAAGGTAGAAAGCCTAAAAATAAAGGAAATCAATAAAACCAGAAAGACAACAATCCGTATCTGTTTATTATTCACTTTATAATCTTAACATATCTTTTATTTATTATTTAAGTGATATTTGACAATCCTTTTTTTTCTATTTATATTAATATTAATATTAATTGGTTTATAAGGAAAAAATGTCAGAAGAAAAGAAAAAGTCGTCTTTAAATTTAGATTCAAATATTGCTGGAGCTTTAAGTTATGCTTTGGGACCAGTCACCGGAATTATTTTTTATATTTTGGAAGAAAAAGATAAATTTGTACGCTTTCATGCTTTACAATCAACCATTACTTTTGGCAGCCTTTTTGTTCTAAGGTTTGTTTTGCACGCTTTATCCTATCCATTCTGGGGAATAATGTCTTTATTACTTTCTGCCATAAACCTTGCCGGTTTGGTTCTTTGGGTAGTATTAATGGTCAAAGCATTTCAGAATGAGAAATACAAACTTCCAGTTATTGGAGATCTAGCAGAAAAAAACATTAAATAAATTTATTTTTCTTGTAAAGCTTTAATTCCTGGCAAAGTGCCTTTCTCAATATATTCAAGCATTGCCCCTCCACCAGTTGAAACATGATCTATAACGTCTAAATATTTTTTCTTTCTCAAGCAAGCCAGCGTGTCTCCGCCCCCGACAATACTCATTGATTCGGGATTTTGGGCAATTGCATAATAAATAAATTCTGTTCCCTTGCTAAATTTTTCTTTTTCAAAAACACCCATCGGTCCGTTCCAAATAATTGTTCCAGCCTTGGAAATAATATTGCCAAATTCCGCTTGGGTTTTGGGTCCAATATCCAAAGCCTGCCAATCTTCTGGAATTTTATCTGAAGCAACAACTCCGTCTTCCTTTTCTTTTTCCAAATCACCAAGAACAACATCCGTAGGTAGCATCATTGCTGTATTTCCCCTGGCAGCCTTCCAAAAAAGCATTTTAGCAGTTTCTTCCATTTCCCTATTTACCAATGACTTTCCTATCTCATAACCCCAGGCTTTTAAAAATGTATTAGCAACTCCACCGCCAACAAGACAATAATCTGCTTTTTCCAAAAGTTTACCAATCAAAGTAATTTTTGTTTCGGCCTTAGCACCACCAATAATTGCTACCAAAGGCAGTTTTGGCTCATTAATTGCCCTATCAATTATTTTAATTTCTTTTTCCATTAACAAACCTGCCACACTGGGAAGAAAATGGTTTATACCTACAACTGAAGCATGCACACGATGAGAAACTCCAAAAGCGTCATTTACAAAAACCTCTGCAATTTGTGATAACTGTTTTGCAAATTCTTCTTTGTTTGCTCTTTCACCGAGATAAAAACGTACATTTTCCATTAAAACTATACTCCCTGGTTTGTATTCTTTCAGTTTTTTTAGATTATCCTTTTTTGTATAATCTTCTGCAAAAAAATCAACTTTTTTATCCAATATCTTTTCCAAATGCTTTGCCACCGGCTCTAAAGTGTATTTAATATTTCTTTTCCCCTGCGGCCTACCAAAATGGGAGATTAAAAAGATTGTACAGTTCTGGTCAAGCAAATATTTAATTGTAGGTAGTGTTTGCTTTATCCGAAAATCATCAGCAATTTTCAGACCTTCTTCCATTGAAACATTATAGTCAACTCTTACTAGAACTCTTTTATTTTTCAAATCGATGTTTTTAATGCTTTTTTTTGTCATATAATCCTTTTAATCGGCTAACCCTTTATCATTTTCTAGTTTAACATCTTCTACTAAAATTTTCTCTTTCTTAATGTTTTGCGGACAAACAACATCCTCAATTAGATCGCGAGTGTTAAATACATTAAGCTGCTTAAACATGAATGTAAATCTTTTTTCCAAGGATTTTCTGATTTCTCTTTTTATTTCTTCATTAATTGACCAACTTTCTTTTTTAAACTCACCCCAAACTTTTTTACGCAGTTTATAATGAAACTGCTCCTCAGTCTGATCTTTTTTTCTTTCGTCTGACTTGTTTTTATCCAACCACTTATACATACTTTTCAAAAGCTTTTCTGGAAATAGAGGATGATCCATAATAATATTTTGGAAACCTGTTGCCAAATGCACTTCAATTGCCTCAGCCTGAGGAAACTGCGCAAAATAATCGTCTGGTAAAGTTGAGGCTCCGTGCTGCACTGTTCCACCCATTCCCAATTCACGACTTACCTGTGCTAGTTTTTTTAAGGTATCAAAATCAACATCCACATCTGCCAAACTACCGTCTGGGAGAACAATTCCTCCATGATGCGTCCCTGTTTGAATGGAGACCTTTGACAAACCAATATGTTTATTTTTCAAGTTCTCTTCAAATCCCCGTATATATGCACGTAACTCTTCTTCGGTTGAATTCTTGCCACCAATATGACCAATCTCGCCGCCAAGAGAAATTGTAATTCCTTTTGGTCCAAGCTCTCGGCAATAATTCGCCAGTTCTGCAGAAACCAAATAATTTTCTTGCTGCTGTTTTTTAATTTCATCATAAGAATAATCAACTAGCGTTGAGGCATCAATATCAATGTTGTAAAAGCCCGCATCTATTGCTTCTTTTATAAGCTTTTTAATTTCCTTTAGTTCACTTTGCTTGGTTTTGCCTTTTTTTGCTACTTTTAATTGAAAATGGTCCCCTTGAATAAATAGAGGTCCTGTAAATCCTTCTCTTACTGCAGCAGCGATTACCACTCCTGCATATTCATGCGGCGGCTGTCCTGTATATCCCATCTCTGATCGCGCCAGTTCCAAAATTAATGCACCGACTTGATTTTTGACAGCTGCTTTAAAAACTGCTCTTGCCATATCATAAGCCATTCCCCTTAAGTTAATTGCCGGAACAGTAAAATTAAGCGGTAGTTCTTCTTTTCCTCTAGCTAAATAAAAGTCATTTATTGACGCTGGTTTAACCCCAACTTCTTGGGCTTTATTCCAGATTTCCAAAAAAGCTTGTTCTTTTTTTTTGCCTTTATTAAATGCCAAATCCCATGCTAATTGGTCCATTTTATCTTTTATCATTTTCCCTCCTAATTAAAATTATTCTTTATATAGATATTATAATTGATATTCAATTTTATTTTTGTCAAAAACATGAGTTGTATCTATTAAACGGATTTTATTGGAAACCGTATTCATCACTAAAGAATTTGTCCTAGCACCACCACCAAAAAAACGCACGCCTTTTAATATATCCCCATCTGTTACTCCGGATGCACAAAATATTATGTTTTCACCTGAAGCTAGTTCCTCAGTTTTATAAACTTTTTCCGGATCTCCTCCCATTTTTTTTAACCTTTCTTCTTCCTCTTTATTTTTAGGCCAAAAACGGGCTTGAATTTCACCTTTAATACAGCGCAGTCCAGCTGCAGTGATCACTCCTTCCGGAGCAGCACCAATACCCATAACTGCGTGGATTCCTGAACCCCGCATTGCAGCAGCAATACCAGGCAATAAATCACCGTCTGGAATTAACTTAACCCGTGCTCCTGCTGCACGAATATCTTTAATAAGCTCTTCATGTCTATCCCTGTCCAAAACTACAACAACTAAATCCTTAATATTCCTTTCAAGTGATTCCGCTAAAATTAACAGATTCTCCTTAACTGATGCATCAAGATTAACTTTTCCAGCAGCTTCAGGTCCAACTATTAACTTTGCCATATACATATCTGGAGCATGAAAAAGTCCGCCTCTTTCTGCTGCTGCTAAAACCGCAATTGCGCGCGGACCTAAAGATGCAGTAGCATTAGTATTTTCTAAAGGATCAACTGCAATATCAATTTCCTTTCCTTTTTTAGTCCCTAGCTCTTCACCAATAAAAAGCATTGGTGCTTCATCCTTCTCTCCTTCACCAATAACCACTTTTCCGTCAAATTCCACAGTATTAAAATACTTCCGCATTGCTTTAACAGCAGCTGCATCAGCACGATTTTTGTTGCCAAAACCTGCAGCACGCGCTGCAGCAATTGCTGCTAATTCTGTTGAATGTGCCAATTGTAATGCAAGATCATTTTCCATTTTTGTTCCCTTCTTTAATGATTATTCAATGCATATTTAATATGAATGTAATTTATGGTTTAAAAAAAAAGCGTTTACTTTTTTATAAGAGTTTTTTGATCAGCAGCCACCTTGTGCAGCTTCTACTTCGCCTGCTCCTTCTAATGTTTCATTACAAGCTTCTGGTTTTTCACTAAAACCTGAGCAAATTGCGTTTTTAAAGTTTTCCGGACTTCTTTGACCTTGATATTTAACTCCGTTTATTAAAAGTGTTGGTGAACCAGTTACATTATATTCACTGTTTAAAGCAGTATCTTCTTCAGCATATGCCAAATAATTTTGTTCATAACAGTTTTTAACTGAAGCTGTATTTACTCCAGCCTCTTGAGCAGCTGTTTCCCAACATGTTTCTACATCACTAGCTGTACAGTCAGTATTAACCTGGCTTACAAAGTTCCAGAATTTATCGTTTTGGTTTTCATAAACACAACGTTCACGAATATTTTGCTTTAGCTCGTCAACTCCGTGCATAGAACAATATTTACTTTCTTCATCAATACAATATTCTTCTCCACCGCCTTGATAATTTTCGTACAAAACATAACGAGGCTTAATCTCTATTGCATCTCCAAGTAGCTCTGCAACCGGTTTCATAATGTCTTCTGCTTGATTTCCATAAGGACAAAATGATTGGGTAAACAATATAACTTCAGGATTTTCCTGCTGCGGGATTTCTTGTGGTTCAGTATTTTGTGTATCTGCCTGTTGCTCCTGCTGTTCTTGTTCATTCATTGGGTAGGCACTGGGGAAAAATTGAGTAAGTTCTTTATTTACATAGGAGATTATTTCCTGTCCTTCAATATCAACTGTCAGTTTATATAGGCCTTCCTCTTCTTTAATTTCCTTTATTTCAAATTCTCTTTGTCCTTGAACCAGCTTTTCATCAATAAACTTACTTGTGCTTTCTTTGGCTTGTGCAAGGCTTTTATCTTTATTTAAAGATATTTCTGTAAAACCCTTAGTATAAATTGAAGCTACTAATGCTGCTACTAATGCTAATATCGGAAGAATCTTTTTTGCCATAACGAATTAAGTTTAGCATAACGATTTTTTTTTGCAAGTGCAGTTTTTTATTATTTATTAAAACTGGTATAATCGAATTTGTTTAAATGAAATTCATAAAAAATCCCACTAATATCTTAAATAATTTGTTCCGGCGTTTGAAAAAAATACGCTTACGCTGGAAAATTCTTTTAGGATTATTTTTCAGTATTATATTAATAGTCACTATTCTATTTTTAACTCTTTTAAAAGACCTTCCTTCTCCAACGACTTTAAAAAAACCCAACTACCCGGTAGCAACTAAGCTTTTTGATCGTAACGGAAAGTTACTATATGAAATATATGCTGAACAAAAACGCACCCCGATTAAACTTGAAAATGTTCCGAAACACGTAATTCAAGCAAGTATTGCAATTGAAGACAAAAACTTTTATCGACATACAGGCTTGGATTTAACAGGAATCAGCAGAGCTTTTTTCAAAACAATTTTTAAAAAAGACCTGCAAGGTGGATCAACTATTACTCAACAACTGGTTAAAAATGCACTTTTAAGTCCGGAAAGAACCTTACGCAGAAAAATACGCGAAGCACTTTTAGCATTTACAACTGAAGTTATATATTCTAAAGACCAAATCTTGGAAATGTATTTTAATTATGTACCTTATGGCGGCACTGCTTACGGAATTGAGGAGGCTTCCCAGCTTTATTTGAAAAAAAGTATTAAGGACGTAAATTTAGCAGAGGCCGCCTTTTTAGCCGGACTACCTGCTTCTCCATCACGCTATTCTCCTTTTGGCGCTAATCCAGAACTAGCAAAAAAAAGACAAAAACAGGTTTTAAAAAGAATGCTGGAAGAAAAATATATTTCTGAAGAAGAGATTAATAAAGCACTGGAATACAAGCTAACTTTTTCTCAACCCGAACAGGATATAAAAGCACCACATTTTGTAATGTATGTTAAAGATCTCTTAGTGGAAGAGTACGGTCAGAGGATGGTTGAACAAGGAGGACTGAGAGTTACCACTTCACTTGATTTGGATATTCAAGAATTTACCCAAGCTACAATTGCTAGCCAAGTAGCGGAATTAGAAAACATGAGGGTTTCTAATGGAGCTGCTTTGGTAACCAAACCTCCCACAGGTGAAATTTTAGCAATGGTTGGTTCCCGTGACTATTTTAACGAAGAGATTGACGGAAATGTAAACCTTACTACTAGTTTACGTCAACCCGGTTCTTCAATTAAACCCATAAATTATGCAGTCGGACTTTTAAAGGGGTTTACTCCTGCAAATTTGTTTTTAGATATCCCAACGTGTTTTGCTGTTCCTGGACAACCATTATATTGTCCACGCAACTACGACGGAAGCTTCCACGGACCAGTACAAATGCGCTTTGCTTTAGGAAGTTCGTATAATATACCTGCTGTAAAAATGCTGGCTATGAATGGAATCGATGCCATGATGGCTACCGCCTCTGCAATGGGTATTTCCACCTGGAATGAACCCAGCAGATACGGCTTATCACTAACCCTCGGCGGAGGAGAAGTTAAAATGACTGAAATGGCTACTGCTTTTGGGGTTTTTGCTAACCAAGGAAAAAAAATTGAACTAAACCCGATTTTAAAGGTTTCCACTTATGAAGGAAAGCTTTTACAAGAACAAGATTTTGAGAAACATCCTCCGTCAGGAGAAAAAGTTTTACCTCCGGAAGTAACTTATTTAACCTCCCATATGCTTTTAGACAATAATGCACGAACACCTGCTTTTGGAGCTAACTCGGAATTAGTAATTCCCAATCATTCAGTATCTGTAAAAACCGGAACTACTGATGATTTAAAAGACAACTGGACAATCGGCTACACCCCTTCTTATCTTACTGCCACCTGGGTGGGGAACAATGACAGCTCGCCAATGCATCCTTATCTAGTCTCCGGTGTCACCGGTGCAGCCCCTATCTGGAATGACATCATGAGTTATGTTTTAAAAGATCAACCTGATGAATGGCCAAAAAAACCGGAAAACATTATTGGCAGAAACGTCTGCACTTCCGCTGCCAACGAAGGAGAAAAATGCAATGGACGATTTGAATATTTTATTAAAGGCACTGAAGACAACATGTTAAACGGAGAAATGGAAAAAAAAGAGATTTGGATTGACAAAACCACCAATCTACCTCCAGAACCCGGACAAACAGAAAACCTTGAATTAAGAGAACACTTTGTAGTTTCCGACTATTTTGTTAAAGATTACTGTGTTTCCTGTCCACAGGAGGATAAGGAGCCGGTAATAATTAATTATCCTTTTACAAAACCAACACAAGCATCTCAGCCGGTCAAAGAATCAAATAACAATTAATCTACTTTAGATATTTAAATTTTTTCCTCTTTTAAATATTTTTTTCTCCTGTTAAAATATATTTAATGGAGCAAAAATGGACAGGTTATTTAACCAACCTATTAAACCAGCTATTTAAAGCAATTTTTTTCATTCTTCAAATTATCGGACGTTTAACATATAAGTCCTTTTTCCACTTTATCTATTTAAATTACCTTTTATTGTCCTTAATTTTTGTTTCCATAAAAAAAATCTACAAAGAAACAACTTCTTTTTTCAAAAATACTAAAACTTTTATCAGAAGCATTGAAAAAAGAATAAAAGAAATTAAATTCCCTAAAATTAAAAAGCCGAACCTAAAAATACCCAAACTAGAAGTAGTTCTACCCAAAATCAATATCCCAAAACTTCAACTGCCAAAACTTAAAATTACTTTTTTAAAGTTAAATATTTTAATTATCCTTTTTTTGTCTGCTTTTGGTTCCTTTTTTTACTTTTACATTTTAAAAGGCCTTCCCAACCCACAAAGACTTTCAACCCGGAAACAAATTCTCTCAACCAAAATATATGACCGAAACAATAAGCTATTGTATACGGTTTTTGACGGCAATCATAATCGCTCCTTAGTAAAATTGGAAGATATTCCTCAAGATGTAATTAATGCAACCATTACTATTGAAGACAATAATTTCTATAACCATCCCGGCTTTTCCCCGCGGGCAATTGTACGTGCAGCTTGGAATAACAGCCACGAAAAAGATCATTTACAAGGCGGCTCCACTATTACTCAGCAACTGGTTAAGAACGCTTTTCTAAGTCCAGAACAAACTTTTAAAAGGAAAATTAAAGAACTAGTTCTTAGTATACAGGTTGATCTTTTGTACAACAAAGATGAAATTTTGGAAATGTATTTTAATGAGGTCCCTTATGGTGGAACCGCCTATGGTATTGAAGAAGCTGCACAACTGTACCTGGACAAAAGCATCACAGATGTTAATTTAGCAGAAGCAGCTTTATTAGCCGGTTTACCTGCAGCTCCAACACATTTTTCACCTTTTGGAGCCAATCCTCAACTGGCTGCCGTCAGACAAAGGACAGTACTTAATAAAATGTTAGAGCATAAATATATTACACGACAAGAATATGAAAATGCTAAAAAACAAAAAATTAAACTTGCCTCACAAAGAAGTGATATTAAAGCCCCGCACTTTGTAATGTATGTTAAAGACCAGCTTGTTAAAAAATACGGACAAAGAATGGTTGAGCAAGGAGGCTTAAAAGTTACCACTTCTTTAGACTTGGATGTTCAAGAATTTGCCCAAGCAGTAGTAGCTTCTGAAGTCGCTAAATTAAAACAAATGAATGTCAGCAACGGCGCCTCAATAGTTACCAATCCTAAAACAGGAGAAATACTGGCCATGGTCGGTTCCCGTAACTATTTTGACAAACAAATTGACGGCAATGTGAACTTAACCACAAGTCAACGCCAGCCCGGAAGTGCAATAAAACCAGTCAATTATGCAGTTGCTTTGGAAAACGGATTTAATCCCGCAACAAGAATTTCTGACACTCCAATAACTTATCACATTCCCGGTTCTGAGCCTTATTCACCGGTTAACTATGACCATAAATTCCACGGACCTGTCTCCTTGCGTACAGCTTTAGGAAGTTCATATAATGTACCAGCTGTAAAAACTTTATCCATTTTTGGCGTAGATAAAATGATTGATATGGGAGAAAAAATGGGTATAACAACTTGGAAAGACCGTTCACGCTTTGGCCTTTCATTAACCCTAGGTGGCGGAGAAGTTAAAATGACTGATATGGCTGTAGTTTACGGAACCTTGGCAAATCAAGGAAAAAAAATTGACCTTCACCCTATTTTGGAAGTTAAAAATAACCAGGGAAAAACATTGGAAAAAACAAATATTATGAATCTCGAGAAAAAAAGCGTTCTTGATCCCGGAGTGGCTTATCTTTTAAACAATATTTTATCAGACAATCAAGCTAGAAGCCCTGCATTTGGTCCGTCCAGTTATTTGGTAATTCCCAAACATGAAGTAGCCGTTAAAACCGGAACCACCAATGACAAAAGAGACAACTGGACAATTGGCTATACAGAAAATGCATTAGTTGCTGTTTGGGTGGGTAATAATGACAATTCACCAATGAGTGCTGTTGCTTCCGGTGTTACCGGCGCCTCCCCAATCTGGCATAAAACAATCAAAAAATTGTTAAAAGAAACCCCTTCTCATCAATTTACAGTTCCCAATAATGTTAAAAAAATTAAAGTTTGTGCATATAATGGATTACTACCTTGTGAAGGCTGCCCGACAATCAACGAATACTATTTAGAACAAAACATCCCAAAATACCATTGCAGCAGCGAAAAAATCAAAGAAGCAAAAAAAGAAAATCCTATTTTGGAAGGAATTTCTACTCGCCGATAAGTATGTTAATATTAATTTAACAACAAATTTTTGATTTTATATCAAAAAAAGGAGGTTTTTATGTTTAATTTAAAAGGTAAAAAAGCCCTGGTTACGGGTGCTTCCCGCGGAATCGGGAAAGGCATTGCCCTGGCTTTAGCAGAACAAGGTGCAGATGTAGTTGTTAATTATCATTCCAGTGAAAATGAAGCAAATCAAGTAGTTGAAGAAATTAGAAAAATGGGGTGTGAAGCTTTTGCTATACAAGCAGATGTTTCTCATAAAGAAGATGTTGATGCTATGTTTAGTAAAATAAAACAAGAATGGGGTGGATTAGATATACTGGTAAACAATGCAGGGATTGTTAATTTTAAACCTTTTGAACAAATGACTGAAAAAGACTGGGATCAGGTAATGGATGTCAATCTTAAGGGACAATTTTTGTGTGCAAAAGCATCTATTCCCTTGCTAAAAGATTCTGATAAAGGAAGAATTATTAATTTGGCATCAATTGCTTCCGGCGGAGTTGGTGTTGGTTTTTTAAATCTGGCTCATTATTGTGCATCAAAAGGAGGAGTAGTTGCTTTTACTGAAGAACTAGCTCTAGAATTGGGTCCAGATATTACAGTTAATGCTATTGCTCCTGGAGTAATTGATACTGACATGGTCGACAACATAAAAAATGACCCGGCAACTCTAAAGGGCATCCTTGCTAGAGTTCCTAAAAATAGACTGGGAACTCCAAAAGAAATTGGTGCTATGGCTGCTTTTTTAGCATCAGATGAAGCAGATTACTGTACAGGAGCTGCTTTTTACGTTGACGGAGGCTGGTTGGCAAGCTGAAGATAGCTAATTTTCTAGCTTTTTGAGCTTTTTCCACCAAACATTAATAAAATCATTCTCTTGAACGATTAAGTTCAATAATTGTTTGGCAGAATCTGTATTTAATGCTTTTTTGACGTTTTTAATCCATTGTATCTGACCTTGATAACCTCTTTCCAAATATTCCTTGGCAGTAATTGCTGCTTCCAGCCAATCAGCGTCTTTGGCAACAATTGCTTCTTTTGTTTTTCTCCGGTTAAATTCATTAAAAAGTTGCGTAATCCTTTGCGATAGTTTATCAGGTAGGTTTTTAACCTGCTCCTTAAACGCTTTTTCTTCTGCTTTTTCAATATTAAAATATCTTTTTGCTACCTTGTGTTGGTCTCCAACACGTATTTCACCATTGTCGTGAAAAAGAATCATTGCTGCTGTTTTTTCCGGGTCTGCCCCTTCCAAAAAAGCCAGAATATATCCGATTTGTGCTGCTCTATAAACATGCTCTGCAACATTTTCCGAATTTTTTACACCAGAAACTTTAGGACCCGAACGCTGCAGCCTCCGGCTAACACCTAGCTCTGATAAGAATTTAACAATGTTTTTGCTCATAATGTGTCAATTATAGCAGATATTTATACTTGACAATCTATTTGAAAAGTTTAAAATATAGATAGTTAGAAAGTTGGAAAATTAAAATGCGTGCAGATCAAACAGTTCAAGTTGATTGGCTTAAGGTCTTAAATAAGGGCCTAATAACTATTCCTAAAAAATGGCGGGAAAACCTTGGAATTAAACCAGGAGAAATAATTAAGGCTGAAAAAAAAGATAACCAAATAGTGCTCAAGCCTAGAAAAATTTCCGCTCCCTATCGAATCTACAGCCAGAAAGAACTTAATGAATTTGTTGTAAAAGATCAGCTTCCGAAAGACTTAAAAAAGAAGTTAGATAACAATGCATAAGATTTTTTTTGATGCCTCAGTAATTTTTTCTGCTTTATATTCAAAAACCGGCGGTTCACGCTACATTTTTAAATTAAGCAAAAAAGGCAATATACAAGCTGCAACAAGTGAAACTGTTATTCAAGAAGTAGAAAAAAACTTAAAAAAGCTTGACCAATTCAACAAAGATAATTTTCAGAACTTTCTTTTAAAATATCCGCTTATAATACGAGAAACTATTACAAAAAAAGAAATAAAGCCCTATTTAAACAAGGTTTATAAAAAAGACGCCCACGTTATTGCCGGAACAATTCTACTTAAATGTAAGTTTTTAATAACCCTAGATAAAAAACACCTTAATAATCCAAGAATCAAGAAAAAATTCAAAGAAATAGAAATTACATCTCCCAGAGATTTCCTGCAAAATATACTAGTTAAATAATCATCGCTTGCTTTATATCTTCCCCACCAATTCTTCACCTGGTTTTAGTGTTTTTTCACCTGGCTTCCAGTTTGCCGGACAAGCTTGGTCTCCGTGTTCAGCAACATATTTAGCAGCCTGCAGTTTTCTAAGAATTTCTTTACTGCTCCTGCCTATACTATTGTCATGCTTTTCAATTGATTTAAGTTTTCCTTCCGGGTCAATAATAAATGTTGCACGTAGAGAAACTCCCTCTTTATCAATATATGTGCCAAAAGCACGTGATATCATTCCTGTCGGATCTGCACCCATTGGATATTTGACTTTACCCACTGCTTTTGACTGCTCGTGCCAAGCTAAATGTACGTATGCTGTATCAGTGCTAAAACTGATTATTTCTGCATCAGAATCCTTGAACTTGTCATAGTTTTTTGCTGCATCCTCTAATTCAGTTGGACAAACAAAAGTAAAGTCAGCCGGATAAAATAAAAGCACCAGCCATTTGCCGCTAAAATCAGACAGCTTTTTTTTGCTAATTTTTCCTTTGTAAAAAACCTCAAATTCAAAATCCGGAATCTTTTCATTTATTTTTACCATTTTTTACCTCCCCTTTAGTATTGATTTAAATGTATTTTTTCTTTTTCAAAGTCAGCTTCGGAATGCTCTGGCTTTTCATTGTCCGGATAACCAATCGGCATTAAACACAGTACCCGAACATTTTCTGGAATGCTTAGTGTTTGCCTAACGTGTTGTTCGTGTTTTGTTGTGTCATTATGCCTTACTTGTATAAAACAGGTTCCTAATTCTTGGTTGGTTGCTTCCAAGTAAATGTTTTCACTTGCAATACTGCAGTCTTCTATCCAATTATGATGCTTTTTACTTGAAGCAATTACTATAATTACTGGTGCATGTTCAGCAAAACTTGCCCAGGAAGTTGTTTGTGAAAGCTTGTCTTTTAGTTTTTTATCTTTAACAACAATAAATTCCCAAGGCCGGCAGTGGTTTGAAGAAGGCGCAAACTGAGCTGCTTTTAAAACCTTTTCTAGTTTTTCCTCTTCTATTTCTTGATGCTTGTAATTACGATAACTGCGTCTTTTTTTAATTGCATCCAACATAAATACCTCCTTTATTTAAAATAACTTTTAAAATAAGGAATGTGCCATAAAGCATGAAAAAAACTAACCATAATAAAAAGTATACCGATATTAATATGGATCAAACTTAAAGTACGGTTAAAGTAGCCAAGTAAATATAAGAAACTGCTTACAGCAGTAATTAAAAAGCTGACTGTTAAAACTAGGTTCCAAATTTTTCTGTGATGAATTAATTTCAACTTTTTAAGTTTAACAAAGCCAAAAGATAAAAAATATAAAAAAAGTGTCAACAAAATTGTTACTGGCAAGTAGTAATTTGTTTTATCTGTCTGTTTATTATTTTGTTCCTGCGAGCTTGCTTTGGAGTTCACTGTCGTTTCTTTTTCTACTGCAGCCAAACGCTCTTCTGGATCCGGTTGGGAATGGTCACAAATACTGTCATTATCCATATCAATAAAACGCGGACATTTTCCTGGAGCTGGATCATTTACCTCTCCAAAGGGACAATCTTCCCAAGCCATTAAATCAGTAGGAAAGACAAGGAAAAAAATAAAGATAATCAAAAAGATGGTTTTTTTTGCTTTCATTATAATATCTTTTATTATACAGTTATTATACAGTAATCTTAAAAACTTAAATTAAGCTGAGAACCCATTGTTGTTACAACAATATTAGTAAAATAAATATAATTTAATTATGGAAATAATAAGTTTAGAGATTGGCGAGCTGAGTACAAATTGTTATATACTAATTTGTACTCAAACGGATCAATGCCTGATAATAGACCCGGGTGACAATGCAAACTATATCAGTGAAAAAATCTTGTATCAGGACCTAAAACCTAAAACAATAATTGCCACACACGGACATTATGACCACAATCTTGCCAGCAGTGAGTTACAAATGGCTTTTGAAATTCCTTTTCTTATTCATAAAAAAGATGAAAACCTTTTAAAAAGGTTGAAAAAATCTGCTGAATACTGGACTAAAAGAAATATCTACCAAATACCACCAAAAATTGATTCTTATCTTAAAGATGATGAAAAAATCCTTTTTGGCAAGGAATTTTTAAAAGTCATGCATGCACCCGGACACACACCCGGAGGAATAGTTTTATACAATACCAATGAAAAAATTCTTTTATCCGGAGATACTATTTTTGCCAATGGCATAGGAAGAACCGATTTTAGCTACAGTGAGCCTGAAAAAATGAAAAAAACATTAAAAAAAATTAAAAAGAAATTCAAAGGATACACTGTTTATCCAGGACATGGAAACGAATTTATCCTTTAAATAGGTATATTTTTAGAATAAAATATTAATATGTATAAAAAACACAACACACCATTTGGAAAATATTTTCGCAGACTAGATAAAATTGACAAAGGTATTAAACAAGAAGAATATGGTTCAATATTAATCCTTACCTTAGTAGAGGAAGTGGGTGAAATGGCACGAGCTTATTTAGCCCACCACGGAAGAAAAAAACTTAATGTGGCTGCACAAAAAGACGAAACATATGAACAGGAGTTGGGGGATATCTTAGTAGCAATACTGCGTTTTGCCCGAATTAAAGATATTAATCTGGACAAAAGAATCAAATACTCTTTGAAGAAAATAGAGAAACGCAAACAAAAACCTAAAAAATAATGGAACAACCACCACCAGAAGAAATATCAATATCTTTAGAAAAAGAAACGGAAACATTTGAAGCAGATACACATCCTTTTGATACAAAAGAATTAAAAGAGTTTTTTCAAAAACATTTCCCCGAATACGCTGATTTAATTACCCAATGTAAAAGACCCGGATTAAGCGAGAATCCCGACGAAATGGAAAAATGGGAAGCGCAAAGAATTAGAAAACGTAAACAACGCTTTAAAGATGAAACTTTAACCGGCTGGTTAAACAGAGTTTTATATGAAGAAACTTTTCTTGTTGATCCTTTTCCAGGAAGGACTGATATTGATTTAAAACAAGGCATCCCCGGCTTTACGCCCGGCGGTTTAATTTCCCATCATTATATTTTGGGATCAAGTAATGGTCGGACTATAGAAGACGTTCTTGCTCTTTCTACAGAAGAAAGTTTAGAAGAACAATTACTCAGTCTGCCGGATCGGAGAGAACAACTGAATTTTCTAGACGTAATTTCCAACTCCACTTATAGACGCAATTCTGATTCAATTCCATTTTTACCTCTGGTATTAAGAAGTATTCAAGAAAACAAGAGCTTTCCTCAGGAATTAAATTCAATTGGATATCGTCTGCTTCGCATTTTGCAGGCAAGAAGAGATGATTTTTATAGTTCTGTAAAAGATCCCAAATTAAAAGAATGTGTTAAAATTTCGGACAAAAAAATAACCAAGATTGTTCTTTTATATTCTGCCTGGTCAAGATTTCAAAGCCTTTTAACCAAACAAGGCGGAATTAGATCTTTAATGTCTGAAAAACTTAAATCAGACTTAAAAGATTTTCTTTTTTTCAGAACGCACCCGGAAACACAAATATTTTATGAATATCTTTCCCCATCAGGTTTTTTAAATGAGCAGCGCTGAATCAGCCTGCACCACCACCGCCGCCGCCGCCACCGCCACCACCGCCGCCCGAAGCACCACCAGAAGAACCCACTCCTGATGCCCCATAGCTTGACTGGGCTGACGAGGAAAGAGAAGAAATTGCGCTATTTAAAGAATTTAAACTGGTTGAGAAATCCGTAAAATCACTTGTAGAACTCATACCCCAGTAACTGGCAATTGCTTTTTGGTCTTGTGGACTGAATTTAACCGGCAATTGGGAAAGGGTTTTTGTCGATACACCCAATACAGTACCATACACTAAATATTTTTCCCATATAATGACTGAGTCAATCGGGTCTTTTTTAGTTTTTTTATATTCTTCCATGTGTTTTTTAAAAGCTTTCCATTTAGCTGCTTCTTCAGAACCCTTAGGTGTTCTTTTTTCCGCAAACCCCTGTTCAACAATAATAATGATTGTAAAAAGAACTGACATAAAGATCCCTAATACACCTGATAGAATCAGAAAACCATTAAATGTAATTATTCCAAGAACAAAGGCAATAAAAACTTGAACAAAAAGGCTCAATATAAAAACCGCAACCGAGTAACCAAACTTTTTTTTGAATTGGTGCGATTCCTTGTTAAAATAGTTCTCCTCCAGATTTTCTTCAAGTGCCTTATCTTCAAGAGATTGAAAAAATTTATAGGCTGCTTCACGATGTTTTTTACACCAAGCTTGTATTTTTTTAAAGGCCAGAAGATTTTGCTCTCTGCTATTTAATTTTTGTTTTTTAAACCCGATTTTGTTAAGAAAGTCAATAACTTTCCTTTCTATACCAGACAGATTTTCATTTCCTAGCTTTTCCGGTTTTAAATAATAACGATAGTCTTTAAAAATAAGTCCTTTTTTCTGATTACTCCGCTGAATGCTAAAAAATTTTTTGTGCACTAAAGACAAAACGGTTGCTGTAAAACTTTTGGGCGAAAGCTTTTTTGTTCCGGATATCAATTGCTCTACCTGTGCCGGATCAATATCACTTGGAGGCTCCCATAGCCTTCCGGATAAGTTTATTTCCGGAAGTGGAGCATCTTTGCCATACTTAAAAAACTTTTTTTGCTGCCTGATAAAATACCAGATTAAAAATAGATTGAGTAGTATTGATACTCCGAGCAAGGTATTTCCTAAAATTTTTTGTCTTTGTCTTTTTTGTTCGGTTTTTTGAATAAATTCTTCCTCTTGGGAAACAATTTCTTGTTTGCTTAAAGTGCCTTTTACTCCATTAGTAAAAATGTTTTTCGGCATAATAAAGCGCGCTTCAAAAAATTCACCTTCAGTAATTTTAGGAACTTGATAAACAACTTTTTCAGCAGTTGGGATGGAAACTATTCCTGACAAAGGCCCGTGTGCCCAGGCCTGAACTTCTTCACCTGGTATATTCTCAGGCAGATTAAATACTGCTTCTACATTATTTTGTGCTACCTCCCATTCTGCTCCAATTATTTTCCAATAAACCTCCGCAACTTCTCCTTGTAGAGTAACAGCATTTTTAACTTGATATGATAGAGTAAATAGCTTATCTTCATTGTTTGCTCGGTAAAACCATTTAATATAGTAACGATCCTTTTCTTCTCTGACATAAAAGGTATTTGGGGGACGATTATTATCCGCTTGAGAAATTTCTTTATCAGTTAATTGTTTGTAACAAGTTTCCTGATCACAGATATTAAAATTGGAAAGTATATACTCATCTCTTCTTCCAGGATTAGTTGCTGAATCGCCAAGTTTATTTATGTACTGATATGCAAAAGTAAAGCTACCGTCAAAATCATAAGTTCTTTGCTCTTCAATTTGCATTGAACCATTTTTGTTTACACTTGCATTAATGTTTACTTTATCTATCGAGTATTCTTTTGCTAAAACCGGTTGAAAGGAAAAAAATAAAAGTAATACTGTTAAACTAAGTTTAAATAATTTTTTCATATTTTTATTTTAATTTAGTCGGCGATAAATGTATAGATTAATTGGGATATTTGCGGAATTGTTTCAAATGCTTCTTCTCGCGATAAATCCTGAGTCAAAACACACAGAACATATGGATTTGCTGTTAAAACAATTCCACAATCATGATAAATACGTGTTTTGTTGCCTATCTTATGTACTACTTGTATTTCTGCAGGAACACCTTGCGGAATCCTTTTTTCAAAATCTGTCTTAGTTAGAGCAGAATACAATATTTTTTTATTATGGCTGTTAATTAATTCATTATTAACTATCTTATTTAAAAACTCTCCTACTTCTTTAGCTGTAGTTGTGTTTTTTTCAATAGAGGTTTTTTCCATGCCCCATTCTTCTAATTTCTCCTTCATTTTATTAAATCCTACTTGCTTATGCAGAATGTATGCAGCTGTATTGTCACTTATTTTCCCGCTTTTTAATAAAAGTTCTTCATAAGTAATCTTATATCCCGGAGATTGATAATGCAGATCTCCTGTTCCATATCCTTGAAAATCTTCTGAAATCATTGTGTATTGTTGCTTAAGATCATACGTTCCCTTTTCAATTTCCTGAAGAAAAGCAACCATAACAAATATCTTGTTTACTGATGCCGCTTCAAAAACCTTATTTTCTTGATAATTCCATTTTAAATCAGAATTGGGCTGATTAAAATATATTGCATACTCTCCTTCTTTTTTTTCTAAGAGCTCTATCAGCTTCTGCTCTAGAATGTTTATATTTTTAATATTTATGGAAAAATTTTCTTCTTCTTTTTTTGAAGTAGCTTTGAAGCGGTAAGTTCTGGGTTTTATAAATTCTTTAAATTGATTTACAATATAGTTTTTTTTCCATACAAAGGTTGATACAGATACAGTAACTATCAAAATAAATAAGGTTATCTTTCTTCTCTTCGGTTTAGTAAGAATTTTCTCCTCTTTTTCAGACATTATTGCAAAAATTTATTGATTCCTTTTCTCAAAGATTCACTGTCCAATTTATACTCCCGAATTAATTGCAAATAACTGCGAGCAGTTTTACCAAATTTACCATTAATTCCAATGTTTAATTTTTGATGGGGAATATTAATATTTGCTGCCACTGCAGAAGCAACTCCTCCTATCTTTTGGTGGTCTTCAATTGTAATCAGTTTTTGAGTTTTTTGTAAAGAATTAAGAACTGTTTCTTTGTCAAATGGTTTTATTGTGTGTAAATTAATGATTTCCAATCCTCTTATATTTTCAGCTGCGTCTAAAACTTGCTTTAAAATCGGTCCTGAAGAAACAACCGTTGCACGCGCTCCTTTTTTAAGAACTTGTGCTTTACCAATCTTTATATTTTCATTACTTTTAGTAAAAACCGCGGTTGGTTCCCGAGTCATACGCAGATACACCGGTCCCGGATATGCATAAATTTGCGGCAGTAAATTTTCTATCTGTCTTGCATCTGCCGGATAAACAACAGAAATATTGGGCAAACTTTGCATCAAAGCCAGATCTTCTGTAGCCTGAGCAGTAAACCCGTCAGACGGATGAGATAGCCCCGCATGTGACCCCACTATTTTAACCGGCAGCTTATTGGCAGCAATACAAACACGAATCAATTCCCAAGCTCTTCCTGTTATAAAAGTAGCAAAAGAACAGGCAAAAGGAATAAATCCAGCCATTGCCAGTCCAGCACTAATTCCAATTAAATTCTGCTCTGCAACCCCAATCTGATAAAAACGCTCTGGGTACTTTTTATTAAAAGATTTTAAACGCGTTGACCCTTCTAAATCTGCAGTTAAAGCAATAATGTCTTTATTTTCTTCTGCTATTTGAGTTATTGCTTTTCCAAAAGCATCCCTTAAAGCAACTTTTTCTACTTTATTCATTTTTATTTTTCCTATCAGTTATTTTAATTTCAATCTGTCTGAGTTCTTTTAGTGCTTCACTATAAAGTTTCTCATCAACATGCGGATGATGCACATCACTTCTTTTTTCTAAAAATGAAATGTCTTTACATGGTAAAGTCCTACTGATAATAACACTTGGTCCCCTTTTATTATTTAAAGTAGTCTTTAAAACCGGAATTATTTGCGAAAAATCATGTCCATCAACCTCTTTAACATTCCAACCAAAACTCTCATACTTTTCTTTTAAGGGAGAAATTTGCATTTGATTTTTTGTGAACCCTCCTATTTGTACTCCATTACGATCAATAATTGCTGTTAAGTTGTTAAGTTTAAAGTAGCTAGCTGCCATAACTGCTTCCCAAGTACTACCTTCTTGTTGCTCACCGTCACTCATCATTACTACTACTCTGTTATTCAGATTTTTCTGCCTAATTCCTAGAGCAATCCCGATCCCTTGCGACAAACCCATTCCCAAAGATCCGGAGGAAATTTCAATTCCCTCAAGTCTATTTTTTCTTGGATGTCCTTCCAAACCACTATCCATTTTTCTTAAATCTTCAATTTTTCCCGTAGGAAAATATCCCTTTTGGGCAAGAATTGCATATAATGCCGGACAGGCATGTCCATTAGATAAAAGAAAATAATCGCGATCTTCAGCTTTGGGATTACTTGGATCTAAATTGAGGATATTTCCAAAATACAAAGCCACCAGCATTTCCATAGTTGAAAAAGAACTTCCCAAATGCCCGCTTTCTGCCTTATATATGCTTTTCAAAACTTTTATTCGTGTTTTAACTGCAATTTTTTTTAAATTAATATAATTAGAATTCATTGTATGTTTTTGAATTTATTATATATTTCCTGATAATCTTTTTGTTTCCAAAAATAGCTGCCAACTGCTACTACCTCTGCCCCTTTTTTAAAACATTTTTTTGCCCTTTTATAATTTATACCACCATCAACACATATTTCAAAATCAGCCTTTTGTTCTTTTTTTAATTTATTTAATAATTCAATCTTTTTATAAACTTTTGAGTTAAATTCTTGTCCGCCAGATCCGGCTTTAACAGCCATGAGTAAAATTTGTCCTAAATGAGTAAATAATTTTTTGTTCAATTTTTTAACTGGCGTATTCAAGTCAATTGCTAACCCCGGTTTAATTTTCATTTTAATTGCTTTGTTTACAAATTTTTCTTGATCTTTTAAGGGCTCTATTTGTGTTACAAAATTATTAACTGGGATTTTTTCTATTTCTTTAAATAACTGAATCGGCTCTTGGACCATCAGATGTAAATCTACAGCAAAACTCTGAAGAATCTTAATATCCTGTAATTCTTTTATAGAAATAGTTTTATTGTTAGCAAACTTACCATCTAATATATCAATTTGTACTCGAGGAATAATATTTTTTATATTTTTTAGAAGTTGATTAATTTTTTCTTTTTGGTCAACTAATACTGCCGGAGTTAATTCCATTAAGCTCTTGCAATAACTTCTTCCACTAATCTATTTGTATAACCCCATTCATTATCATACCAGGCAAAAACCTTAACCAAGTTTGAACCTTGAACATTTGTTAGTGAAAGGTCAACTATACTTGAATGGGAATTGCCAATAATATCATTTTGTACAATCGGCTCTTGCGTTACATCAATAATACCTTTAAATTCACCTTGGGAAGCTTTAATTAGAATATTATTTACTTCTTCAGTTGTCGTTTCTTTTTTTGTGTAAAAAACAAAATCCGTTAAAGAACCAGTAATAGTCGGCACTCGAACCGCCATACCATCAAATTTACCTTTAATTGGTGGATACACTTTAGCAGTTGCTTTTGCAGCTCCTGTTGTTGTGGGAATCATATTAACAGCAGCTGCCCTGCCTCTGCGTAAATCTTTGGCATGAGAACCATCTAGTAACTGTTGACTTGAGGTATAACTGTGAATTGTTGTCATTAAGGAATTAACAACGCCAAGCTTTTTGTCAATAAGCTTGACAATGGGAGCAGCACAATTGGTTGTACAGGAAGCAGAAGAAACAATTTTTTCATCTTTTCTCTGATCGTCATTTACTCCGATCACATACATTGGGATGTCAGGACTTTTTGGAGGAGCTGACATAACTACATTTTTAACAGTTCCTCTTAAATGTTTTTTTACATCCTTTGATTTTCTAAAAACACCAGTAGATTCAATAACTGTTTTTATTCCATAATTTTCCCAAGGAATCTTTTCCGGATCTCTTTCTCCCATTATTGGAATACTTTTCCCCTTTACTAGCATATTGCTACCATCTATTTCAACTTCTCCCGGAAACTTACCATAAGCACTATCATACTTAAAAAGATAAGCCCATCCCTTTGTATTTACTCTTCCAGACGTATTAATTGCAGCCAAATCAATTTTCTCTGCATGTTTTTGCAAAATAATCCTGGCAGCCAACCTGCCAATTCTGCCAAAACCATTAATACCAACTTTAAGCATTTTATTTCTCCCTAAGTTTTTTTATTTGATCAATTCTTCTTTGATGACGCTCTTCTCCACTAAACTCACCGGCAACAAAAGTCTTTATAAACCCGGCAGCTTGATCAGCATTAGTCAAATCCGCACCCAAAACTAAAACATTACAATTATTATGTGCTCTACTTTTTACCGCTTGTCCCATCCCTGTACATAAAACTGCTCTAACTTCTTTAATTTTATTCGCAGCAATACTCATTCCTATTCCTGATCTACATATTAATACTCCTAAGGCCTCCGTATCCTCAACTACTTTTTTACCCACATTTTCAGCAAACTCTGGATAATCATCATCTTGCTTTAATACTTTTGCTCCCAAGTCAACTAATTCAATATCACTATCACTGAATTTTTTTTTCAAGTCTTCTTTTAGGTTGTATCCTCCGTGATCGGCTCCAATATAAACTATCATTTTTCTCCCTCCTTTTTATGGGATAAATTATCAATATCTTTTTTAAAGTCCGGTCCGTGGTATCCAAGACTCCCTTCAGTAAATGGCTGTTCTTTCGCCGGAATATCAGACTGCAGCATCCTAGTTTCAAATTCTTTTTCAAATTTTTCTACATGTTTTAATATTTCTTGAGAAGAATTGACATATTCAAAAACCTTGAAATCGTCGTTCCTTAAAAACATATTCTTTTTAATAACCTCAACAATTTCCTTCCAAAATTCACCGTATAATAAAAAGGGCTTATGTACTCCGTAATACAAACGTGCTAAACACCAGGCCGTAGCAAATTCAGAAAGCGTACCCGTTCCGCCTTTAAAAATAACAAATAGTTCCGCTTCTTTAAAAAGACCAAACATTCTTTCAATATAATCACCTGTTTTTATTTCCTTATCTGGAACATTTTGCGGGTACTTGCCTTCAAAATTTACGGCTGCTTGAGGATAAAAAGTTATTGCAACTGTATCTCCCCCCACTTCTTCTGCACCCTGGGTTGCTGCATTCATTACTCCCGGACCACCACCATTAACAATTGTGTAGCCGTTTTCTGCTAGAAGTTTAGCTGCTGAATATACTTCTTGATAAAGGGGTTCGCCTTTTTTGGTGTGTGAAAAGCCAAAAAAGGCAATATTGTTAATTATTCTCATTAATATAATTTTAACACAAGTTTGCCAGCAAACCCAAATTAAAACTCAGCTGAAAGAATAATTTCCCCTGGCACATCATCTCCGTTTTCCGGTTCTAGAGTTATGACCATTTTTGAATATTCAGTCAGGTCTTTGTTGTCCAAATAATACAACGTCCCTTGACCTTCTTGATATCCAACTCTTCCAGTAAAAAGATCATCCATCTCTTCCCCCATCAACCACCCCCCATAGTAATATCCTTTTGAAAGCATTTCCAAATTTTGTACAGATGCCATCAAATAGAATCTACCGTCTGAAAAAGCTCTTTTAACTGAACCTTTTTCAACTCCTGCTTGATTACTCAAACTTACTTGTTCAACTCCTTCTCCTTCTAAAACTGCTTTAACTTCCTGTTTTACTTCTTCAGCTTCTTCTTGACTGAGCTGTTGCTTTTCTTCTCCTGATTTTCTGACAAATCCATCCTCTTCAATAAAAACTTGTTCAGATGCAGAAGGTTCTTCGTTTTTACCATTATTAGTTCTTGTAAAATACAAAATCCCTGCTATAACAAGAAAAATTACCCCTAATCCTATAAATACACGCTGTAAATCAAGCTGGCTTATTTGTTTTTTTATTTTTTGTATAACCATTTCTGTCACCTCCTTTCAAAAAAAGACCCGCAGCGGCAGGCCTATTTTTAGACTATCCGAACTTAACACGAAAGTCAATAATCAGTCATACTTTTAAATTCAGGCTCTGATATTATTTTTCCAAATATATGTTGGCTAACCCCAAAATATGATTTTTTTCTTACCCCTTCTTTTTTAAGTCCCACTTTATTGTAAAAATCAATTGCTCCTGGTTGTGAGGCAATTTCAATTTTATGGCAATCTTTTTCTTTTGCTATTTTTATCCATTCTTTAACTAGCCTACTACCAATCCCCTTTTTTTGTTCTTTTTTAGTTACTCCCAACCAGCGACAAAATGAAACACCACCGTAGGGTCGGTCAATTACAGCAAAGCCTATTATTTTTTCATTTTTTCGGGCAATGATAACGTTTTTGTAGTTTTTTTCTATCCAAAAACGAAATGAATAAGGGGTATAAATACGACTTAAAAAATAATTGATAATAAGTGGGGGGTAAAAAGTAAATTCCTTTTTTAATATTCTCTTAAACGTTGGCCAAAATTGATTAACCTGTTCTTTTTTTATCTGTTCTATAATTATATCATTCATTAGTTATAGAAAGAGCCAGCAATAAAAAAGCTGGCCCTTTCTTTCAAAAAATTTTAAACAGTTTTCTTTAAAACTGGCATACCAGTTCTCTTTGTTTCTACTACTTCGTAGCCGAAAGGAACTTCATCAATTGCTCCTTCTCTTTCATCACGAGCAAAGTAGTAAATTGTTTGCTGTCTTCCTCCACGAAGGGTAACATCTTTTTTGTGAAGATGATATGTGTCTCCTTTGCTGTTTGTGTATGTATAAGCCATTCTTCTGTTCACCTCCTTTTATTAATATTTTTTTCTTTGAATTCATATTAGAGGAATAACAGGCTACTTGTCAAGAGGAAATCAGAAGAAAATAAAATATTGTATACTTAAAGCATGCAAGATCTACAAAAATTTTTAAAACTCTTTCTTAAAAGACTACTGTTTCCTTTAAATTATTTTCAAGCCTATTTACCTGATATTGACACTAAATATCTTAGTTTAAATAATATTGTGTCTTTTATTTTGGGAGTTGTTTTGCTGGTTATTTTTGCTTCCTTTATTTTTACTTCAAAAAACAGCAGTATCCTAGCTGTAAGCCGACAACCTTTATTTCCTGTTAATCACTTTAAAATGGCTGAAGAATTTCTATCTAACGGACAATTAAATAAAGCAAAAAAAGAACTTCAATTAGTTAATAATTCCTTTGTTATGAGAAACTTGCTTAAAATTTCACTTTTAAACTATAAATACCAGCACACTCAAGATAAAGTATATGAAAGCGACCGCATAAAGGAGCAGTTGTCCCAATTAGATTCAATCTTGGAAAAAAAACCCTTTTATCGTGATCTTTTATTAAAAAAAAGCATCTTTCTTTGGAAACAATGGAAAAATAAAGAAGCAAAAAATAGTTTGGAAAAAGCTGCTTATTTGGATCCTAATAATTTAAAAATTAAAAGTTTAAAAAAGAAACTTTCTTTATAAATTTATTTTTCTGGAGTTTTTTCTGCTTGTTCAGTCTCTTTTCCCTGTTCTTTTTCTTCTCCCTCTGCCTCTTCTCCTTCAATTTTTTCTTCCAATCCTTCTTCAAGCGTAATCTCAGGTTCTTCAACCTCTTCAACTTCTTCCTCTGTTGGTTCTTCAATTTTAACAATTAATCTTTCTAAATCGTCTGCCATTATAGTCATCTTGTCTTTATCAATAGGTAAATCATTAAGAGAAATTGATTGATCAATTTCTTCTAATTCAGAAACAGAAATTTCAAGTTTTTCCGGTAACTCCTCTGGAAGAGCCTCAATTTCTACTTCATCCATCATTTGTACTAATACGCCACCCTTATTAACGGCTGGCGGCTCGCCAATTAATTCAATTGGAACCGATGCCTGAACTTTTTCCTTTAAGTCAATCTGGCGAAATTCAACATGAATCAAGTTGTCACTTAAAGAGTCCTTTTGCAGATGAGAGATTAATACAGGTTTTTCTTTTCCATTGTTTATCTTAAGTCTAATTACTTTTGTTTCTCCAGCTTCTTCATAAATATCAAGAAATTCCTTTACATCAATTTTTAAAGCAGTTGATTTAATATCCTTGCCATATACATTGGCCGGAAGATATCCTTTTTCACGAAGTCTTTTTACTTTTCTTCCCAATACTTCGCGTTTTTGTGCACTTAATTTAATTTTATTCATGACTTTTAGATTTTAACATTTATGGGAAAATTTTCAAGTTTTTCAGACTTCTAGCTATAAATTATTTTACCATTTGTACCACAAACAGTTTATCTTTATCCAACTGTTCTTGGTATGAAACTTTTCCTTTTTCTAACTTTCCACCAGGCGAAAGTTTACTAACTTGAACATTTTTGGGGTACGAAATTTCCAATTTTACGGGAACATTATTTACTCCCGGCTGCTTTTGCCAGTAGAATTGATAGGTTGCTATATTTTTTTCAAATTTAATATCTTTTAACTGATATTTTATTTTTAAATATTTTTCATTGCCTACCGGTACATTTAACAAAAAGCCATAACCTTTATAAAAATATTCATTTGTAATATCAAATTCTTCTTCTGCAATTTTTTCTAGATCAATTGTTGAATTACCTATCCAGATTCCTTCAAGCTTTGCTAAAGAAGGGATAAATATGCGCATATAGTTCTTATAGTCCCCTGCTGGCCAACTTTGTTTTTGCGCTTGGTTATTAAAAACAATATTTACTTGTTTTTCCACACTGTTATCCGCGTTTATTTTAATATTTTGATCAATATTTCTTTTAACATAAAAATTTGCTTTGTTAATTCCCATATTAGCTTCAACTAGCATAAGAAAATCTGAGTAAGTATTTTGCATATTTTTTTTAACAATTGCCGAGTCTCTCACTGATCCACGCATTACCCCTGCCCAACCGTTTTCTATTACAGAATCTAAAACTTTTTTGTCTTCAAAGCTTAATAAAAGATTCTTTGTTGTTAAGGAATTACTAACAGCTCTCACCATGTTTTTGGTTTTGGTTATATCTGCCATTTTAAATTCATCAAACAAAACAGCTGTCGTTTCCATAAGAAAATTTTTACTGTCTTCAGAGTTGGGTGTAGCTTGTATATATCCAATTGCCCTTTCATCTATATTGCTTCCGGTAATCTGCTGCCCATAAAAGGACGGCATTATTGGACCTGATTCATATAAGATGTTTTTAAGTATTTGCCAATCCAAAGCTATTGTGCCATCCATTTTTTTACCCAATCCTTTTTCTACAAACCATTGGGCTTGCTCTGCATTTATACGAAAATCAGGACTCCAATTTGAATCTCTCAAATACCATGAGTCCTCTCCTAAATGTTCTTTTAGTTGCCTTGGAGGATCTATTTTACCGGAAATGTTTTTGTCAATTTTGTAAGTATCAAACAACTGGAAGTCCAAAAATTTTCCATTTTCAAAGGTTAATAAACCAACTCCGCTTATATATCCACCACCAGGACGTATTTCCATATTATCTTGGAAAAGGACTAAATATACTTTTTTACCTTGATAAGCAAAAACTTTTGAGAGTTCATTTATAAATTTGCTTGATTTTTGTAATTGTAGTCTTTTTTGGGCAACGACTTTTTTATATTCAGATCCTTCATTAAATACCCAGGGCAGAAAATTCCTAATTACTTTTGTTTGGTATTCATCCTTTTTGCCCAAGCTGCTTTCAATCAGTCCTAACTGGTTATACAAATTTTCAATTCCTGTCTTAATATTGTCTGTAAGAGAAATTAAATCCCCCTGTTTATTATTAAATACAATTTCTTTATATTGAAATATTTCTTCAGCTAGTTCATTTTCATCTTTGTACAATTCGATATATGTTTTTGCATCAAGATAATATTTTGACAAGTCATTAATTATCTTCAAGTTGTTAATTGGAGTTAGATTACGTGAGATCGTAAACAAAATATTTTGTCCTCTTTGTATTTCAATATTTGCTTGACTTAAATTTGCGCTTATTTCCTCTTTATCCAATTTTAACTGCCCCTTCTTAATATTTTCAATTCTTTTTGCACTTTTAAACGAATAATAGCCCAGAATTAGAACAGGAGATAAAAGAATAGTTGTTGTTAAAATAAAGATTAATATAAACTTTAAGAATTTAAAGTGTGATTTTCTAACCTTTCCTTGTTTTTTATTTATACTTGTATTTTCTTTTTTTTCATCTGTATTTTCTTCTTTTTTCTTTCCTTTTATTCTTTGCATATTTTTATTACTGTTGTTTATTGTAAAATCAGTACTCGATTCTTTAATTTGATTTGTTTTTTCTTTTTTTTCAAGTTTATTTTCACTTTTTAAAACCTGTTCTTTTGTTTGCTTTTCAATTGGTTCCTGTCCATTAATATAATTTTCCCTAATTGATCCCATTTCTTCTGAATCTTTATCTTTTTCTAGTTTTTTTTGTGCTTTGGGTTCTTGCGTATTTCTTTCTATAAAAGTTCCCACGTTCTGACTTGAATAATCTTCTATATTTTCTTTGTTTTGCTGTACGGTTTCTCCTTTTTTAACATCTTTTGTTAAAGATTCCTCGACCAATGGTTTTTCCTTGTCTAAACTATTATTAGTTATTGGTTGTCTTTGTTCCTCATGTTTTTTTTGAGCATCATTTGTTCTTACTTTTACTTGATTAGTTTCTTGTCTTATTTTATCTTTGTTTTTTTCTGGAATTGTATTAAGATATTCTTTGTTTTTCCGTATCCAGTTAATTGTTTTAAGAAAACCTGTTTCAATATCAATCTGTGGTTTCCAATTTAAAAGATGTTGAGAAACCAAAATGTCCTCTTCATCCGGGTTGCTGCCTGTTTCTGTTTTTTCTGCGTATTCTATTTCCAATTCTTTTTCTTGGTGTAGATCTTGAATTTTTTTTGCTAATTCACTTAATGTGTACTTATTCAATGAGCCCAAAGTGTATATCTTCCCGCCGGAATCACTGGAAAACATAGCCTTTAAAAGACCTAAAACAAGATCCTGAATATAAATAGGGTAGACAACTTCTTTCCCTTTTCCCTTTATCAAAATTTTGTTTTCTGAAGCAATTTTAGAAAATAATCCCTTTGTTAAATCTCCACTGCCAAGATTCATTCCTGGTCCATAAACATCAAAAAGTCTAGCAATCCTTACATTAACACCGTAATTATTATAATATTGCATTGCTAAAGACTCAGAAAACCGCTTTGCCTCTCCCAAATTAAACATTTCTACCATCTCATTCCCAAAATAGCTGCTAAGCTCTCTTTTGGTTACTTGTCCTTGAAAAACAGCCAAAGAGGAACCTAATAATAATTTTGCTTTTTTTTCACGCACAAGCTCCAAAAGGTTGTATGTTCCTAAAGAATTAACTAAAACAGTATCCAAACTATGAGATTTTTGTCCGTGAAGAAAGTCAAGTCCGGCTAAATGAAAAACGTAATCAAAAGAGGGAAGTGAAAGACTGTTTAAAGATGTTTTTACATCGTGCTCAATGAAGTTAAAGTTGCTTTTCGCCTGTAAATCACTAATATTATTTTTTGTTCCCGATGTTAAATTATCCAAACAAAAAACAATACAATTTTGGTCCAACAACAATCTGCACAAACTAGAACCAATAAATCCTGCTCCACCGACAATTAAAACTTTGGATTCCTGATTTTCAATTTTGGTTTCTTTTCGATATCTTTTCGTTTTTTGCATTAGGGCAGTATTTTTTCTTAACCTTCATGTGACAATGCTTATTTTTGTCTTAATAACAATAAATATAGGCTTTAAAAAATAATACTTTAATTATTTAAAGCTTCTCTTTTTCCAGATCTAACGCCTCATTTAGAAGGCTGTCTGCTTCCGTGTTTTTTTCTCTTCTCACATGATGATAATAAATGTCAAAATTTGCTTGTTTTTCTAACCTTTTTATCTTCATTACCAAGGTTTGCAAATGATTGCTTTTGATTTTATATTCTCCGTTTAACTGTTTAACCACTAATTGTGAATCTATGTAAAAATCAACTCTTTGTGGTTTTGCTTGAAGTTTATCCAACCAATGCCAAGCTAATAAAACACCGTTGTATTCTGCAACATTATTGGTTGTTTTTCCCAAAAAAATGTTTTCCTGGCCAATCCTTTTATTGTTCTGCGACTTGGCTACAAATGCAGCTGCTGCTGGACCCGGATTGCCTCTTGAACCGCCGTCACTGTATATGGAAATTTTCTTGTACATAATTTATTTGGGCTCAACAATTAATCTCCGCTCGCCCTTTTCTCCTTCAGAACGGGTACTTACATTAGGATTGTCTGACAATGTGATATGAATAATTCTGCGTTCATATGGAGACAAATTTGCCAATACTATTGGCCTGCCGCTCATTTCTACTTTGTGTGCTGTCTCTAATGCTTTTTCTGCAAGCCTTTTTTTTTGTTTTTCACGATAACCATCAACATCAAGAATGATTTTTTGCCAATCTTCTGTTTCTTGATTTACTAAAAAGCGCAAAATTAATTGAAGAGAGTCTATTGTAACTCCGTGTCTTCCGATTAATAAGGCATTTTTTTCACCGCAGTTAATGCGCAAATGCCAATATTCATCTTTTTTTTCTAAATCAGCTTCCTGAATTTCAATACCTAATAAATTTAAAAGATTTTTTGTGTGTTTCTTAATTTTATTTTCAATCGTTTCCGCCATTTTTTCTTGCCTCCATAATTAATTGTTGAATAACCATTACCAAGGAAAATGACAGCCAGTAGAGAACCAGACCCGAGGGAAAATTCAAACCGACTAAAAGCGTCATTACCGGCATCATATATAACATTTGCTTTTGCATAGCTGCTGCCATATCATCTTCTGCTTCTTTTGTTTTTTTTGCTTCTTGTTCAGCAACAGTTGCTTGTCCCATCATTTTTTTGGAATATAAAAATTGAGAGATTGATGCACCAATTAGAATTGGTCCGGGCAAATACTCTTTCATCCAAACAAAAACCCCAGAATTGGGAAGATTAATTAAATCACTTAGCTTATCAGGCTTTGTAAGCTCCAAATACAAAAACTTGGTATTTATGCTAGTATCTTTAACAAGTTTTAATGCAGGGTAGAGGATATCATTTAATTTGGAAACAACATCTCCATCAACCTGTAAAGTTTGTCTAAATGCTTGAAAAAGAGCAATTAAAAGAACAATTCTAACTATTTGTGGAAGACATCCGGAAACAGGATTTACTCCGTGCTTTTTATATAGTTCAAGCTGTGCTTGGGAAAATTTTTGCGGATTCTCTTTGTGCTTTTTTTTAAGTTTATCAAGTTCTGGTTTTAGTTCCTTCATTTTTTTAGAAGCTTTTAGCGCGGGTAAAGTCAAAGGTAAAAGAAGTAATCTTATAAATATTGTCATGGCAATAATTGCCAAACCCAAATTGTGACCCAATAGTTTATAAAAAAGAATAAGTCCATTTACAAGCGGCTGATAAAGTAAAGTAAACCAAATATTCATATTTACTATTTTAACAAATTTTACAATTTAAGATACCGGATCTCTTCCCCCCTTGTTCCAAGGATTACAACGAACAATCCGAAAAACACACTTAGGCACGCCTTTTATAATACCATATTGCTTAATTGCCTGCGCACAATAATTTGAACACGTGGGTTTAAAGCGGCAGGAATTATTCAAAAGACCAATTTTCAACAGTCTTTTTTTTATTTTCTGATATACATTAATTACAAAAAGCAGAAGGTTCCTAATCATTTAATTTTATTAACTAAACTATCAAAGCTTTCTTTAATTTGATTTTGTTTTTGCCCAATTATTTCTTTTTTTGCAAGAATTACTGCATTAATTTTTATTTCTTCTTTATCTAATTTCTTTCTTAGTGCTTCTCTAATTAATCTTTTTATTTTGTTTCTTTCAACTGCTTTTTTACTTACTTTTTTTGGGCAAATTATTGTAAATTTGGAATTTCCATTTAATTCATAATAAATTTTTAAAAGAGATGATTCCTTTTTAGTTCCTTTTTTTAAAATATTGGGAATTTTACTTCCAGGAAGCCTGTTTTTCTTTGAAAGCATTTGCCTCTTTTCTTTTTTAAAGTCAAAGGTTATTTGTGTTTTTTTACAGGAGTTAGTTTTTTCCTGCCTTTATTGCGGCGTCTTTTTAGGATTTTTTTCTTGCTTCCTTTTCTTCGGCTCCTAAATCCGTGTTTTTTTGCTCTCTTTTTTTTACTTGGTTGGTATGTTCTTTTTGGCATAGTATTAAGTAGTATAACACAGCACAGGCCAATCTGTAAATAAACGAGTTTTATTAACAATTGTGGATTACTATTCTCTATTTTATTATATGTTTGTAATTATTTGTCTATAATAGTTAATTTATAACAGAGAAAGATCAGGCAATACTTCTATATTCAAGTTTACAAAAATACACGCAACTAATACTTGACTAATTGTGGAAAACTTTGTAGTTTAGAAGTAGTTATTTAATTTCTCCATTTTGTCCTCTGCCCAAAAAAGATAAACACATGGATAAACAAAAGCTTTGGAAATCGGTTTTAGAAGAACTACAAATCTCTCTTTCTAAAGCTAGTTTTTCTGCTTGGTTTGCCCAAACTCAAATCTTGGATTTAAAAAACGGCGAAAAAAATTCACACCAAAAAATTGAAATTGGGGTACCAAACCCATTTGTAAAAGAAACAATTAAGAATAAGTACAATAATCAAATAAAAGAAATTTTGGATCGGATTACCAGAAAAAACAATCTCCTCAGTTTTACAATCAAAACTCACACCAAACAAGGAGAGAGTGATGAATTAGGTCCCCTTTTTAATAAAAAGAAAAAAACAGACAAAGAAAAAAAACACGATCCCACAAAACGAGTAATTCAAAAATCAGGTTTAAAAGAGGATTATACTTTTAAAACTTTTGCCGTTTCTTCCACAAATGAAGCTGCTTATGCAGCTGCTGAAAGTGTTGCTAAAAATCCGGGAATGACATATCAGCTACTTTTTTTGTATGGCGGAGTAGGGGTAGGCAAAACACACTTAATGCATGCGATTGGACATCAAGTTATTCAGGATGATCCCAAAACCAAGCTTGTTTACTGCACCGGAGAAGAATTTACCAATGAAATTATAGAAGCAATTCGAAAAAAAAGCACCTCAAACTTCAGAAGAAAATACCGGTCCGCAAAACTGTTATTAATTGACGACATCCAGTTTATTGGAGGGAAAGATGCAGTCCAAGAAGAATTTTTTCATACATTTAATACTATTCACCGCGCAAAGGGTCAAATTATAATAACCAGCGACCGTGATCCTCACGAGATTAAAGGGCTTGAAGACCGTCTACGTTCACGCTTTGAAGGTGGTTTGGCAATTGATATTCAAAGACCAAACTTTGAACTCCGATCCGCTATTCTTTTAATTAAATCTAAACAAAGAAATATTCACCTGCCAATGGATGTTGCTCAATTAATTGCTGCCAATATTGAAAGCACCCGGGCCCTAGAAGGATTTTTAATGCGCTTAATAACTGAAGCCCAAAGACAAAACTCTCCAATTAATCCAGAAATGGCAAATGCCTTGCTAGGAAAAACAAAAAAAGAAAAAGCACAAAAAAAACACACTACTGCCAAGGATATAATGCGTCAAGTTTCCGACTTCTACGACTTAAAAATAAAAGATCTCAAAGGAAAAAGAAGAAAAAAAGAGATTGTTGTTCCCAGACAAATTGCAATGTATTTATTGCGAACAGAAATGGGAGTTCCTTTTATGAAAATTGGAGATCTTTTTGGAGGAAGAGACCACACTACTGCAATGCACTCTGTGGAAAAAATAACCAATGAACTTTCTAACTCTGAGTCTTTAAGAGTAGACATTGCTGCTTTAAAGAAACAGTTATTCACATAAATGTGGAAAACTACGTGCATAAGTCCGTGGATAATTTTTCCAATTTTGTTAAAAAGTGGATTTCTCTTTTTGGGTTTTCCACTTATCCAACTTTTTTAACAAGTTATTCCCATTTTATATCCACAAATCAATTAGATTAAATCCACACTAGTTGATTTAAAGTATGCCTGTATTTTCATTTTTTCCACGTTTCCACCGTGCCTATTACTACTACTACTGTATATTTACTATAAAGATAATACGAACGTTTTATATTTACGTATAAATTAAATAATTTTAATTGTTAAAAGTTTAATATTAAATAACCCCTAGCAAATAAACTTCAAAATTGTTAAAATATAAAAGATGAAAGTAAAAGTCCTTCAGGAAAATCTAGCTAATAGCTTATCAACAGTCAGCAGAGTTGTTGGCAGCGGAACAAATCTTCCGATTTTGGAAAATATACTTTTAAGTGCAGAAGAAAAAGGTCTAATTGTATCTGCTACTGATTTGGAAACAGGAATTAGTGTTAGGGTACCAGCAAAAGTTGAGCAAAAAGGAAAACTAACTTTACCAGCAAAAAAAATAACTCAATTTATAGCTTCCCTTCCAGCAGAAAATGTATCCTTGGAAAAAAAAGGGGAAAAACTTGAAGTTGAGTGTCAAAACTTTGAAGCTACTTTTAACGGAATATCGGCTGAAGAGTTTCCAGAGCTTCCAAGTTTAAAAAACAAAAAGAAGCTTGAAAACGTGGAAGTTTTTAAAATGGATTCAGCTGTTTTTATATCAGCTATAGAAAAAGTTGTTTTTGCAGCAGCAGTGGATGAAAGTCGTCCGGTTTTGAACGGTGTAAGAATATCAAGCGAGGAAAATGGACTGCAAATGGTTGCAACTGATGGATATCGTTTGAGCATTGAAACAATTAAGATGGAAGACAAAATACGCCTACCTGAACTTCTAGTTCCGGGAAAAGCCTTAAAAGAATTAATAAGAATTTTCCCCAGCGATAAAGAGTTTAAAATTGCCTTAACCAGTAGGGAAAATCAAGTTATTTTTGAATTTGAAGATATTGAAATTGTTACTCGCTTAATTGAAGGAGAATTTCCTCAGTTTGAAAAAATTATTCCGGAAGAAGGAAAAACAAAGGTAGTTATTGATAAAGAACCTTTGGAAAGGGCAATTCGTGCTACAGCAATTTTTGCAAGGGAAAGTGCCAATATTATGAAAATGGAGTCTGACGAACAAAAAATTTATATTAGTTCCAATGCAGCACAAGTTGGTAAAAACAAGATTGAAATTGAGGTTGAAAAAGAAGGTCCAGAATTTGAAATTGCTTTTAACTGGCGCTTTTTACAGGATTTTTTAAATATTATAGAAAGCGAAAAAGTGAATTTTGAATTTAGTGGATCCTTAAAACCGGGAATATTTCGCTCGCAAAAAGATAAAGATTTTCTTCATGTAATTATGCCTGTACGCATTCAGGACTAAAAGATTATTCCTTTTTTGGTGGTTTTGGTGGAGTTATTGATCCGCGAATATTACTCTCATTATTTTCTTTCTTCTCTATTTTTGGTTTAGGAGATGTTTGGGGTATTGGAGAAGGTGAAGGGGGCGGGGTTGGTTTTGGAGAGGAAGATGAACTGGAAATTGAAGAACGAGGTTTTTTTTGAATATCATTGGGATTGGAAGTTATTATTTTATGTTCTTCTTCTGATGCAACAACATTCATGGCAACGTGGTTTGCACCGGCAAAAAATATTCCGTGACCAACGTCAGCTGACAAGAGTAGATTTTTTTCACCCTGTGAAAGATAAAAAGTTTTTGCTAGCAGATCAATTGCTGCAGGACTTTGTTTTAAAAGGATTTGAATTGAAGAGTTGGTAATAATTGCTTTTCCATGGTCGCTGTGTAAAAAGTCTTCAACGTCTTGTGTAATGGTTGTTAGACCCAGATTGTATTTTCTTGCACGTTTAGCAATACTGTAAAGAAAGTTTGCAGAGTCCTCATGTTGCATTAAGTACCATGCTTCATCAACGATTAAAATGCGCTTCTTGCGGTCACGTTTAATTTTTGTCCAAATGTAGTCCAAAATCATAAATATTGCTACCGGTCTTAGCTTATCTTCCAATTCCCGTGTTGAAAAAACAGTGAAAGGATTATTAAGTTTTACAGAGCTTTGCTGGTCAAAAACTCCGCGTAAAGAACCTTTAACAAATCGTTCCAGTTTAGCAGCCATTGTTTCTGACTCCTTTTTTTCCATCCCAACTAGAACCTTATAAAGATCTTCCAATAATGGAGGTTGGTTGGAAAAGGTTGCAGGGTCTTGAGTAATACCTTTTTGCTTGTAGGTTAATACAAGTGCCTGGTCAAGAATGGCTTCTTCAGTGGGAGAAACTTCTCCCATAATAATTTTAAACAAGGCGTGTAAAGAAAGAATTTTTTGACTTAAAGCGCTTTCATTTTCTGATTCCATTCCGGATAAATCAAAAGGATTAATTTTTTGGGGAGAGTCAAGGGAGAAGTTAATATATTCGCCTCCCACAGACTCACAAAGGTCGCGGTATTCAGATTCCGGGTCAATAACCAAAATTTCTGTTCCAAACATTAAGGAACGCAGAGCTTCAAGCTTAACCATGTAGCTTTTTCCGGCTCCCGACTTTGCCAAAACAAGCGTGTTTGCGTTTTCCAAAGAAAAGCGGTCAAATATTATTAATGATTCATTGTGTTCATTTATTCCGTATAAAATCCCTTTATTTGCTGTTAGTTGAGAAGAAGTAAAAGGAAAGGTTGTTGCTAATGAGGTTGTATCCATGTTTCTGGTAATGTTTAATTTGTCCTTGCAAGCTGGCAAAGTGCTTTTAAAAGCTTGTTCCATTTGCAATGTGGCTGGTTTGGAAACTATCATTAAAGACCCAAGAGTTGACTGCATTTTTTGAGAGATAGAATTAAGGTCTTTTTTATTTTTTTCTGGTAGGGTTATATACAAGCCCAACCTAAAGAACTTTTCTGAACCTTTGGCTAGTTGTTCCTGTAAAGAATGTGCGTCTTCCAATTTAACTTTGGTTTGAATATTGGCAATTCTGCCTCTTTCAAGATCTGTTTGAATCTCGGCTTCCATTTCTCCTATTTTTCTTTTTAGGTTTTCAAGAATACCTTTGCCCTCAATCGGATAAATAAACATCGAGATATCCAAAGAATGGTCAAAGTTGATTAAAGGGGAAAGCCAATTTGCGTTAACAAATCTAGGATATCCAGCCACAAAGAAAGTTCGGAAAAAAGTGTTGGAAATTTTTAAATCATTAAAATCAACTTCAATAGCAGGGGGAGCAATAACGTCTTTTACTGAAACCATGCCTTCGGATAGTTTGTCAATTGTGGACTTTTTTTGCTCAGGTTTATTGTCTTTTTTTTCTTTTTTCTTTTTTGACAAAAATGGTAAGTCAAAAGGTAAGTCAACCATTTTGTTTTTCCTGTTGTTTTTTAATTGCTGCTTGAACAAGAGAGCGAGTATAGTTTTCAGAAGATGTAAATTTTTGACCTTCACTTTCCGGATTGTATATTTGGTAAAAAAGACGGATCAGCTCTTTTGTTTCCAGTTGCCGGCTGTTTAGTCCGATTCGGGTTAATTGTTTTATCATATGATCTCTTTTAGGATATAGATTGTTTTTGGCTTTTTCCAGTATATAGTCAATTGGATAAGGAAGTTTTTGAGATTTTTTAAATGAAGAACTGATTGAGCTGGCAACTCCCAACTCAGTGGTTGAAAAAGGAATAATAACATAAAAGTTTTTATCCAATATTTCTCTGTTTTTAACAGTTTCTTCAATAAACGAGTAATATTTTTTTAACCATTCTTTAATTTGTCTTGGCTTTTTTTTATTTATTTCATTGTCTAAAAGTTTAAGATAAGAAGAAATATCTTTTTGCTGAGAACGAATAAAAACTTGAATTGTAAAAGAAAGAGAATTTAAAAGCTCTCCGTATGCATAAATTGTTGCGTCCTGCTCTTTTTCTGATAAAAGACCAAAGTTAACAGCTGTTGTTTGTAAAATAATACAGCAGGAACCGTCTTTAAAAATAACGATGTTGTCTTTTACATCTTCAATATCGAGGTGTTCTTGTGTGCTTGCTCTGATTGGAGTTTGGGCAGGGTTCATTTTTTTATTTATATAATATTAATATAGCTCAATGTGCTCTTTTTTTCCTTCTTCTTTTATTTGTTTTTTCTTTTGAGCTTGTATACGTAATGGATCAATAATTTCTCCTTCTAACTCAAGAGTTATTATATCAAATTCAAAGAGTTCATGTTCAGGAATTATTTTATAAGAACCGTTTTTTAATGGAGTGGCTGTATAAAATTGTCCCAGCTTGTTTGTTTTAAGCGCTCGGACAATATTGCCTTTTGAATCTTGAATTTCAATTAAAGCATTAGGGAGAATTTTGGATTCAGTGTCTAAAACCATGCCGACCAAAAGATTTGAAATGTCTGGTTTCTGTGGAATAGGCAGTTCCTTTTCAAATTCCGCTTCGGAAAACTTTTGGTCTTTTCTGCGGTTTTCTACTTTAAGAGGAGGTGTTAAAGGCTCTGCGGGTTTAACTTGTGGTTTCTTTTGAAATTTGGATTCGTGGTTGTTGATTAAAGGTTCTTCCCTGTCCTTTTTTATTTTAAGCGGTTTTTCCTTTTGTATTTCTACGGGCTTTTTTTGTACAAGAGATGTATAAACTGTTTGGTCTTTTTTCAGGTTTCTTTTGCTACTGAGCTTTCTTACTTTTACTTCAGGCTTTTGTTGTTTTTCTGTTTCTGGCTGAGTTTGTGGTCTTTTTTGTATTGAAACTTTTTGCGGTTGAATATTTTGTAAAAGATTGTTTATTCTGGCTAATTGTTGGTCCTCTTCTCCGGCCCCGGCTTGTGCATCAGGAAGTGTTTTTAAAAAGCTTTGCAGATCTTTTGTTTGTTTTTTGTTTTTATCTTCTTTTATATTTATTTTTTTATGATAGGTGAATTCAAAAGCGGGGGGAGTAATTGATTTCTTTTTCCAAATAAATTGTGTAGGATGGGTAATTGATTTGATAAAGTTTTTAAACCAAACGTCTAAAGGTCTTTCCTCTACCGGAAAAAAAGCCATGGCTATACCTGTAAACGCAGAGAGCACTATTAAAGGAATACGGAAAAATGAATGGATGGGAAGAATATAAAAAAAGACGGCCACGGCAATGCCGCCGGCAAGTTCAAAAAACTGTTTTAAAGTCATGTCTCCAACCAAGCGGAACTCGTAAGAAGCAATATCTTGTGGAATTGGGTGTTGTTTCATATATGATTAAGTATACAAGATAAAATTAATTCTTAAAAGGAGTTTTTTTCTTTACGGATTAAAAGTGTATTCTATTTTGTAAGCAGAGGTATCAATACCAATTTCTTCCAATTTTTGCGGAGCTTCTGTTTTTATTTTTTCAATTTGCTCGTTCCTTGATAAAGGTGAGGTAATATCAATTTTCATTAAAACCCGGAATTGATCTTTAGAACCAAGATACTGAATCTTGTAGTTGTTTGTCTTTATTGGCATATTTGCAATCCATGGTTTTTCTTTCAGATTTTTTTGCAGTACTTCTCCTGCTGGATCGTCAAGGGTTGGTTTTGCAGTTTTAAAACTCCATTGATAAACTATATTTTGATTGTAGTAGACATCTATTTTATACTCAGTGCCTTCTTTAAAGTAATTAATTGGGGCGGCTTTCAAAGTTTGTTGATCCAGCCATTTCTTAAGCAGTTGAATTGATGGGGTGATTTGTATAGAGACTTTGTCTTGTTGTTCGCTGGTCAATTGTTTATGTAATGTAACCAAAATTGGTGTTTCTAGTTTTTCCAAAGTTGAATTTGCAGCCGGTTGTACTTCTTTTATTTGTGGTTTTTCTTCTATTAACTGATTGACAATTATTAATCCTAGAACTATAAGGGCAAGACTGGTTAAGAGCACGTATTTGGCTGGTGTTTTTTTAAATATATTTAATCGCATAGGTGTACAATTGAATTAATTTCCAGTCCGGAATGAGTATCAAACCGGCCGTTTACAAAAGGATAATGCTGTCTGTTTTTAGTACCAATGTTTGCTTCACAAGAAACCACTTCATCAGGATGAACTTCGCAAACCAAGCCAACATGGCAGAATCTGCACAAGCCAGTTGCACGGCGGACATCAAATAGTATCATGTCGCCTTCAGAAACTTCAGAAATATCGACATTTCCATTATTTTTAATTAGTTTTCCTCTATCTTCCCAATTCTGACTCCAGGGTCCAGGATTCCTGCCGGTAGCGCAAATATCGTCTGCGTCAGGATGTCCAGCTTCACGGTATGAAATACAAACTAAAGAATTACACCAGACGCATTCACCTCGGGTGGTTGAATAGTTGTAGTAGTCGCTCCAGTCTGGGCCGCTTACACTACATTCTGGATGGTTCTTTTCCAGGCTATCTCTGATATTTTCTGCTATTTCTACAATGTCGTTGCAGTTGCCGTTGATAATAACAGAATCAGATCTGGTAATGCTTTCTCCTTCATATTCTGCAGTTGCTGTGACAGTGTTTCTGATTTTAGTATTGCTGGTTGTACCTGGTTTAGTTGTTGCTGTATAAGTTATTGTTAAACTGTTTCCTGTTTTGGAAAAGTCAAAATCCTCCCAGAAAAGAGTGTTTCCGTTTATGTTTGTTGGCTGTGGAGAAATAGAATTGGTATTGATATTTAAACTTTGTTCATCAAACGTGTCTTTAATTACTACATTTTGCACGTCATCAACTGAAGCGGAAATGTCAATAGTGTAAGTGATTGTTTCCCCGCCGCTGTTTACGGTTTTGGGACTAGATTGTTTGTTTACCTTTAAGTATTTCTGTGTGCTTGGACCTGGTCCTCCGACGCCAAAATAGGGAACGTATGTAGAAGCATAAATAGTCATTACCAGCATTGCAAGACTGCTTAAACCAACACCTGCTCCTACCATAGGGGTTACAATTTCCGCGCTGGAAACTCCAGTATTAACAACTTGATTAGCTGCTTTTGCTGCTGCATTTTTTGCTCCTTTAAACATTCCAGTGATTCCGTTCCATATTTTCCCGCCAAATTTAATAATTGTAGCGGCAGCAGTGACAATAGGTACAATAATTGTCAAAGCAGGTAAAATAAAGTTCATAAAAAAGAGAGCTATTGGTAGAAAAGGTAAAAGAATTTTAATTGCTTTTTTAACATCTTCGGGAAGCTTGTCCCAGGAGTGTTTTTTAATGAATCCGATTGTATGTTTACCAATAAACTTAATTAGGCGGTAGCCTACTTCAAAAACGAGGGTGCCAATAATCCAGCCTATTGCTTGTCCTACCACAGGAATTGGAATTACAGATCCGATTGCAGCTCCAATCGTTCCTCCAAGTCCTTCAACAGCAGCATAGCGTAGTAAAGACTTGAAACCTTCTTTTAAAAGTTTATCGGCTGCCTTTTCTAAACCTTTTTCCAGAAGCTTTTTAGCAACTTTTTTTCGTGCCCAATGCGAAACTTTATTTTTTACTGTTTTGCCAATTTTACCCGGCATCCATTTTCTTACTTTTTTGCGTGTTTTATTTAGTTTAGGATGTTTATCTAAAAATTTTGCTACTTTGACTCTTGTTTTGTAGCGCGGAGTTAAAAGCCAGCCGACAGGTCTTTTTTTAATTTCTTCAACAACCTTATCTTGAACTTTAAATTTAATTTCGTAATATTTGTCAGTGACATACTGTTTTCCAAATACAAGCGGACGGAAGGGGTTGAGTTTGTTTGCTTGGTCAACAAAGGTGTAGCGCATATTATTAATGTGGGCGCGGACTTGTAAGGTTTTAAACAGGTTTCTGGTAAATAATTGACCGGAAAAATCCTGCGGAGTGATGTTTTCAAGTTTTTCCAGTTGGTCTGCAAATTCAAGTATTTTAGTAACTCTAGGATCCAAAGGGTTGAGTTGTTCAGTCAGTTTTATTCCTGCAAACTGATATCCTCTTTGAAGTGAAGTCGCCAAGTCGCGCAAAGTCTGTGCGTTGTGTCCTTTTAAAAACGCATGCAAAGCAAGATAATCAACGTCAATTTTTTCTGCCAAAACAAGAATTTGCGCGTCTGTTAATTTTCCCGGCTTTGAAAGAAAACTAACAGCATAGTCCTTTACTAGCTGTGGATCTGAAGATAAAAGGGCTTGTGAAATTGTTAGACCGGGAAGGCTTTCTCCAGATTCAAGCGCTTGGAAGTGAAATTCAAGAAATTCTTTTGTTTGAGGTTCAATTTTTTCGGAAAGTTCGCTTGCTGCACGGGAAATAACTTGGTCGTCAACTTTAAGAAGAGAAGAGGGAATATCATAGTCTGCTTTTCTGATAAAATCCTGACGGGCATTATTAATTATAACTTCTAGATTTTCGCGAGTTGTTTTGTGAATATTGTTTTCAATTTGGGTTTGTAAAAGACTGTCTTGCTGGTATTGTTCCCAGAGGTTATGTTCAAGTCTGTTTATCTGAATTCCGGTTCTTTGTGAGATTATTTCTTCATTTTCTGTAGCATAATCTTGTAAGTGGTCAGCAAATTGAGATTGATAAATCTGTTTTTGTGTTGGTGTTTCTTCTTCAGAAAGGCTGGGTTTAATTTTTTCTGCAATTGTTTTTACTTTTTCCTGATAAACCCTAACGAATTCCTTTTCAATTCTGTTTCTCTTAGGTGGGGGTGCAACTATGGTTTTAAGATTTTCTTTCTTTGTTGTTTTAGTTTGGTGTTGGTCCCACTCTTTTTTTTGTTCAAAAACTTGTTCTTGATTAAAGTTCTGGAAATCTTGTCTATTTAAGGTCTGTGTAATTGTTTGTGATAGAAGTTTTTTTCCCTCGCTATGCATGAAATATGCTTGGTTTGGATCTTGAATCTGGTTCAGCCTATTTATTGTGTTTTTTTGCGCTTTTTGCAGAGCTGCTTGGTGGGCTTGTTGAGCAGATATTCCAGGTTGTTGAATCTGTTTTTCAAATTCTTGGGTATATTCATTAAGAGCTGTTTCAGATATTAGAGTTGTATAGGATTGGCGGATTTTTTTTCTTGTTTGCAGGGTAATGACATCTTCTTGTTTTTGCAGCACCTCTTTTCCGGTTGTAGGGGTTCCGGTTGGTTTTTTTGCTTCCGCTTGTGCTTTTTTTTGATTAAGGTTTTCATATATTTGGTCAAAGTAGGAATCAGTTGCTGTTTGGAGGTCTTTTTTTGTTTGTGCGTATGGATTAGCTGTGACTTTAAACCAATTTTCAATGTTGTTTTGTTCAGCCGTGTCAATCGTTCTTCTTACTACACTACGAATATCTGCTTGTTGTTGCGGGTTTTCTTTATCCAGTTGTTCCAAATAGTTTTCAAGTATTTCCTTGGGTGGCAGCTTGCCGGTTTCTTCAACAATTTCTGTTTGGTGAAAGGCAATAAAAGCATAAAGGGATTGCTTTAAAATATTTAAATTATTAAGCGGATTTTGGGTTAAAACACTAAATTTATTTGCAGATACGTTTTCTCGAAAAATGTTGTTTAGAAATGTTTGGTACTGAGGGTTTTTAATGTATTCAAGTATTTGTTGACGGGCATTCGGGTTTCCTGTTTCCTGAAAGTCTGCAATTACAGAAAGGATTTGGTTTGTTTTTTGGACTAACTCTTGCGAAACTGTTTCGGCCATTTGTTATATATGATATCAGAAAGAGGATTTTTTCGTAATTGCCAATCTATTGCTTAATTTTTTCTAAAACTCTTCTTCCCAATATTTTTTGGGAAATAATTGTTAAGATTTTGGCTAACAATAAAAAAACAATGTCAATGCTAATGGTTGCTAACAAAGAATAGTTTAGGCTTTGTAAGATATTTAAAAAGAAGTCGCGTGTTTGTTGATTTAAGCTTACTTTGATTGTTATGCCCCCGATTTGTAAAGCAACTACCAGGATAATTAATAAAACAATGGGATAAATTGCTTGCTCCAGGTCTTTTTTTGAAGAAAACATGGTGTTGGAAACAACAAAAAGGGCATAGCTTGACAAGCCAAAAAGTAAATAATACTGCCAGTTGTTATTTAAAAATAAAGAAGGATTTTTAATTATTGGTAGAATTTGCAAGTAAAAAAGGACGCTAATGAGTACTAATCCAAGAAAAATTGGAGACACTCCAATAATGGTTCTTCTTATTGGATCGGATTTGGCTATTTTAATCCCGCCAATTCTTATTTCATTACTGTTTTCTTTTTTCTGCGGCATAAAATTAAACTCTCCGGTTCTTACTCCAAGAATTTCAGCAACTAACATGTGGGAGACTTCATGAATTACAGTACCGGGAAGCAGAAGAACTGCCATTAAGGAAATGCTTAGTTGTTTGCTTTTGGTTAATAAGTAAAAAAACAAATAGAGTTTTTTCTGGTAGTTAGTTGATACAAGATAAAGAACAAAAAGTTGCAGGATGAATAAAAAAAACCAGATAAGTAAGCTCATAAATCTAATTATACAAAACTATTTTTCATATATGAAATAAAAAGCAAAAGCTGTTAGTAAAAGTCCTTGCTGTAAAGTGTAAAAATAATGATCAAACAAAGATAGTAAAAGCCAGCTTAGCAAATATATTAAAACAAAAGGATTTTTTTCCACTTTTAAAAAGGCTCTTTTAAATGATTTTGTAAGAAAACAAATAAAAATTATCAGTCCTGTAACTCCCATTTCCGAAGATAACAATAAAAAGAAATTATGTACGGGCTGAAAAAAATTAATATTTGCTGGACGCAAATAATTAGGCAGTATAACCAAAAAATTATTTAATCCTGCACCAAATAAAATATTATCCTTTATTATTTGAAAAGAAGCCTTTATAAGAGTTAGGCGTTTATAAAAAGAATCTAAAATTGTTTCTGATAAATAATCGTAAAAAGCTATTGCAATTCCCACAAATACAGCTGCAAACACTAAGCCAATCTTTTTGTTTTTATTAAATATATAAAAAACCAAAACTAAAAAAGACAAGAAAATTGCCGGCAAAGAAAAAGTTAAAACTAAAGCTGTTTCAATAATAAACAATATAAACCACTGCCATAATTTTTTAAGTCTTTTAATATTTAAAGCAAGTGTAAAAGCCAAAAAAGCAGCTAAAATGTTGGAGTGGGGAAATGTTCCCATAGAAACTGCTCTTAAAGCGCCATTGGGAAGAATAATTTTTTTAATATCAGGTGAATTTATTGTGAATGGTTGTTCACCAAAAGGTACATAAGAAAGAACAGAACCGCCTTTTAAAAACTGTGCGATTGCCAAAAGTGATTGAGCTAAAGCAGAAAAAAATAGTATTTGTACAATTTTTTTTTGCTTAATCTTTTTAGTTCTTAAATAATAAAAAAGTAGGATAATTTCAGAAAACTTTAGTGCTTTATAAAATGCAATTCCTTTTCTTTGGGCAAATAAAATAAAGAAAAAAGGAAGGATAGTAAACAAAACTTTTTTTGGGTCTTTAAATATTTTTTTAAAACTGGAAAAATTAAGAATAAAAAGAAAAAAGATTAAGATATCAGTTAAATATATAGTAGGAATTAAATAGTCCTGATATATTCCCAAAACCAAAGCAGAAGAATTTTTAAAGTGCAAAGCTAAGTTGGAAGGAAGAAAAAAAATAAGTAGGTATAAAACAACAGTTTTAAATTTCATTAAGTAAAGTTTAACATAAAGAGTAAGTCTGTTGAATTTTAAAATGAATCCTTATAATATTTCTAATATATTATTTAATTTTTAGAAAGGTTTAAATGGCAGAAACAAATGCAGAAATTAATTTAAAAAAAGAAGTAGCTCAAACTGATGGATCAGAAAATATTCAAATTGAAAACAAGACTTATTCACGAGAAGAGGTTGCAGAAATGGCAGAAGAAATGTGGGAGAGTCATATTGATTCCCATCCTTCTTTAAAGAAAATTGTTAAGAGAATAGAAGAACTTGACGAAGGGTCAAAGTTAGCACTTTTACTTCTTAAAAGAGGACATTTTGACCGAGCAATTGTTGAAGGTGCGGGCCCATATGTAACTGTTGCAGCTAATGAGGTTTTGCCTTCCTTAAACAATAGAATAGATGAATTAATGCAAGTAGGGAGAGAAGATTTATAAGAGTCTTATTTTGTTACCCATTCTGGATGTTCACGTTGCTTGTATTTCTCTAACAGGGGTTTAAGTGCTTCAATATCTTTTATTTCTAGGTGAACTCCTTCTTTTAACAAATCCTTAAGTCTTGTTGCTTTGTTTTCAGAAGAAAAATCTATTTCAAGTCTTTCTGCAGCTTCTTGAAAAGATTGGCACTGGTCAATTTCTTGGTCAAAGCGTAATTGATAACTGTTTTCTGGTAACCCGAGAAAGAAAAAAGTGCGGTCTAAATATTCTCTTAATTTTTGGCAGGAAGCAGCAAAATCATTTTTTGTATCTACGGGATTGTTTTCTTCTTTATGTCCATAGAGATACAGAAGTCTTAGATAGTACCTAATGTAAGTTTCAAAATGCATCTGCATATTTTCTTTTGTGAGTTCAGCATTAGGTGGTAGGGGTTGTTTTAGAATACTGTCAATTCCTTTGTCTGAAATTCTTTCTCGATCTTCAAATTGTAAATATGAATAATGCATTGGTAAACCTTCCCAAATAGCGGCTAGATTTCTTCTAGGATCATCAAGTGCCATCAAATATCTACCTCTTCTCCATAGATCTTTTGGCTTTAGTTTTTTTTCTGATGCTTTTTTTCTAATGCTTTTTCTTAATCTCTTGTTAAGATCAATCTCTTCTGCTAATCTGTAATCTGGATTGAATCCTCCTGCCTCAGAATATAATGAACTACGATAAACGCCACAACCTAATAAACTTTTTCTTTGTGTGTATTGAAGATTCATGATCTCTCTAAATCTTTCCACAACGTGTAAGAGAGGTATATGTTCGTATATTTCTGGAGAAAAATCTGCTCGAAAATTATATTGTTCTATTTGTGGAGATTGTTCGGAAAGCTTTAGTACACGATTGATATATTCAGGGTTTCTTGCAAAAGCATCTGCGCCTCCAGTTTTCATGAGTAGATTTGCCTTTTCCTCTGAATTTTTTCTTTTTGAATTTCTGAGAACAACAAGGTCTGCGGGAAGGGTGTATACTAATCCCATTCTAACGCCACCTTTGACTGTTACTGTTTTATCTCCAAATTTAACTTCTTCGGCTTTTCCTGAAGGAGGAAAATTAAAAGTCTTTTTTATTGTATGAATATTATATCTTTGATAATCAGGGTGTTCTTTTAATTCTTGGATTTTTTCATACGTTTCATCAAATTCAACATCTTTATTTGGTCTGTTGATCAATACGATTATTTCAAAAAGATCTGGATCTAAGGGTTCTCCATTTTCAGTAAATTGTTCAACCCAGTCTTTTAAAGTGTCTTGAATATTTTGTTCCTCTAGATAAGCAGGGATTACAATTGAGAAACGACACTCTTCCTTCATTGGTGGAAGCTGAGAATTTATTTGTTTAAGCTCGGCAAAAAAACTTCTTTCTCCGCCATTTAATCTATATAAAGTTTTTAGTACTCTTGGATTTGAACTTTCTAATGTCCATCTTTCTTTAAGCCTGTTTAAGTAATTGTCTTGTGCCTGAAGCCTTTCTTTAATAAGTTTTTCTGGAGTTTGATGGGAGGATTCTCTTTTATCTAATCGTTCTTGTTTTTTTTTACCAGTTTTGTCAGTATTTTCAAAGCAAACAGCAGAAACATTATCGCCTGAATAAATACCAGATTCTTTATTTGTTAGTGTGTTGACTATTTGTTCTGGTGTTTCCATTTCTGAAATATGTTGTTCTAAATGTTTAGCATATATTTCTCTTGTTATTTCTCTTCTTGCTTCAGGAGTTAATTTTCTCCATTCTTGACTTATGTTTCTTTCGTTTAATATTTGTCTATAAATTTCTTCTAAGGTTCTTGCTGCTTTTTCTTTGGGTTCTATTCCTTCCCAGACCCCATCGCAACACAATAAGACCCTCTCTCCTTTTTTAATTTCAATTGAAAATGTAGAAATTTTATTTTCGTCTAATTTTCTCCCTTTTTCTATTGCAGCTAGAATTCCGCTTCTTTGTGGGTGTGTAATCATTTCGGTAGGAGTAATAACTCCTTGAATTGTCTGTTTCCATACCAAGCTATCATCATCAGTTAATAATTCAACTTTTCCGTCCTTTCCTATTTTATATCCACGAGTGTCTCCTATATTTGCCCCAACAACGTTATTTCCTTGCTGTAATGAAATGGTTATTGTTGATCCGCTTCCATGTGGGACTGCAGAAAGATTATTAGTGATACTATCTGCTTTAATCAAAGCTTGTTTAAGGAGGTCTTCATTAATTGAATATCCTTTTTCCACTTTGCTAACTAAATTTTGGACAGTAGCAAGTACAATTGCTGAAGAATGAATTTCTCCTCCATGGTAACCACCCATTCCGTCTGCAACTATGCTGATATTATCAATCTTACCTTCTTTTTTAAGCTTATTATATTTTCCCTCCAGTTCTTTAGCATTAATTTGCAGTTGATCTTCAAGAGTTTTTATATCTTCAGCATTTAAAATAAAGTTTCCGTCGACAAATATTCCATCTTCATCAGTACTCCTTCCTCCTTTTTCAGTTTTTCCGGCAGTTGTTTCTGTATAAACAGCATTTTCTTCGATTCGTACTTCTGTTTCAAAGCTAACAGTTGATGGGAGATTCTCCTTTGGCTGTATTCTTAGTTTATCTTGAATTTGTTTTATTTGCTCAACAATTGGTGTCTCTGATAAGCTTACTTTTGTTTTTCTCGCTATTTCTTTAATCCTTTTTTTTGGAGAAAGTCTTCTTAATTCTTGCTTTTCTGCTTCAGAGATCTCTAATGAATTATATAGTTCTTCATAAGTTGGAATATTTTTGATTGCTTCATACTCTGGATATTCAAATTTTTTTGATTTTATCTCGTGTTCTGGATAACTTGTTTTTGAAACAACAAATTCCTGATATTCAGGGTATTCTTGATAATAGTCAGGATATTCTTCTGCGTACTCGTCTTCATAAATTGGAGAGACTAAGCTAGGAGAATGTTGTTCTTTTTCTCCCATTTCCAATGCTCTTCTGCCAGGGCGGAAAATGCTTGGCGGCCATGCTGTTATTTCCTGTATTTTCTGCGGCAATGCAAAAGATATGCTTTTAAGTTGTTCTTCAACAATTTTGGTTACAGGTCTGACCAAATCAATTGCTGCTTTTGGCACTTCTATAATATTAGGGACTGTTTCTTCTGTTACGATTTCTCCTACACTGTCAGTGCCTTTGTATGTTGCAACCGGCATAATATCCGTAACTCCTTCTGCTGCGTCTTTGATCTGGGCAATTTCTACATAAGCGCCCAAAAATTTGCCGTCTTCAAATAGCTGTGCAACCGGGCTTTCCGCAGGAATACGTGCAACTCCGCTGGCATTAAATTCAAAGACAAAAGTGCGGGAAGTATCGGCACTGGATGGTGTTATTATTAATTTTGCTGCATTTTGTTTTACAAACTGACCAACATTTAAACTAGTTCCCGGTAGTTGTGTTGAAGTGGCGTCTCCAAGATCTCTAAATGACTGAATGACATTACCAGCTTCGTCAACTTTGGGAATTGCCAATCCCAGCTCTGAATATTCATAAGGGCCGTCCGGGGTCATATTGTCCCACCAACCCCTTCTTATTACACTTTTAACACCCTTGGCATTATGTATCCATTCACTTATTTTTTTGGTTACCCTAGTTGTTGTTTCGCCGTCTTGAATATATCTTTTTCTGCTTGAGAAGTCGAGTAAACCCGATTTCTGAACCTGCTGGCGGATTACAGCTTGATTAACTATTTCTCCATCAGAATTAAGCTGGATGTTTTTTAATAAAGGAATGTCTTCATTATTAGTTAACAAAGAATAAGTATCTTTTCCAGTTGCTTGTAAGTGTGTTCCTTCCGGAATTTCCAAAGATGCTTGTTCGTGGCCAATTCTTAATCTTTCAAGAGCATCATAAGCTTTTTCAGTTGGCTCTTGGATTACTTCGGGTCTGCTGATTGTAGCAACACTTGTTCTTAAAGTACTGACGCCGTGATCTTCCAAAGTATTTTTAATTGCATCAATATCTTGGCTGATATTAGTTATTTTTTCTCCGTTGGGCAGAGTGATGTCAACTGTGTCTGTTGCTTCGTTAATTTCAAAGCTTGAACCTTCGGGCAGAAAAGCTTTTTCTCCATCATCAAGCGCCATTGCAACAGTTGGTCCCAATTCCGGGGGAGGGGCAGCTTCTTTAAGGATTCCGAGTTTTTGCAGACCTTTTTCAATTAAAGGGACAGTCTCAAGTTCATGTCCAAGAACTTTTTCCCTAAACAAGTGGACGCCTTCCTGGGCCAAAGCGCTGATTACAAATCCTTGAGCGGCGCGGCTCACTGCTCTTAGTCCGGAACGTTTAACCCGCCACCTGTTAAATGATTTGTTAATTTCCTTTATTCCCTGAATTTCTGCTGTATCAACGTCATTGCTGACTCCGTCCAAAAGCTTATTTCGGTGGTAATCGGTTAAATCAGCTATTAAATTATCCGGTTCAATAGTTATTTCATCGTGTTCTTTACTGTATTGCTGCAGTCTGACTTCTGCTTCGGCCAGATTGGAAACCAAATCTGATTTTTTACCTTCACTTTGCTCCAGCCCAACAATTAAAGTGTCAATTTCATGTTCATTATTTAAAGAAATTCTAGCTTTTGCCTCGGCAATAATGGCGCTTGCATTAATAACATCTTGTTCAGTCAGTCTGTCTTTTTGCAAAACTGCATCTAAGGGCTGTAAGATTTCTGAATCAATTTCTTTCGTGTTGTACAAAAAGCGGGTGAATTCCTGCGTTGGAGTTTTTTCAGGTATTTCCCTTTCCTGAGCAGACCAGCGTGAAACCGCTGTTCTTTCCACTTTTAGTCTGCCCATTTCATGGAAAAAGCCTCTTATTCCGCCGACAGCGGTAGTAAATACGGGCATTGTTCCAGCAGAAACTAGGCTTGCAAGTTCCTGGTTACCGGTCAGTCTTAAGGTAAGGCCGGCAAAACGGGCCGGCAATTTTGCTGCTGAGGTAACCCCAGCTGCAATCGCAGACAAAGTTGTTTCGTGTAGTCCGACGTTAATAGTTTTACCCAGGATACTTAATTCTGGTTTATTTTTAATAATTTTTTCCACTGCTTGCTCGGTAATATTTCTTTCTTGTTTTGTTCTAGCGCCAAAATGTGCTGTTCCTAAAGCAACTTGTAGTTCAGTTTCAGACAATTCTCCTAAGCATTGTTCAAGAGTCTCTTGAAGATCTCCTTCAATTCGGGCGCGTCCGGCTTGGTGGTGCAGCCAGGTTTTCATTTCATTGGCTGTTTCCAAAAGGGTGTCTCCGTAAAAAAGGGAGGAGGGAAGTAATTCAGGTTTTTTCTTAGCAATTTCCCGGGCATAATCATGGACTTTGCTGATAAAGCCTTCTTCTGTCATACCTTGTGTAGGAATCTCAAACCCTTCAATTGTTTGCGCATCGGGCATTAATCCTGATGCCGCATATTCAATTGCCAAGTTTCTTAGACTATCAACAATCCCTTTATGAAACGTATCAGCTTCAGGATTTAGAAGAACAACTCTTTCTCCGCTGGAAGTGATGAGTTCTTTTTTCTTAGCAAATATATCTTCCGCCTCAGGCAGGAAACGCTGTGCCATTTCTGTCATTGCTTTTCTGTGGGCTTCCATCCCGGCCTGACCAGCAAAAATGTTTTCTTCTTGCTCAATTCTTTTTTGTGCGTCTGCAGTTGCCCTAAAGTCAAAATATTCTTTGGCCAAATCATGCTTCCAGACTCGAACCGCAAATTCCTTTGCCCGCTTAAAAAATCCAGCTTCTTTGTATGCTTCAACAGCGCCAGTAAAAACACTGCCCATTTTATTTAGGAATCCTGAGGAATTTTTAAAATGTTTTCTTACATAAGAAAGTACACCTTTCTGACTACCGACGGTTTCAGTTCTTTCAAGCATCCCCATATCTCTTGCCATTTCAACTTCTGCCCGTGGAGCAGCTGCAAGAGCTGCTCTAAATACTTCACTCAATTCCGGCTCCGGTTCTTTCCCAGAAACTGTTATGTCTTCAGAATCATCATATTCTTCAGTGTGAGTATTTTCTTCATATTCAGTATCTTCGTATTCAACGTCGGGATATTCTGTTTGGGAAGTAGGAGTTTCTGTAGAAGTTTCTAGATCAGAGGCTTCAGCTTTTTCCTCAATTTCAAGATCATCTTTAGGTATGCCTATTTGTTCATAAACTGTAACTTTTTCTTGGTCAGGCAATGATTCCAAAGTGTCTTTGTTTTGAATAAATTTTCTTTCCGGAATTGTTTTTGATTTTAGAATATCAGGTCTTTCCGGAGAAGTAGGCTTATCCGGAAATTCGGGAACGTCGACTGCTCGGCGTCTTTCAAAAAGAGTGAGACCTTTTAAAACGTGTTCGGAAATGTCACTCATCCGCAATTCTCTTGGAGATCCGTCTTTTCCCTCGCCGACCTTCCGTGTCCAGCGAGTTCTTAATTTATCTCCTTGTTTTGTAAAGCTTCTGCCTTGCTGTTTTTCTTCTTCAGTAAAATATTCGTCCATAAACTGTTCAAAGCTTAATGATCGAAGCCGGTTAAACTCTTCCCAAGCTTGATTTAATTCGGGGTTTTCTTCTGTGTTAAAAGGATTGTTTTCTGTATCAGCATTTTGTATGACGGTTTTTAATTTTTCTTTTACTTGTTCAGTTGTTAATTCACCGGTTTGTAAAATTGGGGTAAGTTTTTGGGAAACAATTTGTAAGGTCTGTAAATCCATAAAAGGTGTTTCGGAAAATCCTTTTCTTTCTTCTGATAGTGCTTGCATTTCTCCGGTTATATTCTCCAAGCTCCAGTCAATTTGGCTGGCCAGGCTTTGCCTCTCTCCACTTTTCTGTATTTTGGTTCGTTGTTCTTTTACATTCCCAGTTTGCTGTTCAAAAGCTTGTATTTTTTGTTGGTATTCTTCCAACTGGTGTTGGTATTCTTGTTGAGCATTTTGGTAGCGGACAACATCTACTGCCATGGACCCAATAACACTGCGCACATTATTTCTGTCCAAACCGCTCAATACTTTTAAGGCGGTAGAAGTGCGTACACTTGGATCGGAGAAATATCCAGAGCGGTCGGCAATTTCTTGAATTTGGCTGAGTAGTTTTTCTACTGAAGTTTCCGAGTTTTCTTGTTTTAGCTCCTTTAAAATATTTCTGATTGTTTCAACAGCTTTTTGTGACCCTGGTTTGTTTAAAAACTCATCAATGTCTAATTCTTCTCCGGTTTCAACAACTAAGGGAAACTTAATGTCTTCAATCGTTTCTATTTCCGGTGCTTTAACAGCAACTTCTGCGGTTTCTTCACCTTTGTCTGCAATTTCTGTTTCTGCTTCCGGTTCTTTATCCGGCTGGTATTCTTCCTCGTAGTCTCCGTGCAATGCATGTTCAGAAGCATCACCCCTTCTGGCATGTTCTGTTTGGATATTTTCATGATCATCCAGTGATTCGGTTTTTTCTGGCTTTTTTAAGGAGAGATTTTCTTTATCAACCAGTATTTTGTCGCCTTCCTGCGGAACTAGGCTGATTCTTTTAACAACTTCCCAGTTATAAAAGTCTCCGGGCCTTGTTTGTGTGTGGGCTGGTCCGGATCCGGAATCTGTAATGACTGCAATTTGTTGCAGATCCAAGTCTTTTAAATATTCATTGTTTGTATTCAGGGATATTTTTTCCAGTTTTTTACCATTAGGAAGTTCAATAGGCTCATTTAAATAGAGTGTGGTGCCTTGCTGATCTTCTTGTTCAACTGCTTCTGGGTTGGCTACTTTAATTTTTACAATTTCATCTTTTTGTTTTTCTGTTTCTGTTGGCAGTGGTTCTTCTGAGATTTCTTCTCCCGGCACTCCATTTGGATATACGGTTTCAAAAAGGCCGGGAAAATATTGGTCGACCACTTCTCTTGGTAGTCCTTCGGCATAGTCTAAAAAGTCTTTTTGGTATTCTGCAAGTTCTTGGGCAAGCTTGGGATATTTTTTAATAGCTTCTGGACTAGTAAGCGTTTTCTGTTCAGTAATTGCTTGTTTGTTTCTCCAGTCAAGAAGACCCTTTTCCATTAATTCTTTTACGCTTGTACTGGGAAAATCAAACTTTTGTGTCTGATCAGTTGCAATTGCTGCCTCACCAACACCTTTGTTTTTTAATTCAATTGAAAGATTATTAATTGCTTCTTGAACTTCGCTTAGATATGAATCCAAGCTTTCTTTATTTTCTTGATAATATGAATTTCTTTGCTCTACGGACATAATTTCTTGCTCTTTTTGCCCGGTTTCTTCTGTTGAAGCCTGGGGTTGTTCTTCCTGGTTTAAAACGCGTCCGCTTTCATCAAAGTCTTGTTGAGGTTGTACTTCTTGTTCAGTTTTAATATCGCCGTATTCGTCAATTTCTGGTTTCTTTTGGGTTTGCATATTGGGTTCTTGTTCAGGTTCATCTTGTTTTTTTGACTCTTTTAAAATTGATGTTGGTGCTTTTTTATGAATTTCTCTGATTTGTGCCATAATTCTGTAAGAAGACTTGTTCAATCGTTTGATTGTCTCCCCACTTATCCCCGGTTTTTTTACTGCTTCAATTAACTGTTGACTTTTTTCATTTAATTGTTGCAAGGTTTGTTTTAAAGCCTCTTTGCCTCCTGGATAGTTTTGAACCCACTCAGCTTTTTTTTCCGGAGTCCATTCCTTTTGTTCTTGGATGTCAGGACCTGAAGTGGTTTCGGTTGTTTCTTTTTGTTTTGGTTGGGCTGTTTCAATTTCCGGAGTGCTTTCCGCGGCAGGTTTTTCTTGGACAGGGACTTCTGCATCCGGAGTTTCTACAGAGCCGGGCTCTTCTACTGAAGCGGGTGATTCTTTTGGTACATCGGGATTAATATTAGCTTCTGGATTCTTGGTTTCCGGCATTATATTTTCCCTAGATATTTTTTACGGAAATTGGAAAGGACGTCAATTAAAAAACTATCAATATCCGGTATCTTTTCTTTGATAAAGTCCTGGGTCTCTTTTTCAGTGGCATTGTTTTCCACCATTTGGACAAATTCTTTTCTATCTTCTTCCTCCATTTTAGCCAGTATTTTGGCATTAATGGTTCTTTGCAGCAAGTCTTGAAGATCAGCTTTTATTTTTTCAATTACCTGGGGGTCCATTTTGGCGGGATATTTTTTTTCTTTAACTAGTTGGTCAATAAAAGTTTCAAGGGAAGTATCAGCTTTGCTTTCTTCCGGGGGAGAATTTGTTTGGTCACTTTGGGCAGGCATAATCGGCTCCTTTAATAATCATAATATTGATTAAAGTTACTATATCATGAAAAAAATCTCTGGTTCAACTGCTAATAATTGAAAGTTAACATGAGATATACTATTCTAAGATTAGTTAATAATTAAGTTAAAAGGATTTTAAAATGGAAACAGGAGGAAAACCAATGCCGGAAGAAATACAAACAAATGTTTCGCAAACAAATGCGGAAGCAGAAGCAGGAAGTGAGAAACAAGTATTAGCCTTGCTGGAGGAAACAGAAAACTTTATAGAAAAAACTGAAAAAGCAATTGAACAAGCGGATGCAGCAGTAGGTGGGAAAAAAGAAAAAATAGAATCAGAAAACTCAAGCCAGGATGAAAACTCAGATGAAAATTTGGATTTAGCTACTGCTGAAGCAGTGGCAGACCATTTGGAGGAAGTTGCTAAAAAGGAAGAAGAAAAACTTAATTCTGATCAAACTTCGGCTGAAGTAGGTGCTTTAGATACTGCAGAGCAAGGACTGGAAACTGATAGCGCTGATGGAGAAGGTGTGGAATCAACAGAAGATAAAGAAGCTGATGTTAGTGAAGAGCAAATACAAGCAGGCGAAGAGGCAATGGAAATTTTAGACGAGGAAATTGATCCGGACGATCCGCAGTCTGCGGAAAAATTTACTGAATATAGGCAGAAACTAGTACAGTTGCTTAAAGATCATTATCACTTTGATAAGTTAAATTCTGAGCAAAAGCAGGCATTACTGGAAAAAATCAGTAATCTAACAATTAAGGATCTAGAAAAGCAAAACTTGCAAGTTTTGGCAGAGCAACTGGGTATTGAACCACAACGTTTTTTTGATTTTAAGAATATGGCCTTGTCAGCTTTATTAAAAGGTCATGCACGTAAAAAAGACGGAAGTTTGGATTTGGACAAGATAGAAAAAGTAAACAAAGCATATTCCAAGTGGTTGAAAGCCAAAGAGATTGCGGATGCGCCGATCGGAGCTTACAATAATGCAAAAAGCTGGTTTGTCTTTATTTTTGAACAGTTTATGCAGCATGTTGTTGAAGAGAGGGTATAATTTCCTTTTCGGGCTTAATTTGGTATAATAACTCCTTAAGAAAGGAGAAGAATGAACGATTTAAACACACAACAAACTACTTCCACAACTCCGGAAAATGAACCAATGCCTGTTATTGATTTGGAAAGAGAAGAGAAAAAGGAAACTAAAAAGGAGAAAGAAAGTGTTGAAAAAAAACTACAAGATTTGAAGAATAAAGCAGAAGATCAAGTTCAAAACAAAACCTTGCGCGAGGAAGTGCAAAAAGAAATCGGAGAAATTGAAAAACTCCATCAAGCTTTGGAAGGTACATTTTTAGGTATTTTTTTGGAAGGAATAGACGACCGTATTCAAAGGGTCAATTCAGTAATTAATAAGGCAAAAGAAATAGAAGAGACAGAAACTATTGATGAAGCAAAAATGCAAAGAGTTGGCTTAAAAGAGCTTCAGAAACAACCAGTAAAAGAACAATTTTTAAATAGTGTGCAACAAAAGGCGATTGATATTTCTAAAGAAGAAACAGTAGAACAAACACTTTCTCAGGATGAACTGAGTAGGTATCGTCAACAAGTGCTGGAGGTTGTTGAAAAAGCAAAACAAGAAGGAGATCTAGAAAGTACAACCAAAGCAGTGGAAAGATTAAAAAATGGATTAAGTCAACTTGCGGAAAGCAAGGAAAGGACTGAGCAGGCGGAAAGAAGTCGGGAAAGACAGGTAGCAGTTGAAAGAGCCAGGGAAAAAGCGGAAGAAAAAGAACAAAAAATCAAAGAAAAAAGTAGGGTGACTGAGGAGGAAAAAGAGGAAGTTGTTGATCTTGCAGAACAATTAAAAGCAAGGCTGCGAAGAAGTGAAATTACAGAAGCTGGGAGGAAGATTATAAGGGATGAGGAATTAAAAAGTGTTTTACAGGGGCAAAGAGAGTCTGGATTGGATGTTGTAGACAATTTTCTGGATCAATTTAATGAATTAACAAATGAGGATATTTTAAATACTTTGGAAAGGGCGGGCAAAGAGCACATTGAAGAAGTAAAAAATCAGTTTGCCAGGTCCGCAGGTAGAATCAGGGAAAGGTTGATAAGCGAAAATTACAATACCCAAGATTTTGACGAAGCAATCAATAAAGTTTTTGTAAGACTGGACCAGCTTGCTGATCCGGAGCAAGCAAGGGAAGAGCAACAAGAACAAGAGGCAGAAAGACTAGAACACAATTTTGGCGGTAGAAGGGAAGAAAGCGGTCTGTTTGCTTTTAGAATGACAGAAAAAGATAGAGAACAAATGCAAGCCAGGCCATATTTTTATATCCGTAAACTTTTGGCTCAAGTTCATAGTGCAGGAGGAGAAAAAAGAATATTAATGGATACTTTGGAAACTGCGCAAAGATATTGGGAAGATTTGTACATTAATCATAAAGGAGAAATATTTAGCAAAGACTCAAAGTATACACAAGAAGAAAAACAAGAAATTTATAAACTGGTAAAAGAAACTTTTAGTAATGAAAAGCTTTTTATTGCTGCATACGGTAGTGCAGGTGTAGGTCAGAGTTTGGAAGGCAGGCAAAGAACCCGTGACTATTTTGATATTGAACAGATGCTGTTTTTTGATGAAGATTGGAGAATGCGTTTGTTTAAATCTGTTTATGAACAGGAAGATGTATCTTTTTTGCTGATGCGTTTGGGAGATCGGGTCAGAGAAGGAACCAATATCAGCGGATCTCTAGAAAATATGCGTGAATTTGCTAATAGTCTTCTTAAAGATGCTTTATCAGCAGAAAACCCCAATGCAGAACAAAGACGTCTGATTGAAAATGCTTTTTCAGGCATGTTTGATAATCCTTTGGAAAAAATGGATTTGATCCGGGATATTACCGGGTTTAGTTCTGGAAAAGAAGAGGATTTTGGTATTTTAGAAGAGGAAATGGAGATGTTTTGGAGCTATGAAGACTGGATTGGCAAGAACCCAGGTCTTGATATTTTATACCAGGACAAACATTATTGGCTGCCGGTTCATAGGGAAGGTGAAGAAGAAAACACAAGAGATCTGGGCAATCCTTATTTAGACGAAGGATCAAGAATGGAAGTGATGATGGTGAAATTGGAAAAACTTAAAGGTAAGGAATTAAGTGAAGTGCTTGATAAATTAAGGTCTGTAGGGAAATATCGTTTTGAAACAGACAAAGGAAGTTTGGAAATTGATTTTGAAGAAGTTTTAGAAGGAGTTTCTGATAAAAAAGGAGCGGAAAGAATAAGAAATCAATTGCTTGAAACTCTGCTTAAAATAGAAGAAAAAAAACCAAGAAGTGAAAGAAAATCTAAACAGGAAATTATTCGCTCAGCAAAACAAAAAGCCCATGTTTTTGAACAGTTTTTTGAATACTGTAGAAGAGCGGATATGGGAGGAAGTCTTAGGGAATTGATTTCAATTAAAACAACTGCTAGAAGAAACAACTGGGATGGAGTGGAAAGTCTTGTTGATGATATTCAAAGAACAGCACCAGCAGGCGACTTTCATACAGAGTTTTTAGATTCGGCAGTTTTTAAAGGCAAAAAAAGAGCAATTGAACATGATGTTAAACAGGAAAAGTTTAGTAAAGAAGTTTTAAAAGGAAGAAAAGATGTTTCTGACGAAGAAAGGGACATGCTTTATGAAGAGTGGGAGCAAGAGTTAGGCAAGGAAGATAAAGAAAGTGAAAGAAACAAAATTAAGGATGAGGTTGATAAAAGGTTTTCCGAATGGAAAAAGGAATATGTTTTAGGAGAGGCAGCCCAGTTAATAGGTCCGGTGGGACAAGAAATTGGTGCACGTTTGGTTGAAGAAGGAGGCGGATGGATGATAAAAATGCCGGAGATTGGTAGCAAAGCTAACATGGAACAAGTCTTAAAAAAGTTTAACCATGCTTTGGAAACCTGGAGTGCACTTTCAAAAGATGCATATGCGCATAAAAAAGTTGGTAATGCTGGAGACTGGCACGGGAGGTATGCAACTACGCATAAGGCACTAGAACATTTAAAAGAAATTGTGCGAATGGGAAGAAACAAGGCATTTATGGAAGGCAAAATTGGAGAACTATATGAATCATTAGGAGCGGACAATTATAAAACACCACCTAATGAAGGTAAAGCTGAATGGTATGATAGGCCGTTTGAAATTCTTTTGGGTGGTGAACCTTTGGTAAAAACCCGGGCTGAAGAAGGGAAATTAAGGTCTTATCAAAACTGGTTGCGTGTGGCTCCTTTTCCAATTGAAGCAAAAGAAACAATATTAAGAAGCTTGCTTGCAGATCAATTGCCGGATGTTGATGCTTCAGAACCAATATATAAACAGTGGAAAGATAGATTAAAAAGGGAAATTACTTATCAACGCTGGAAATTTAATGTATTAGGGCTTTATGAGACTATTGGTAAAAAATCCGCTCGCTGGGCATGGCTATTTTTACTGGGCCATTTAATTGCTTCTGTTAATGTTTTGTTGAGTGAAACTGAGGGAATCGGAGATGTGGATGTTACTCCGTTTTTTGATCCGTTACAGGTTCTAAAATAAGAATTAGGTTCTTCTGTTTCTTTCTGAAAGCTGTGCTTTAGTAAGCGCATCGCTTCTTCTCTGACGTCTCCATTGCTGATAAGATTGACGTACTTGCATAGGTCTTGCCATACTGCCGGCAATTTGTTGGGCAACCATTCCACCCATTTTATCTTCAACACCAAAAGCTCCCTTAACAATTTCAGGTACTTTGGTAATCATTAAGATCATGCCAAAGCCGATTACGGACAGAATTGGATTACCAAGAGAATTTCCTGATGTATTGAAGAATCCGAATAATGGAGGGACCCAAACGTTTTCATCGTTTTCAGTTGCACTATAATAACCCACATCGCAAGAAACACACCAAGGGTTTGAATCATCATTACATGCAGAATCACAATCTCCTGGTGTTACGTGTGATCTATTTCCCATCATTAAAGCGGCAACAAGAAACATTATCCCTACGGCGGGAAAAACTAAGATATTTGCAAGCAGGCTTTTAATCCAGTTTTTAAAACTGTCATTTCCGGGAATAGCGTTAAATAGAATTACTAAAGGTGAAAAAACAATTTGAACAACAACACTGACATATGTTTTTGCCAGTGAAAAGAAAATTTTGGCAATGTTAAAGAAAAGAACAAAAAACATAAAGGTAAACCCCAAATTTCCAACAAGTTTTCCTGAGATCCACCCAAGTCCTCGTCGGACTAAATTTTCATCACCAAAAAGACTATTGACTAAGTTATCCAATGCATGAGCAGGAGCTCTGGCAAAAAGCTTTTTACCAGAGAAGGTTATTTCAAACAGGTTTTTTCTTAATAAGTTTTGAATTACTTCTTCGGAACTAGTAATTAAACCGGAAAATTGTAAAAGACCGACAAAACCGTAAATAATAATATAAATAAGGTCAATTAGTAATCCGGCAATTGCATAGGAAAAAGTAATTAAAAGCAATGTAACTACAATCCTTGGGAGGGCGGATTGCACAGTAATAACTGTTTGCGGGTCAATCTTGCTTCTAAACATTATCATGAAGCCAACTATTATAAATATAAAAACAAAAAATACATAAGAGAGATTTCTAAAAGCCTTCCAGATTTCCAAAAAAGGAGCCAGTGCACGCCATCCTGTTGAATTTTCTTGTGCAAAAGCAGGGGAAGCAATCCCAATCCTTTGTCCAATATCTGCAAAATATTCAATACTGCTTGCGGGTGGACTGTCAATCATGTAAGCAACTTGATTGGTTAACATTGGAATTAAACCGCTGGTACTTCCGTCTTGTTCGGAAGTTTCATACATGACTGTATTCAAGGATCCTGAGGTTGCTGCTACTGTTTGTGCCACCCAGCATTCTTGGTTCATCTGACCTTCTTCACATTTCTCCAGTGCATTTTTAAAGCTTTGTTGAGCTTCAGATTGGGCAATAGCAGGATTAGGGGATAAGAAAAGGAAAGCGGTAAAAACAAACAGTAAACTAACAAATATAATAGTTTTTAAATTTTTCATTGCTTTGATTTTAATTAATTTTACTCTTATTTACAAGCTGATGTTTAGTTAACAATTTTAAAAACAGTTACTTCAACACCGGTAAAGGATTCAATTATTCGGAATATAAACCAGACTCCTATTATCAATATTAATCCAATTAATGCAGTAGTAATTGTTTTTTTTGCTTGCTGGGTTTGTTCTGGGTTTGCTCCTGCGGTAAGGAATTGGAAACCTCCAATTAAAAGCATAATAAAAAGTACAATTGCACCGGCAGTGGTGATCAAAGATAAAATATTGCCAATCAATATTTCCAGATCGCCAAAGTCTGCCGGTTCATTTGCAGGAGAATCCCATTCTTCTAATTGAGCATAAACAGTTGATACTAGGCTCATAAATATGTTTTATCTAATAGATGGGATGTCAATTTCGCTAAAGCTGACGCCAAAGAATTGACCCACCAATTGCATAACTGCCCAAGCTGCGGCAACAATTGCCAAGCCAACTAAAGCAGCAGTTATTTTGTTGCGTGCCTCTTCATATTGTGCTTTGTCTCCACCTGAGGTTATCCATTGAATTCCGCCCCAGACTAGGTATACAAAGGTTAAAAGTCCGGCGATTGCCAAAATAACAGTAATGCCATTTTGAATTAATTGTCCTAATCTGCCTTCGGGAACGCCTTGTTCTGGCGGTTCCACTACAATGTCTTGTGCATAAGCAACAGATCCAGACAATAAAGTTGTTAAAACTGAACTGCCTAATTTTGCTAATTTTTTCATATTCACCTCCTTTAATCTTATTTTTTAATTATAACTATCCCTTCTCTGTTGTCAAGGGAAAATTAGATACCGAGATTAAATACTGCGTTTGTTCCGGTTGTCCCAATACCCAAGAATTTAATTGCCAGCCGCCAAATTACCCAAGCCACTGCTAGTAATGCAAGTCCAATCAAAGAATGAAGCATTTTGTTGCGTGCATCTTCTACCCGTGACTTGTCGCCTTCAGCAGTAATATATTCTAAAGCACCCCATACAAAATATCCCAGTGTAAGAAGGGCTCCAATAGCAATTGCAAAGGTAACTATATTAGAAACAAGAGTTCCAATATTTTTGATTTCAAACAATGCATCTGCTTCATCCCGGATATTAGTGTTTACGGGTTGTGCGTATACTGGAGGAATAATGTTTAATAAATTCATTTTATTGTGGTGTTGGCCAAACTATATTTAATATATCAAAACCAAAGATTGCTTCCGCCAGGATCATAATAGCAAAGGATCCGGCTAAAAGAGCCATACCAATGAAAGCATGAGTGATTTTATTTTTAGCTGCTTCCAGTTTATCTGGTTTGCCTTCACTCATCAGCCAGTCAACTGCACCCCAGACAAAGTATAGAAGAAGAGCCACACCGCCTACGACAACAACAGTCCTCCATAAACGGACAAATAATGGTGCAAGTGGGTTACCGGCAACGCCAGTATATCCGCCTTCTGAATTTGGCAAAACTGGATTAGTAATTTGTGCTATTTTTTTCATCAGCTCCAGAAATTTCTTATATATTCTCCCGGGTTTAATATATTTACTCCCAGGATTGATCCTACTATAAATATTACTGCATAAGCTGCCACAACTACAATAAGACCAATAGCAGCGTCTGTCAGCATTTTTTTGGATTTTTCCACTTGGTCCTGCTTACCTCCAGCAGTTATCCAATTCAGCCCGCCAATAAAAAAGTAGATAATAAAAAGAATTCCGGCAACAATTGTAAATGTGCCAATTACATTGGAAAGAATTTTTTCAAGTGTAGGAATTCCGTAATCTCCGGTATTGGGATTATAAGCTCCGGTAATTCCTTCTATTGCACCAAGATTCTCTTGGGCATAGACTTCTGTTATTAAGTTATTTAAAATTTTCATATTCCTGGTCCATAAATTTTAGGTTGTAATATTGCTGTTGCATCTTTAAAGATCAGCCATCCAAGTAAAGCAGCGATAGTAAATGAAGCAACAATGATTACCAGACCAAGAAGTGAATTAAATATTTTTTGCCAGGCGTTTTGAATTTTCTCAGGATCACCACTGGCAGTAATAAAGTCAAATCCGGCCAGAAGAAGATTAAAAAAAGTCCAAATTCCGGCAACAATAGTTAAGGTTTTAACAATATTGCTGAGAAATCCTACCAGTCCGCCGTTGGGATTATTGTAGTCTCCATATCCGTCTTGAAGAGGGTTGCTGATATTGCCAAAAACGTCTTGCGCATAGGCAGTGGAAACAATTTTGTTATATATTTTATTAATCATATTCCAGTACCTTCCAAAATTGGCACTCCTGTAATGTATTGTACTATTTGAATAATCCAAAAAGCAGCAAATACCAAAATAAATCCAATTATTGCTGCTGTGATCGCTTTACTGCCTTGTGCTTTTTGCTGCGGATCATTTCCACTCGTTATTATAGCAAAACCGCCTCCTATGAGCAAAAAGAAAAGTAATAGGCCTGCTACCATTAGGACGTTGGGTAAAATAGCGGTAATAAATTCGCCAATGCTGCCGTAGCCGGTTTTATTGGCTATTCCTTCGTTTCCAAGTTTAAATTTGTCTCCAATATCTACTGGCATTTGCAGATATTATAGCATGTAAAACTAAAAGAGTGAAAGAGGGGAAGCTTTTTAATTGTAGGTGTTGATATAATACGTTTATGCTGAAAAAAGAAATTTTAAAGTTTAAAAACCAGTTTGATCCGCTGTTAAAGAAAAAACTAAAAAAGGAAGAAAGTCTTTTTTTTAAAGAATATTCACTGCTTATTAGAGAGATTGAAAGAGTAACCTTTTCTGGAGGAAAACGGATCAGGCCATTGTTGGTATGTTGGGGGTATCAAGCAGTTGGTGGAGGAAATTTTGCAGATGTAGTTGATGCATGCTTTAGTATTGAACTTTTTCATACATTTGCTTTGATACACGATGATATTATGGATAAATCAGAAAAACGTAGAGGTAAAATAACTACTTGGAAAAAAATAGGAGTTGATAAAGCAATTTTGACAGGAGACTTGTGTTTAAGTTTAGCGGATGAATACTTTCCTCAAAAAGCAAATAAAAAATATTTTAATTTATTAAAAAAAGAAACCTGTCTGGGTCAGTATTTGGATATTCAGAACAATAAAGAATTTAGTGAAAAACAAGTAAGAAAAATTTTAGATTTTAAAACTGCAAAATATACAATTGTCCGTCCTTTGCAGATTGGTGCTAGTTTTAAAACGCAAGATGATAAAATTATGAAGCTTTTTTTGAAATATGGTAAAAGAATGGGAACAGCATTTCAAATAAAAGATGATTTATTGGGTGTTTTTGGAGAAGATAATAAAACAGGCAAGCCAGTTGGAGAAGATATTAGTGAAGGGAAAAAAACCTTGCTGATTGCAAAGTTAAAAAAAATAGGAAAAAGTATGAAAAAAAAGGAGAAAGAAAAATTTTCAAATTTGTTTAACTGTAAAAAAAGATTAAACAAGAGTGAACAGAAATTCATTATTAACCTTTTTAAAAAATATAATATAGACAAAGAAGTAATTGCAGAAATGCAAAAAGAAGCAGAACAGGCAAGAAAGATAATCAACAATTCGGATATAAAAGAAAAAGAAAAACTTTTACAAATGACTCAATATCTTATTAATAGAGAACATTAAATGAACGAAAAAAAACTGATTAGCAAAATACTTAAAGGAAACAAGCGAGCAAAAAAGAAATTTTATCAGTATTATAAGCCGCGGCTGGTTAAATATATCCAAATAAAAACGCCAAATAAACAAGATGCAGAAGAGATTTTACAAGATACATTTATGTCTGCTTTTTTATCTTTGCCTAATTTTAAACAGGACAGTTCTTTGTATACATGGCTTTGTTCAATAGCCCGGCATGAAATAGCGGATTTTTACCGCAAAAAAAAGATTAAGACTATTGTTTTTTCCCGCTTGCCTTTTCTAGAAAATTTATTTTCTGAAGCTTTGGGACCGGAATTAAAATACAAGGAAAAGAAGATAAAGGAAAAGATTAGTGATTCTTTTGGCAGTTTAAAAAAAGAATACGTGCAAATTCTCAAACTTAAATATATTCATAACAAATCGGTGAAAGAGATTGCTAAAATACTGGGTAAGAGTTTTAAAGCAACAGAATCACTTCTTTACCGGGCAAGAAAAGCATTTCAAAGGGAATACTTATTGCTTGATTAAAAGCAAATTCGAATGATTTTTCTTTTTTTTACGACAGATATAGTGTGACTAACAAAGTAAAAAAAGTTTGTAAATACACGATATTGTTTTCTATCAAAGAATCTTATCTTTTTGTGCGCAATTTACTGGGTTTATGGACACATCCGTATAAAACACTGCGTTTAATTAAAAAAGAAAAAGATTATAGTCAGGCAATTCTTGTATTAGGATTCCCTTTTTACATTATTTTCTTTGGCACCTTTTTTATATTCTTTTCTCGGATACTGATTGGTGCTCCCTCTGATTGGGGAAGATTAGCGCAAGCAAGTTTTTATTCATTGTTTTTTATTTCTTTTATGGTTTTTATATACATTACTTATTGGGGAATGAAGGTTAGAAAGGATTAAAATGGGAAAATATGAACGATATCGTAGTGAACGATTATTTAGGGCAAGTTTTTCCCGGGATGGATTTGAAAATGGTTTAGGATTAGCTCATAGAACAGGATTACAGAAAGAGATGATTACCATTCCCAAAAGTGTTTGGGGGATACAAAGGTCTTCGCCTACTGAAAGTTTAGGCGAGGAGAAAATAATTGAAATGAGAGAAGATGTTGAAGCAATGTTAAAGCTAAGAAGCAATGGCCATAATTTGGATGGACTTTATACTATTAAAGATTTTGAAGAAGTAGGAATATTGGAATGAAAGTTGTTGTAGTTAATAAAAATGACAAAGAAATAAGTTTTTTGGGCAAAATAAAAGCACACAAAAAAGGAAAACTACACCGCGCATTTTCTATTTTTGTGTTTAATGATCAAGGTGAATTATTAATTCAAAAACGTTCCAAACACAAATTGTTGTGGCCGGAATTTTGGTCAAATACTGTATGTTCACATCCTTTACCAAAAGAAGAAACTATTGATGCCGCACAAAGAAGGCTAAAGGAAGAATTTGGTTTTTCAACAGAATTAGGGCTGGAGTATAGATTTCAGTATTATGCTGAATATGGTGATGTGGGAATAGAACATGAGCTTTGCCATGTTCTTATCGGGAATTACAATGGTAAAGTAAAGCCGGACAAAAAAGAAATTGCTGATTATAAATGGATAAATATTAACAAATTAAAACAACAGATTAAAAGAAGTCCGGATAAGTTTACTCCTTGGTTTAAAAAGGAGTTTAAAGAATTAGTAAAAAGGGGAATAATTTAATGGTTAAAGTTTCTGCGCCTGGGAAAATCCATTTATCCGGTGAACACAGTGTCGTTTACAAAGAGCCAGCTCTTTTATCAACTCTTAATAAGAGACTGTATATAGAGATACAAGAAAAGGAAAATCAAGGATTTATAATTGAAGATTTAGAACAAAAGCTAGAAGAAAAAATTAATTTTCCAGAATTAAAGGAATTTTCAAAAAAAACAGTAGAAGTTTGGAAGAATAATGATAGATTAGGATTAGTGAAGGCTAGTATTGTGGAGTTTTTTAAATATTTAAACCAAGAGCCGAAAAAGGGGTTTCAGGTAAAAATTAAATCACAAATTCCTATTGGAGTAGGATTGGGTTCTTCAGCTGCATTGTCAGTCTCTTTAGCAGGAGCATTTTTAAAATATTATAAAAAATGGTCATTGAGTGAAATAAACAAGGTAGCCTATTTAATTGAAAAAAGGCAGCATAAAAGTCCTAGTGGTGGTGACAATACTGTATCGACGTATGGTGGATATATTTACTATGTTAAAAATGAAGAGATACAAAAATTTAATGGAAAGACATTAAAAGATTTTTATATTATAAACTCAGGAAGACCATTGGAATCAACAGGAGAAATGGTGGATTTGGTAAGTAACAATTTAAATAAAAAAACTATAAAAAAAATGGGGGAAACTACAGTTGCTTTAAAAAATGCAATTGAGAAAAAAGAATATCAAGAAATAAAAAAGCTAATTAAGAGAAATGAAAGATTGTTAGAAGAAATTGGAGTTGTGGGAGAAAGAGCGAAAAGAATAATTAGAGAGATTGAGAAAAATAGAGGTTCTGCTAAAATATGCGGAGCTGGAGCGGTAAAGCAAGGATCAGGTATAATATTAGCCTATAAGCCGGATATTGATAGTTTAAATGTGGAATTTGAAAAACTAAAATTAGGGGTGGAAGGAGTCAGAATTGAAAAAAGTTAAATGCTCTGCACCAGGTAAATTAATGCTTTTTGGTGAACATGCAGTTGTACACGGAAAGCCTTGCATTGTAACTGCGGTTGACCAAAGGATTCATGTAGAGGCAGAAGAGAATGGAAAAGATGAATTGGTTGTAAATGCTCCCCAGTTAGGGATTAAAAACTATCATAAAACAGTAAAAGAGCTTTGTAACCAGGAAATGCCTAAACAGGTCAGTTTTATTGAAGCTTTGGTAAAGCGGTTTTATGAAAAATATGGACTTGAAAAAGGTTTAAATATTACTACCAATTCAGAGTTTTCCCATACATACGGTTTTGGGTCTTCATCAGGAGTAACAATTGCTACTACAAAAGCTTTGTCACTTTTATATGATATTCAGCTGTCGGAAAAAGAGATCTTTGACCTTGGGTATCAAGCGGTTCTTGATATCCAAAAAGTCGGCAGCGGATTTGACTTGGCTGCAGCTTTATGGGGGAAGATTATTTATTACAAAAAAGGTGCAGAAATAGTAGAAAGACTAAGTGTGCATAATCTCCCCCTTGTTGTTTGTTATTCAGGAATTAAAGCAGATACACCTACGCTTGTAGAGCAAGTTAATGAATTTAAAAGAAAAAAACCTAAAAAAGTTGCAAACATTTTTAAACAAATGCAGGAAATTGTAGATCTAGCAAAAAAACTTATACCCCAGAATAAATGGGAGGAGTTAGGTAAACTAATGAATCAAAACCAGGAATTATTGGAAGAATTAGGTGTTTCAACCTACAGATTGGAAAACTTGATTAGTGCGGCAAGAGATGCGGATGCATTGGGTGCTAAATTGTCTGGAGCTGGAGGGGGAGATTGTATTATTGCCTTGGTTGAGGAAAATAAAAAGATAAAAGTTAAAAAGGAACTGGAAAATGCAGGCGGACAAATAATGGATGTTAAATTAAATTCCAAGGGGGTTAAATGTCAGGAAATATGAAAGCCAGCTGCAAGTCTCCGGCAAACATTGCTTTTATAAAATATTGGGGAAAGACTGATCCTGAAACACGTGTGCCGCAGAACAATTCCATTTCAATGTGTTTGTCTAATCTTTACAGTATATGTACTGTAAAATTTGATGAAAAATATGCTGAAGACGAAGTCCAATTTTTAAATGAAAAAGTAGTTAAGGATAGGGAAATTAAAAGAATAATTGAAACTTTGGATCGGGTGAGGAATAAAGCAGGGATAAGTTATAAAGCAAAAGTAGTAACTAAAAACAACTTTCCCAAAGCAACTGGGATTGCTTCTTCAGCTTCCGGACTGTCTTCTTTAACTGTGGCTGCGGCAAAAGCAGCTGGATTAGATTTGAATAAAAAAGAGATGTCGAAGCTGGCAAGACTGGCTTCAGGTACTGCTTGTAGGTCAATACCGGATGGTTTTGTGGAATGGGAAAAAGGAACGTGTAAAAAAGACTCATATGCAAAACAAATATATCCCACCGATTACTGGGATATAGTGGATATTGTAGCTATTGTGACTAAGAAAATGAAAAAAATTTCCTCAACCAATGGCCACAGTATGGCGGATACCAGCCCTTTTCAAGAAACAAGAATTAAAAATATGCCAGAAAAAATTAAAAGATTTAAAAAAACACTTGAAAAAAAGGATTTTTATGAATTTGGCAATATTTTGGAAAAAGAAAGTTTAAATATGCATGCAATCTGTTTAACCAGTAAGCCGCCGATCCTTTATTGGGAAGCAACAACCATGACAATAATGCGTAAAGTTCGGGAGTGGCGTTCAAAGGGTTTGCCTGTGTATTTTACAATTGATGCTGGTCCAAGTGTGCACATAATTTGTAAAGGTAAAAGTGCGGAAATTGTGCAGGAAAAGCTGAAAAAAATAAAAGGGATTGACAGGATTTCTCTTAACAGGTCTGCAAAAGGGGCAAAAATAATAAAAAAACATTTGTTTTAAGGAGTTGCGGTAATAATGCAGAAATTATGCGGTAATAAACTACCTAAACACGTTGCTTTTATAGTTGATGGCAACCGTCGCTGGGCAAAAAAGAATAATCTTTCAAGTATGGCTGGACATCGTCATGCAATGTACAATGTTTTGGATCCAATTGCTTTTCATTGCATAAAGTTAGGTATTCCATATTTAACTTACTGGGTTTTTTCCACGGAAAATTGGAAAAGAGGCAAAAGGTTTTACAATGCGCTTTTTAAGCTTTTGGAAGAAGGGTTAAACAAGGGTTTTGAAAAATATGACAAGGCAGGCATCCGTTTAAATACTATTGGCAACTTAAGTGAAATCCCTTCCCATTTGGCAAAGAAAATAAAGGAGTGGGAGGAATTAAGTAAAAATAACAAAAATTTAACAGTTACTATTGCTTTAAATTACGGTGGTAGAGAGGAAATAGTTCGAGCAGTAAACAAATACAACGAGCAGGAAAAAAGAAAATTAAATGAAGAAAAATTCCCTCAGTATTTAGATACCGCAGACTTGCCGGATCCGGATTTAATTATTCGTACTGGAGGAGAAAAAAGACTTTCCGGCTTTTTATTATGGCAGTGCCAGTACTCGGAGCTTTATTTTACTGACACATTAATGCCGGATTTCAGTATAGAAAAATTTGAAAAAGCTTTAAAAGATTTTTGTCAAAGGCAGAGGCGCTTTGGAAAATAATTAGATACCTAGCATGGCTTTAACAATTTGGTAGATCCAAAAAGAAAGAAAAACAACTCCAAAACCAATAGCTCCATTTGTCAAGCTTTTTTTAGCATTAGCCATTGTTTCTTCATTACCAGCAGAAGTCATTAATTGAAAGCCACTGCCTAAAATGATAAAAAGAAGAATTAAGCCAGCGATTACAAAAACATAGTCTAAAGCAGAAGTAATAACTGTTCCTAAAGTTGCATCTGGACCACTAAATTTAAAACCGCTTGGATCATTTACGTGTCCTGAGCCGGTTAGTCCTGGCAAAGACAGCCATAATAACATCATTTTATAACCCCCATCCTGGTATTTTTAATATTCTGTACCCGATTAATTCTAGTATAAAAACAGAGAAGATAATAAACAAAAGGCCGGCACCAGCAGAAACTAAAATGTTTTTACCTTCTTGTAATTTTTCCGGATCCCCGGAGCTAGTCATTACTTGGAAAGCTCCCCAAATCATAATTAAAAAAGCTATACCGCCGCCAATTGAGATTGCTTTGTTTAAAAACCAGCGGATAAAAATTGTGGATTGGGTGGGAACACATCCAAGAACAGTTTCAATACCTTCAAAATAGTCATTAGGATTACTTCCTACAGGAATTCTGCAATCATTAGGTTCATAAAAAGTTTTTGTGTTGTCATTGGTATTAGAGGGATCTTGACACCTAAATACTCCTGCTTGAATTTCTGTACATACTTGAGATCCAGGGCATGTACATACACCTCCGCCGCAGTTGTCATTAGGGCCACATTCGTCAGTTGCGCTTTCCTCACATGTTCCAATGAAATATCCGGAAGCTGTGCATGTATTAGGACAGTTTCCTGGAAAATGAGAACCATCACATTTATCATCGTAATATTCACAAAAACTACCTTGTTGAGTACAGATATATTCGTTGGTGGAAAAATCAACAAGTTGGCATTCGCGAGGATCTATTGTGCACTCAGTTATATCTAATCCAGAACAGTCACCAGGAATAAATCCGCTTTCGCAGTTATTGCTACCGGATAACTCACATTGTCCGGGTGGTTGCCATACACATTGATATGTCCCTTGTGAATAGACACCCCTTGTAAAAAATAAAAAAAAGTTACAGAACAAAAAAAGGTTTAATATTAATTTTAATTTTTTCTTCATTAGTTCAATATTTTATCAAAAAAAATTTAAAATAGTAAATGATATAATGGTGAGGATGAAAAAACTGCTCAAATTTTCTATTTCTATTTTTGTGGTTTTAAGCGTATTTTCTGCTGCTGTTTTACCGGCCAAAGGATATGATGAAATTGAAAAGCTGCAAAAAGAGATTGAAGAACTGGAAAAAGCAAAAAAAATGAGTGAAGAGGCAACTGAGCCTTTGGAAGCAGAGCTTGTGAGATTACAGCAAAAACTACAAAATATCCAAGCGGGAATTGCACAAGCGGAAAATGATTTGAATAAGTTGGAGCAGAGTATAAATACACGGGAAAAAGAGTTTGAGGATCAGTATGTTATTTTAGCTGAAAGAGCTTCACGATATTATAAGTCTTTACGTATGCCGTCACGGATGATGTTTTTATTGTCTTCGGAAACAGCTTCTTCTTTAACCAAGAATATTGCTTACAAAAACGCAGTCACCCAGGAGGATAAAAAAATTATTTCACAAATCAGCAAAGATCTTTTAAAGCTGGAAGAAGATAAGCTTAAGCTTGAGCAGCAAACAAAGCAACTGGCTTCTTTAAAAGCAAAAACTGATAATCAAGCAGCATTTTTTCAAAAAGAAATTGCTGGTGCAAAAGATTATCAAGAAGATTTAAGTCAAAAAATAGAGGAGCTTACCGAAAAACAAAAGGAAATTTTGGCAGCCAGATCAGGAACTTTTACTACGAGTGTAGGTAATGTGCCTGACAGCAGTATTCCTTGTTCTGGTCCTCCAGGAACTCCATCATATTGTGATCCGGGCGGTGGAACCTGGTTTGCTGCTTTTTCTTTTGGCGCTTGGACTCACAGAAAAGGAATGAGTCAGTACGGAGCCAAAGCAAGGGCGGAATCTGGCCAGAATTACAAAGATATATTAAAAGCTTATTATGGAAAAGAGCCGGTAAGCAAAGATACAGGTGGAAATATTTCCGTACAGGGATTTGGGGACTTGAATTTTGAAGATTACTATTTAATGGGAATTGCAGAAATGCCTTCAAGTTGGCCGGAAGATGCTTTAAAAGCACAAGCAATAGCAGCCAGAACATATGCTTACCGCTATAAAAAGGAAGGCAGTGCAATTTGTACCACCCAAAGTTGCCAGGTGTTTAATAATGGCAAAGCTGCCAGCCCGCCGGAAAAATGGAAAAAGGCAGTCCAGGATACAAAAGGACAAATAATAGAGGATGTAACCACTTTTTATTCTTCTACTTCGGGAGGATATTTAACCACACATACTGGCTGGGATACCAAGTGTGGGAGCAAAGATTGCTGGCCGGATGATGCCTGGGAAGTTGAAGCAAATTCTCCCTGGTTTTATAGTGCCTGGTACACTGATACGTATAATCCAAATTCTGCTAAATGCGGCAGAGGTAATCCTTGGCTGAACTCAGAAGAAATGGCAGATATTTTAAATGCTTGGAAAGTTTTGCAAAAAGAGAATGATGAAAGAATCTTGCCGGTGACAATTAATGAATGTCCGATTGGCGGTAACACTGGGAATCCGTATTCAATGGAAGAGTTGCGCAGTAAAGGAGGCGGTTATTCCAGTATTTCTTCTGTAAGTGTAAGTTACAGTAATGGTGGAGAAACAGGTTCAATCTCATTTCAGACAGATAAAGGATCAGTAACAGTTTCTGGTTCAGAATTTAAAAAGGCGTTTAATTTACGTGCACCCGGATATATTGCAATCCGCAGTCCCTTGTTTAATATTGAGAAAAAATGATAAAATAAGGCTCAAATGCCGGATATTTACGTTGCCTCTGAAGAAAAAAACAAAGAAAATAAGAATGAAACTGTTCAGAAAGAGGATAATCAAGTGGTTTCCAAAGAAAAAGAAGATAAAAAAAACAAAAAAGAAAATCAGAAAAACGATCATACAAAGACAAGTATAAAAAGGGAAGCAAAAGAGATTAAAAAAAAGGTTAAACAAGTTATTGAAGAAGTTGGAGAGAAAAAAACACATGAAGGATTGACTGCTTTTGCTGTCTGGCCGGATAAAGTTCGTTTTGAAACCCAGGAAAGCAAGGAAGAAATAATCCTTTTATTAAGGCGGCACATAATAACTAACGTTGCCTGGATTTTAACAGCTGTTTTTATGTTTTTTGTACCGTTTTTTTTACGCTTTATACCGGTTCTTGATTTTCTGCCTTTTAGGTTTCAATTTATTATTGTCTTAATGTGGTATTTGATTATTCTAGCTTTTATTTTTGAAAAGTTTCTTTCCTGGTATTTTAATGTTTTTATTGTTACTGATGAAAGAATAATTGATGTAGATTTTCTCAGTTTGGTTTACAAGGAAATTACCGAAAGCAAAATCGATAGAATTCAGGATGTAACTTTAACAATGGGAGGAATTTGCTGTTCAATATTTAATTACGGAACTGTGTATATTCAAACAGCAGGGGACGTACCAAAAATTGAATTTGAACAAGTGCCTAAGCCGCAAAAAGTTGTAAAAATTCTAAATCAACTGCAGATTCAAGAAGAACAGGAACAAATTGAAGGAAGGGTAAGATAATGGAAGATTTTTTATATGAAGCAATCGGAATCTCAATTTGGTCTGTGGCAAAGTTTGCTGTAGTTTTTGCGTTGTTTGTTTATGTTCTTTTTGCAGTGATAGTGGTACGTCAAGTTAAACTGATGGGAAAGACATTAAACGGTAATTTAAACCTGCCGTTGAAGGTTATTTCTTGGATCCATTTATTATTGGCACTTTTGGTGGTGTTTTTGGCTTTTGTAATTTTATGAAACAGCTTAAATTGGAATATGCCAAAATTGTAGGGGCAGGACCTGAGGCTATACCTGAATTGGATAATAAACAAGGATGGGCGCAAACGCACATTTTTATTCCTCAAGACAACAAAAAAAAACAAGCTGGTAATTTACTGGCAACTTTTTCTTTAAAAGCCAGGCAAAAAGGAATTGATGTAATATCATATGGTAAAGAAATAATTACCCGTTTCCACGAAATTTATTATTCTTCTGCAGAAAATGAGATTTTTAAGCGTTTAGAAGAAAGTTTAAAAAATTTACAAAATGAATTTATAAACGAGGTTAACCTTTCAGTTATTGCCGGTGTTGTTTTTGAAAAAAAGGACAAAAGTATTGGATATTTTAGCAAAACCGGAGAAGGTGGAGCCTTTTTATTCAGAAACGATAAACTAATAACTTTGCTTGCTCCACAGAGTGGAAAAAAAACAGTCTCTGGAGTGCTTGAATCACAGGACAAATTATTGCTGGCAACAGAACAATTTTTTACTCCTTTGTCTTTGGGTGTTTTAAGGGCTGGATTCAAAAAAGAAAAAACTGAAGAAATAGCAGAAGAATGGTCAACTATAATTCACGGACGACAAAACAATACAGAGACAGCAGCGGTTATTGTAAAGGTTGAAATAGAACAAGTTTTTGAAAAAAAAGAAGTTTCTTTGCAGCCGGTTGCAAAGAAAAAACAAACAAAAAAAAAGAACCTAAAGGATAAATTAGATGCTTTAAAAAAGTTTCCTTCAATTTTTAAAGGATTTTTAAAGGATTTTAAAAGGGAGCGAAGCAGATATTACCAAAGTAAAAAGAAAAAAAAGAAAAGTAAAAAAACAACTTTAATAGTGGCAGTAGGTTTAATTATTCTTTTATTAGTCAGTGTATTTTTTGGTGCAAAACAAAAAACACAGCAGCAAGAAAAAGCAGCTTATCAAACAGTTGCTGAGGAAGTAAATCATTTATATGATGAAGCAGTTTCACAAATTGAAGTAAATCCGGTACGTAGTCAAAGTCTTTTAAAAGAAAGCAAAATTCTTTTGGAAGAGAAAATGCCTGAGATAAGTGAAGAGTATCAAGCGGACCTTGAACAAATGCAAAAAAAAGTGGAAGCAAAAATTGAGGAACTCTCACGCAGCTACCAAATAAAAGAACCTGATCTTTGGCTGGATTTGAATCTGGCAAAAGAAGGTTTTTCCGGTAATGTATGGGGAGTAACAGAAAAAAAACTATATATTCTACAAGAAAACGCAGAAAGTATTTTAAGTGTGGATCAAAAAAGCAAGTCTTACCAAATTGCTGCTGGCGGTGATGAATATGTATCTACTGAAAAAGTGGCGGCAGTTAATGATCGGCTATTTTTAAACACTTCAAGCAATAATTTATGGGTAATTGATGTTTTAGAAAAAGAATCAATTCAGAAAAAGCAAGAGCAAGAATGGGGGGAGATAACTGATACAGTTGGATTTGGCAGCAACTTGTATTTGTTGGATAAAGGAGAAAAGCAAATATGGAAGTATGTAGGTATAGAGGCAGGATTAGGGGACAAAACAAAATATTTGCAAGAAGATGTTGATCTTTTACAAGAAGCTGAGTCATTGGCTATCGACGGATCAATTTGGGTATTGACGAAAAACGGGGGAATTTTAAAGTTTATCCGTGGTGAAAGGGATCATTTTGTGGTTACAAGTCTTTTAGATCCCTTTATTGAACCCACTGATTTATATACCAGCCCTGAAGTTGACAATCTTTATATCTTAGATAGAAAAGGATTACGGATTGTATTGATTGACAAAAAAACCGGTGAATACAAAGCGCAATACAAATGGTCGGGATTAGCTGCAGCAAAACAGATATTTGCTGACGAAGAAAACGGATATATCTTGGTTTTAACAGGAAATAGAATATATGAGTTGGAGCTGAAAAAATGAAAGTTGTAAACAGAAAAGCACGCTATGAATATGAAATTTTGGAAAAGTATGAAGCAGGAATAAAACTCAAAGGACACGAGGTTAAAAGTATTAAAGAAGGAAGAATTAAACTAGAAGGAAGTTATGTCAAAATAATTGACAATGAAGCATATTTAATTAATGCCCATATTCCTCTTTATCAATATTCGGTTGATCCGGATTATGAACCCAGCCGCAGCCGTAAACTGCTTTTGCATAAAAAAGAAATTCTTAATCTTAAAGACAATGTAAAAGAAAAAAATTTAACAATTGTCCCTTTAGCCTGTTATGCCCTTAAGGGAAATATAAAAGTACAAATTGGACTTGCCAGGGGTAAGAAGAAATGGGATAAGAGAAGAAAAATCAAGGAAAGAGAACTACAAAGAAGAAAAAAACAGATTATCAAATAATAAGCCTGTTAAAGTCTATTTACATTCATCCTATAATTTAGTAAAATATACCTGTAATGGGGATGAAGAGATTCGACGGAAAGGGTTCTTTAAAAACTGCAAGCCGACTTTGAACAATAGTCGCAAAACAGGTTTAAAAAAATAAACGTCAGCAAATTATCTGACAAACTAGCCGATCTAGGCAACGAAGTTGCTGCTACTTTTAGTCAGCAACCACGCGTAGTTTACGCTTAAAGTTACTAGAAAAGCTACTCCACCTTGATGTGGAGCGTTTTAGTCCGTTTTCCCTGGGGAATTGGCTAAGGCGAGAACTTACTCAGGGCGTCATTTTTAAAACATTGAGGCCGGTTTTAAAAAGGAGTTAAATTAAAGGTCTTATTCCCAAAGAATTTGTTTTGTTTGTTTCTCTCTTTGGGTTATAAAACAGACTAAGCTTGTAGAAGTTTTTACTGAGGCTTTTCGGACGGGAGTTCACTGCTCCCCATCTCCACCACTTTGGGGCTTTTTAAAGCCCCTTTTTTGTTTTATGCTAAATTAATGGTTTTGGATTTTTTCTTCCCTAAGAAATGTCTGGGCTGCTCAAAAAGCGGAGGATACTTGTGTGAGCAATGTTGGAGTAAGCTTCAATTTCAGCATGAACAGATTTGTCCTTACTGTGAAAAAGATTCTCTTGAGGGGAAAGCGCACTTTAATTGTTTAAAGCAAAGCTGTTTGTCAGGAAACATTTCTGTTTTAAAATACTCAAACCCACTAAGCAAAAGAATTTTGCACCAGTTTAAATATGCATATATCTCAGATTTAAAAACACTGATAGGACAAATAATTTATAAATACTTGAGTACAAACAATAAAATAACAAGCTTTACAAACTTTATTAAAAGCAGACCCGTAATTATACCGATACCTTTGCATAAAAAAAGACAATCTTGGAGGGGATTTAACCAGTCAGAGCTGATAAGCAAGGAAATTGCAAAATATTTTGATTTAAAAGTAAACAATAATTGTTTATACCGTAAAAAGGAAACTCTGCCGCAAGTTGATTTAAGAAGAAAGCAAAGAAAAGAAAATATTAAAGGTGTTTTTAGGGTTGATAAAAGCAATCCTCTTGAAAATAAAAAAGTGCTGCTTATTGATGATGTTTGGACAACCGGGAGCACGCTTAGAGAAGCTGCCAAGAGTTTGAGAGGAAATTTTGATTGTAAAGTTTGGTCTTTTACTCTTTGCCGCTGAATCGCAAAGGTTTGAATTTTAAAAGTAAATTTTGCGCTTTATTTTTAGTTTTTAAATCCACTTTTACTGCAACTAGACCTTTACCCGGTTGGCCGTAGAAAACAAAAGTTTTTAAAGGGGATAAGAGAATAAGCGGCAATACGCTCAAATCTTCCTCACCTAAAAGAGTTATTATTTGTTTTTTGCCTTTTAAACTTTTATTGATTGCAACAATGATAGTTTGGATTAAATCTTTAGTAATTGTTCCGGAGGGATTTTGTGTATGTAATTTGTTTGCTTTAAGAGAGAAAAGGGGTTGGTGCAAATGCGCACTGATTTTTTCTCTGCGGTGCTTAAAATCAAGTACAGCAATATTAAAAGGTAAGTTATTTTTAATAAAAGAATGCGTAGTTATATCACCGACTGTAATAATCAAGAGGGGATTGTTTTTTTTAATAATTTTCTTTGCTTGTAACGCAGACCAGCGTAAGGAATGATCTGAACCGGAAAGAAGCTTTCCCATTGGTTTTTTAAAGTGTTTGCGTTGTTTTTCTGGAAGTAAAAGGGTGTTTTTAAAAAGATTAAGATGATTTATCCCTTTTTTGTTTGCTTTTCCCATGCGGATTTTTGTTGAGGAAACATTTTTATGCAAGGGTATTTTTTCAATTTTAAGCGAAGGAAGGTTTAGAATCTGTCTTTGTCTGTTTAAATATTTTGCACCGGAGAAAGTATTCTGGGTTGCAAAAATTGCTTGCAAAGACTGATTGGTAAAATAAGGGCCTAAGGGATTTTTAATAGGAAAAAGCCGGGTACGGTGCCAGTAGTTATTTTGTTTTAAGAACTTTTTTAGGTTTTTCTGGCGAAGCGTATATGGCTCAATCAGGTTATTTAAAGCTTTGTTTTTGGTTTTTTTGACTAAACCGCAGTAAATATATTGTGCTTTTTGATAAGCTTTGTTAAGAAACTTTTTGTGTCCCTGATGCAGGTGGTCAAATGTTCCGCCCAGAATTGCGTGTTTGTATTTGTATTGTGTCATACAGAGATTGTAGAATTCGGATTTATTGAAGTCAAGAAAGAATGATATAATATATAAGCTTAACAGAGGAGGGTTGGCTGAGCGGTCAAAAGCGATGGTCTTGAAAACCATTGGGGTTAAACCCCGCAGAGGTTCGAATCCTCTACCCTCCGCCTTTTTTTGCAATTTTGAATCAGATATAATTAAGCATATTGGAGGAGTCGCATAGTCCGGTCAAGTGCGTCGGTTTGCTAAACCGATGAGCCTTAAAGCTCACGTGGGTTCGAATCCCACCTCCTCCGCATGGATAAAAATTACGATCCGGATAAATCAGAAATTGATATATATAAATTTTGGGAGAAAAAAGGATACTTTACTCCTAAAATAAAAGAGGGGGAAGCCCCTTTTTGTGTTTTACTGCCTCCGCCCAATGCAAATGATCCTTTACATTTAGGCCATGCTCTATTTGTAGTTGAAGATATTTTGTGCCGTTGGCACAGAATGATGGGTGATCCGACTTTGTTTTTACCGGGAACGGACCATGCAGGTATTGAAACTCAGTTTGTTTTTGAAAAAAAACTGCAGGAAAAAGGGAAATCCCGTTTTGATTTTGAAAGAAGCAAATTGTATGAAATGATTGAAGAATATGTGGAAGAGAACAGAGGGATAGCTAAAAAACAGTTAAAAAGGCTGGGATTTTCTCTGGATTGGTCAAGGGAAAGATACAGTCTGGATCCTGAAGCTTTAGATATTGTTTTTGAAACATTTAGAAAATTACATAAAGACGGATTGATTTATCGCGGGAAGAGAATTGTTAATTACTGTCCTCACTGCGGTACTGCTTTTTCTGATCTTGAAGTGGAATATATAGAAAGAAAAGATTTTTTATATTATTTAGATTATGGTTCCATAACTATAGCTACAACGCGGCCGGAAACAATTTTTGCTGATGTTGCAGTAGCAGTTAATCCGAAGGACAAACGCTACAAGGGTTTAGTGGGTAAAAAAGCAGTTTTACCTATATTAAACAAAAAACTACCTATTATTGCAGATGATTTGGTTGAAAAGGAATTTGGAACCGGAGCTTTAAAAATAACGCCTGGGCATGATAAAACTGATTTTGAAATTGGTGAAAAACATGGCTTGCCGGTTAAAAAGGTAATTAATATTAAGGGAAAGATGATTAATGTGCCGGAAAAATATACGGGAATGAAAGTATTGGAGGCAAGAAAAGAGGTTCTTAAAGAACTGGAAGAAAAAGACAAGTTGGTTAAGAAAAAGAAAATTGAGCATGCAGTGGGAACCTGTTACCGTTGTGACAATCTAATTGAACCTTTGACCATGCCGCAGTGGTATGTAAAGATCAAACCTCTGGCAGAAAAAGCAATGCAGGTTGTTAAAAAAGGCGAAGTTAAATTTATTCCCAAAAGGTTTGAAAAACTCTTTTTTAACTGGATGGAGAATATTGAAGATTGGAATATCAGCCGCCAAATTGTTTGGGGGCCAAGGATTCCTGCCTGGTATTGTTTAGACTGTAACCAGGAAATTATTGTTTCATATATAAATGATAAGGGAGAAAAAATTACCCAAAGGTTTAAAAAAGTTAAAGATGATTTTAAAATCGTTAAAAAAGGATTACAGTCTTTGACAGCACCTGTAGATGCAAAATATATTTTACAAAATGTAGAAGCATGTCCAAAGTGTGGTGGTAAGAAAATATTGCAGGAGACAGATACGTTTGATACCTGGTTTTCTTCCGGACAGTGGCCTTTAACAACTTTACGTTTTCCTGATTCAGAAGATTTTGAATATTTTTATCCTACTTCTGTTTTGGATACGATGTGGGATATTCTCTTTTTCTGGGTAGCAAGAATGATTATGCTTTGTACGTACAGGGCTGAAAAAGTTCCTTTTAAACTTTCACACATGCACTCCCGAGTAGTGGATGAAAAAGGACAGAAAATGAGTAAGAGCAGGGGGAATGTAATCAATCCTATGCAAATGGTTAACAAATACGGTGCAGACGCCTTGCGAATGGCTTTAATTTATGGTGTGGCTCCGGCAAGCGATGTTTCCTTGGGAGAGAAAAAGATTGAAGCAATGCGGAATTTTTGCAACAAGATATGGAATGCAACCCGATTTTTAATGTTTTATGTGCCCGAAGGGCTGGAATACAAAAAACCAGAACAAGTAAAACACGAAGATGACCAATGGATATTAAGTGAATTAAACAGGACAATTAAGGAAGTGAATTCTGATTTGGATAAATACCGTTTTGGTCAAGCCTTGGAAAAGATTTATCAGTTTTTCTGGCACGGATTTTGTGATGAATATATTGAAAAAGTAAAAGACCGTAAAGAAGAAACAATGCCAATTCTTTTGTATGTCCTAATTACCAGCTTAAAATTAATCCATCCTTTTGCTCCTTATGTTAGTGAACAAATTTTCCAGATTCTAAAAGATGAAAAGAATATTCAGGGACTTGAGGAAGCAATTATCATTGAATCTTGGCCAAAATGATTTTGCTTGGATCTGAAATTGGTATATAATGATTAAAATGGCAGATATAAAAAAAGCTCTTCCAAAAGAAGAACAAATCAATCCACAGGAAGTTTCCTTTGTCCCACCACCATTAAAAACACTTCTGGAATGGGAATCGCCTGCCAGACCGTTTAAAAAAAGAGACCGTGAATATTTTACCACCATTGCTGCAATTGTTTTTTTAGTCTCGGTAATTTTACTATTTATCCAGGAGTGGCTTTTAATTGCAGTAATAATTTCTCTAATGTTTATTTCCTATGTTTTGGCAACTGTCAAGCCTGAGAACGTGAAGCATAAAATAACTACCCGGGGAATAAAAACAGGTAAAAGAAACTATAAATGGGAGGATTTTGATCATTTTTGGATCTCCGAACGCTGGGGGCACAAGATATTAAACTTACGCTTAACTGCGCCTATGGCCCCTATTATACAGATTTTACTAGGAGATAAAGAAGAAAAAGAGATTAAAGAAACTATTGAGAAATACCTGATCTATGATAAGCCAGAAGATAATTTTCTTGATAAAGCTGCTGAGTGGCTGCAGGAAAAGTTTCCTTTGGAAAAGACGGAAACAGACAAAACTTCAGAAAAGCCTAATAAACTGGAAGATTAATAACCTTCTTTCTCTCTGGAAATTTACTGCCTTTTTAGATAAAATTCATATTAATGCGCCTGTAGCTCAGTGGATTAGAGCGCACCCCTGCGGAGGGTGAGGTCGAAGGTTCGAATCCTTTCGGGCGCACAAATTCCTTGGAGGGTTGGCAGAACGGCTATTGCGCGGCTCTCGAAAAGCCGTGGGAGAAATCCCTTGCAGGTTCGAGTCCTGCACCCTCCGCCTATGAATAAAAAAACACATTTTGTAATTTTGATTGTAACGGCTTTTTTAATTAGTCTGGGTATTTTTTATGCGCAAAATTATGTATCAAAAAAGAATCAGGGAGAAGTGCCTGCTGAACCCAAACAAACGGAAGGTTCAAAAAACCCGGAAAATAAAATATCATTAGAAGAAAAATGTAAACAAGCAGGAGCTGAATACAAACAATTCTCCAATACATGTGCTGATAGTTGTGAATACATAAGAAACAAAGGAAGTATGTTTTGTGGTCAAGCCTTAACAATGGGATGTGATTGTGGTCCGGATAAGTGCTGGAATGGAGAAAGTTGCGAAGTAAATTAAACAATTGTCCCTGTAGCTTAATGGATAAAGCGTCTGCCTCCGGAGCAGAAGATTAGGTGTTCGAATCGCCTCAGGGACACATTAAATTCTGTTAAAATATAATATATGAAACAAAAAAAGGAATTTTCAGCTGGTGGAGTTGTGTACAAAAAAAACAATAATCATGGATGGTTATTTTTAATTGGCAAGCATTCAGGATACCACAAATGGGTTTTACCAAAAGGGTTGGTTGAAGAAGGAGAAACTCCCAGTGAAGCGGCAATTAGAGAGACAGAGGAAGAAATGGGAGTAAAAACAAAACTGGTTTTAGAAGAACCGCTACACAAAGAGCATTATGTTTATATAGCTGATTTTAAAAAAGAAAAAAAGAAAAAGGAAGATATTGAAGAACCAAAAAGAAATAAAGGAACACGCAGGGTAAAAAATTACCAAGAAAAAGGAGGTAGTAAAACAAAAGTTTCAAAAACTGTTGTTTTCTATCTTTTAAAGCATTTAAAAGGTGATCCCCAAAAAGAACATGGTTGGGAAATGGAAAAAGCCGGCTGGTATTCATATGAAAAGGCAATGGACAAACTTACTTTTGACGGAGAAAGAAAAGCTTTAAAAAAAGGAAAAGAGGAAATCCAAGAGCTTTAAATCTTCTTTTGTTAGTTAAAGTCTTAAATATTTGATAAAATATACATTGAAATTGGAGAGGTGGCAGAGTGGTCGAATGCGCAGCTTTGGAGAAGCTGTGTGGTCGCAAGATCACCGTGGGTTCGAATCCCACCCTCTCCGCCA
>CAYSEI010000004.1:0-116088 GCA_964430265.1 uncultured Pseudomonadales bacterium
GATCTAACAGAGGTTATTTATAAGGACAGCTAAGTTCCAAACCCACATGGCTCACCAAAGAAGAAAAAAAAGGTTTAATAAGAATTAATTCAATTTTATTATCTTTCTTTAAGTAAGGAAGTATCTTCTCCAAGCAAATAACTAATACTATCATTCAAATGCTCAAGATGTTTTTCTTTTAATTCAGGATGCAAGGCAAAGTGTAGACCATGTCCATAACCAGTTTCTAAAACCGATTCAATTCCTTGAATAGTTAATGTAATATCAATACGCATTTCACTACATTCAGTATTCCTATCCATTTCTTTCAATTTATCTAAGACGGAGTTATAGTCTGTTTCTGCTTGCTGTGACATATTATTATTAATTATAGCATTTAAGATAATGAACTATATTACAAAAAGCAGTTGTCCTGTTTCTTTATAGAGGACTTTTAATATTCTTTAACTTTGGATTAGTAACTTGCGTATATCTTTGTGTGGTTCTGATGTTTTGATGACCGAGTAGCTCTTGTACATATCTTATATCAACGCCATTTTCTAATAGATGTGTTGCAAAACTATGCCGAAGAGAATGAAAGGTTGCAGCTTTTTTAATATTTGACTTTTTAATTGCATTAGAAAATATTTTTTGTGCGCTACGAGTTGTGAGGTTACCTCCTCGTTCACTAGGAAAGACATAATCATTTCTATTTTTCAGATTTATAATAGCTTTTAAATCATCTTTAATTTTTCCTGGAAAAATTGTAACTCTATCCTTTTTGCCTTTTCCTTTTTTAATATGAAGTGTAAGATTGTCTATATCTACATCTTTAACCTTTAAACTAACAACTTCACTAACTCTTAATCCTGCTCCATAAGCCAGAGAAAGAATTAGCTTATGTTTTGGATTTTTTGTGACTTTAATTAGCTTTTTGATCTCTTTTCGGTTTAATACAACAGGAAGAGTTTTATTTCTTTTAGCAGATTTTATCTTAATTTTTGTCTGAATTTTTACAATGTTGTGATAATAGAATTTTATTGCACTTAGGTATTGATTTCTAGTTTTAGCAGAAATGCCTTTATTAGAATAGAATAATAGAAAATCTTTTATATTATTAATATCAAGCTGATTCAAATGCTCTTTTTTAAAACGGAAATATTTTTTGAGAGCGTTCACATAGCTTTTAATAGTTTTGGGGCTATAGTTACGAATTTTTAATTCTCGTATGGTTTCTGTGATTTCGTTTTCCATTTTGATACAGATTTGATAAAATATGAGTACTTAAATTAAGGTTATTATACCATTGTGTTTTGTATAACATATACTTAGATGTATAAATTACGAAAACACTTCGGATAGTAACGAGTTAAATGAAATTCAAGCCCGAGCCTATAAGTGTAGGAAAAGTTATAAATATCAATCAATTAATCATATCCATATGAAGCTAAAAAATAAAATCGCAATTATCACTGGTTCTAGTAAAGGTATTGGCAAATCTACCGCACTACTTTTCGCAAAAGAAGGAGCAAAAGTAGTAGTTAATTATTTTTCCTCTGAAAAAGAAGCATTTTCCGTTGTTGATGAAATCAAAGAAATAGGTTCAGAAGCAATCGCAATAAAATGTGATGTTTCTAAAGAAAATGAAGTCAAAGAAATGATCCAAAAAACAATTGATACTTTTGGGAAAATTGACATCTTAGTAAATAATGCAGGAATTGTTTTTGATGTTCCATTATTTAAAAAAACTGTTGAACAATGGAAAAAAACTTTAGATGTCAATTTGATTGGAACATTTCTTTGCAGTAAATATGCTTCTGAACAAATGCTAAAAAATGGCAACGGAAAAATAATTAACATATCTTCAACAAATGGAATTAACACTCTTAGTCCTGAAGCTGCGGATTATGATGCTTCAAAAGCAGGTGTTATCAATTTAACTAAGAATTTGGCAAAAGAACTTGCTCCAAAAATTCAAGTTAATTCCATTGCTCCAGGCTGGGTAGATACTGAAATGAATGCAGATTTGCCAAAAGATTTTGTTGAAGAAGAAACGGAAAAAATCTATATGAAAAGATTTGCCAAACCAGAAGAAATTGCGAAAGCGATTTTATTTTTTGCGTCTGATGATGCAAGTTATATTACTGGAAGTATTCTAAAAGTTGATGGTGGATATGATTAATCTAAGTGTTGGGACGGCTCGGGCTTGAACTCAAGGGGACGCTGCGCTTTCACTCCACTTCGTTCCGTTCACCCTCATTTAACAAGGGATAAAAGGAAATTTCCTGCCGAAATTTCCCAAATCGCTTCGCGACTTCTTTTATCCCCAATGTTATGCAAAATTTCGCTTCGCATAATAGTATTTATCTGACGCTCCGCCAAATTATTTTATGCAAAAAACAATTTTTTTGATAAAATAACTTCAGATTAAACGTGGATATTATTCTCTTACTCGCCAGCCTCTTTTTCTGAATTTTTGTGCAAGTTTTTGCCTTTCTATTTCTTCTTCCTGGACTTGCATTGCTCTTTCAAGACCTTTGCTTCTTTCTTCATTAGAAACAAGCGGTCCAAAAACTTCTAGTTCCCAATCAAGGTAATTATCTATAGGTGCTTGTGCATGCTCTGTTCTTATAAAACACTCTTTTTTTTCAGATCTTTCAATTAAACTCATAAAGATTATACAGTTTTAATATTTATCAAGATTATATATCCCTAAAATATAGGTTGTCAAAACTGAGAAATGCTTGTTGTTTACAAGTTTTGGGGAAGTGTAAAATTGCCTGTTTTATTAGGTTTAAATTCAATAACCTTTACAACAGCATCTGTGTTTATAGGGCCATAAATATGCGGAAATTTCCCGTGGCCTTGTGTGTTTTCATAAACTATTTTTGCATTGCTTTTTTTTTCGTCAATGCAGAGAATAACTAAGTCTTTCTGGTTTTTAAACCGGTAATTTGCTACAGAAACAATTTGTCCTTTTTTAGCACAATGAATAAATCCTTGTTTTTTTAGTGAAGAGGAAGTATATGTTCCTTCTATTTTTGCTTTTTCCCAGTTGTTTTTATGGGTAATGTGATAAATCATAATATATTTATTTTAGCATAATATATCAGTAAAATATTTTAATATAACAATGATTTTGGTATAATTATCAGTTAATAACAAAAATTATAGGAATAAAAATGCATTTAAAAGAATCAGAATCTGTTAACCAATCAATTACCAGCAGGCTTTTGACTGAATTGGTTGAAAGTACTGAAAATGGCGCGGACGAACCGGATTTTTCCTGGCTGGAAATGTATGACAAAGAAATACAGGAAAAAATACGTAGTAGAATAGCAGAATTAATCAGAATCCGTTGTGAAATTGTTCATGCTGCTAAAGTTAACCCTGATGTTCATGTTGAGGAAGAATGGACAGTTGAGAGAGCCGTTTCTTTAATTGCACATGGAGTTGAAACTGGAGTTTTAGACCATCAGCAGAGTGAAGATTGTTTTAATTCTCTTTTTGGTGAAAATATAATTTCATCGGACCGCAGCGGATCAAATTTTATAAGTGAACCCTTGGATATTCCTTTAAGTGATTAATTCAGGGAGAAACGCCTTGCTTTATGCCTTCGGAGACTGAAAACAAAAGATTTGGATTTTGTTGTAGAAAATGAGGTACCATTACCACACTTATTTCCGGTGCAGCTGCAATTACAATACCAGTAGCTGTTCCTGTGCCAACCATAAAATTAAAAACAGCAGCGTTTTCTTTTAAAGCGGGCACTGCTTGGGTATTCCAATATTCTTCCAAAACATTAGGTCCATTTTGTCCGGGAGAAGGACTGGTATAGATTTGCGGTTGTTCTGCTGGTCGGGGAGAAGGAATCACAATTGAGTGTTTTCTGCTCCAATAATCGTCCCAAAAACTTTTTTCTTTTTTTGCACTTGGTTTTGCATAATCATCTCCGTATTTGTGATTGTCAATGGATGGTTTTCTAGCTTGCTCTCTTTTAAGCTCACGGGGCCAATTCCATTTTCTATTATGTGGTCCGTTATTAAAACAATCATTAAGTTTTTTAACCAGTTGGGGAACAGTAACGCCGGAAGTACTGAGGTACTCAATAATATGATCGGGAACGTCTCTAGGTATAACAAGCTGTTTATTCATTTCAGAAAAATGACAGAATACAGTTGCTGCAACCAAAAAAAGTTCATTGCAGTCAGGATTTGAATGTCCTAAAACTTCTGAACCGGAAACTGCATAATACAACTGGTTTGTGTCAGGGTCAGATATTTTTTCACTATTGTAGATTAAACTGCTTGGAGTAGGTTCATATGTGGGAGCAGGAGATTCACTGAATTGCTCCAAGCTCTGCCTGGCAGATTCTGTTGCCGGAGAACAAGACGAGGCAGCTCCGGCTAAGCCTGCTAAGCCAATTTCCAAGAATCTTCTTCTTGATAATTTTTCGGGTGTCATATATTTAAAATATTTTATTATCCCTGAAAACAACAAAATTATACACATCAAGTATGTAAAAGTCAAAGATTAATATCAATTTCTATTGACAGATACTAAAAAATTTAGATACAATAGCAAAACACGAGTGAACATGATTTGGCAAGCCCCTCTCATATATTTATTAGATTCCATGTAAAGGCTTACCGAAACTAAAGGAGAAATAAATGAACACAAAAAATGACAAACAGCCGCCTTTGCTAACCAAGAAAGGCTATGAATCTTTAAAAGATAAGTTAAAAACTCTTGAAGAAGAGAAAAGACCTAAAGTGGTTGAGAGGCTTAAAAGAGCCCGGAGCTATGGTGATCTTTCCGAAAATCAAGAGTACAAAGACTCCCGCGAAGAGCTGGAGCTGATGGATACTAAAATCCAGGAGATCAAAAGCATTATTAATACTGCAGAAATTGTTAAAAACAATGGAGATAAAAGTATAGTTGGGATTGGTTCTGAAGTGGTAGTGGATGTAAATGGTAATGAAATAACCTTCAAAGTAGTGGGCGATTGGGAAGCCAATCCTGAAGAAAAACGTGTTTCTTCTAGTTCCCCGATTGGTAAAGCTCTTCTTGGAAAAAAAGAAGGCGATGATGTGGAAGTAGATGCACCAGCAGGTAAAGTCACTTACAAGATCAAGCGTATTCAGTAATACTTCTTGGAAAAAAATTCCAGATTTAATACAATAAGTGTTAGATTTGTAATTTTAGTTATCAAATTAAGAAAGTTTCTATGACCGAACCAATTGATGAGCTCCGACAAGTTAGACTAGAAAAATTAAGAAAAATAAAAAAAATGGGGATTAACCCATATCCTGCTACCTGTAAAAGAGAAGATAAAATATCTCAGGCCTTGGATAAGATGGGGAAAAAAGCTGCAGTGGCAGGCAGGATACGGGCATGGCGCGGCCACGGTAAAATTAAGTTTGCGGATTTAGAAGATGAAACAGGACAAATCCAGATTGTTTTGCGTGAAGGAGATCTTTCTGATGAACTGTTTGAATTTACTCAGCACCTTGATGTAGGTGATTTTTTAGCAGTCCAAGGTGAAGTATTTGAAACCCGGACAAAGGAAACATCAGTTTTGGCTAAAGACTTTCAACTAATCAGTAAATCACTTCGGCCGCTGCCAGAAAAATGGCACGGGCTTAAGGATGTTGAATCCCGCTATCGTTTGAGGTATTTGGATTTTTTGTTTAATCCAAAAGTAAAAGAAAAAATTATTACCCGGACTAAAGTGATTAAAGCAGTCAGAGAATATTTAGACGAAAACGGATTTTTAGAAGTTGAAACACCGGTTTTGGAAACAAACCCTTCGGGTACACTGGCAAAACCGTTTAAAACCCATATGAACGCATATGATTTAAATTTGTATCTGCGTATCTGTTTAGGAGAACTGTGGCAGAAAAAAATGATGGTAGCCGGGTTTGAAAAAACATATGAATTAGGCAAAGCATTTCGTAATGAAGGTGTTTCCAAAGAGCATAATCCGGAGTTTACCATGCTGGAATACTACTGGGCATATGCAGACTTTAAAGACAACATGAATTTTCAGGAAAAATTGATTGCCTATGTAGTGAAAAAAGGGATGGGAAGTTTAAAAGTGGAATATAAAGGTAAAAAAATTGATTTTACTCCTCCTTACCCGCAAAAAAGGTTTTTTGAGATTATTCAAGAAAAAAGCGGAGTAGATGTCTCCTCACTAAGCAAAGAAGAGTTAATAAAAAAAGCGGAAGAAAAAGGTATGCAGGTTGAAGAAGGCTGGAGCCATGGAAAACTGATTGATGAGTTTTACAAAGAATTTGTTAGACCGGATTTACTTGGACCGATCTTTTTAACCCACCACCCGGTTGATTTAAAACCTTTAGCAAAGCTGTCCCCGGAAAACCCGGATTTGGTGCAGAGCTTTCAATTAATTGTTGATGGTATGGAATTGTCAAACAACTATTCTGAGCTTAATGATCCTTTAAAACAAGCAGAGAACTTTGCAGAACAAGAAAAAATGCGTGAGCAGGGAGATGAGGAAGCAATGACTAATGATGAGGCATTTGTTGAGGCTTTGGAATATGCAATGCCGCCTACAACCGGAACCGGAATCGGCATTGATAGGTTAGTAGCAATTCTGACAGATTCACATTCACTCAGAGAGATTATTACCTTCCCTTTAATGAAGCCAAAGGAGGAATAATGTTCAGGGATGAAATAACAGCTTTTATAAAAACATATTTTGGGGCTGACTTACTTAAAAAAGCGCAAAATATTGATCCGGAAAACGCTAATAATATCCAAATCAAGGGAGCAAGAAAAATTACTGGTATTGCTTTAGGGGTTTCAGAAAACCTTGAATTTTTTAAAAAGGCTAATGAAAAAAATTGTAATTTTTTGATTGTCCACCACGGTATGCGTTTTCACAAGATGGGTTTGTATATTAACAAAATATACAAAGAGCGTTTAAAGTATTTGTTTGATAAGCAAATGACTTTGGCAGGCTTCCATTTTATCCTAGACCATCATAAAAAAATCGGCAACAATGCCCAGATTATTACAAAACTAGGAGGAAAGATAAAAGAAAACTTTTTTGATGAATGGGGTTGGATTGGAGAGTTTGAAAAAAGAAAGAGTATTAAAAAAGTTAAACAGGAGCTTAAAGCTCTTTTTAAGCGTGAACCTTTGGCAGAATATTTATACGGCAGAAAAGAAATTAAAAAGATTGCAGTTGTATCCGGAGGCGCAGCCTTAAGAACATACCAGGATGAATTAACACAAATCCTGGAAAATGATGTTGATTTGTATATTACGGGTGAAGCAAAAGAATCAACTGCAGCAACCTGCAAGGAAGCCGGCATTAATTATCTGGCTTACGGTCACTATGATACCGAGGTATTTGGAGTCAAGGCTTTGCAAAAAGTGCTGCAAAAAAAATATCCCAAGCTACCTATAGAGTTTATTGATATCCCAAACAGGTTGTAACCCATAAAAACAGCTTAGATAAAACACAAAAAATAGAAAAGAAAGGTATAAATGTTAGACAGAAAAAAAGCATTAAAACTATTAAACAAATATATTGAAAACAAAAACATTATCAAACACATGTTGGCAACCGAAGCGGTAATGCGGGCTTTAGCAAAAAAGTTTGATCCTACAAATGAAAATTTGTGGGCAATGGCCGGTCTGATCCACGATATTGATTACGAAAAAATCCAAAAAGACGAAGAACACGGTATTTTATCAATGCAGATACTTGAAGATGAAGGAGCAGAGCTTCCGGAATCAGTGAAAAAAACAATTAAAGCACACTGCTATAGCCTGCATCCTCAAGACAAACCAAAAAACAAAATGGAATGGTCTTTGGCAATCTGTGATTCGCTGACTGGTTTGATTGTTGCCACCACTTTAGTGCATCCGGGTCAAAAGATTAACAATATCAGTGTGGAGTCGGTAATGAAAAAGTTTGATTCACCTGCTTTTGCAAAAGGAACAAGAAGGGAAGAAATTAAACTCTGTGAAGAAAAACTAGGAATTCCTTTAAAAGAATTTGTAAAAATTAATTTAAAAGCAATGCAGGGGATAAATAAGGAGCTGGGATTATGAAAAAAAGAGTTTCAATCGGTGCTTTGGGAATTATTAAAAAGGATAACAAATTTTTAATGGCTTTGCGCTACAGCCCGGAATATCCGGAGGTGCACCACAAATGGGAGTTTCCTGGAGGAGAAATTGAATTTGAGGAAACGCCTGAGGAATGTGTTGTCAGGGAAGTCAAAGAAGAAGTGGGAGTAAACGTGGAGATTCTGCAGGTTATTCCTTATGTTATCCATACTCTTTGGCCCAAGGACAAAGCCAAAATCATCCTTATACCTTACCTCTGTAGATTAAAAGAAGGTGAACCTTTTGCAGCCAACGCAAACGGTGAAAGGGAAGTGGAAAAAGTTGCTTGGATGAGTATTGACGAGATTGAACCTTCAATGTGTTTACCCGGTACAAAAGAAGTATTAGAAAGTGTGTTAAAATTAAATAACAATGCTTGATATTAAAAAGATCAAAAACCAGACAAAAAAAGTAAAACAGGCTTGCGAGGATAAAAGTATTGATCCACAGATAGTGGATAAGGTACTGGAGCTGGAAGAAAAAAGAAGTGCTTTGGACACACAAATCCAAGAACTGAGGGCCGAAAGCAATGCTTTAATTGATGGCTATAAAAAAAAGCCGCCACAGTCTGTAATAGATAAAGGTAAGGAGCTAAAGCAAAAAATAAACGAAAAAGAAGAAGAATTAAAAAGAATTAAAAAAGAACAGGAAAAAAACTGGAGGCAAATACCCGGTATTCCGGATGACAGTGTTCCCCGAGGTGACAAACCAGAAGTGGTTAGGGAATGGGGAGACAAAAAAAAGTTTGATTTCCATCCCAAAGACCACATCCAGCTCGGGCTGGGTTTGGACCTTTTGGATTTGGAAAGGGGCAGTAAAGTTGCTGGATACAGAGGATATTTTTTAAAAAACGAAGCGGTTTTAATGCACTTGGGCTTAATGGAATATGCATTAAAAAAACTGATTAAAAAAGGTTTTCAGCCCTTTACTACTCCAGCAATCAACAAAAGGAAAAACTTTTTCTATTCCGGCCATTTTCCCTGGGGAGAGAAAGAAGCATATAAACTGGACGAAAACGGAGAAAGTGAAACTTTTCTGGCCGGGACAGCAGAAGTGCCAATGGTTGGATATCATGCTGATGAGGTTTTTAAAGAAGAAGATTTGCCAATTAAATATGTTGCATTTTCACCCTGCTATAGAAGAGAAATTGGCAGCTATGGTAAAGATACCCGGGGTATTTACCGTTTGCACGAGTTTTTAAAAATAGAACAAGTTATTTTTATTAAAAACTCTATGCAGGAATCAGAAAAATGGTTAAATGAGCTGGCTAATAATTCCGAGGAAATATTACAGGATTTGAAGCTCCCCTACCGTGTTTGTTTGATGCCGACTGAAGATATGGGTGAGCCGCAGATTAAAAAATATGATATTGAAGCCTGGATGCCGGGAAGGGAAGACTACGGAGAATTAATGTCTGATTCAATTATGGGAGATTTTCAATCTAGAAGAGCAAACATCCGTTATCAGACAAAAGACGGTGAAAGAAAATATGTGCATACTTTAAACAACACTGCTATAGCTTCACCACGGACATTGATTGCAATATTTGAAAATTATCAGCAAAAAGACGGATCAATTGTTGTGCCCGAGGTATTGAGGAATTACGTTGGCAAAGACAAGATTGTTAGAAAGGACTGAGTAGCTCTATGTTTAAGTTTTTAGCGCGCTTTTTTGACGCAAACGAGAGGGAACTTAACAGGATCAAAGAGATTGTAGATGCAATAAACAAACTTGAACCTAAGTTCAAGCGTTTGAAAAAAGAAGAATTTCCCGCTAAGACTTCCGAATTTAAACTGCGTTTAGAAAAAGGTGAAACTTTAAATGATTTACTTCCCGAAGCTTTTGCATTAGCCAGGGAAGCAATCCGTAGAACTGTAGGTGAAAGAGCTTATGATGTCCAGCTGATTGCTGCTATTGCTTTGCACGAAGGTAAGATTGCTGAGCAAAAAACTGGTGAAGGTAAAACACTTTCTGCTGCGATTGCCAGCTATTTAAATGCATTATCCGGAAAAGGTGTACACGTAGTTACTGTCAATGACTATTTGGCCAGACGTGACACGGGCTGGTATGGTGTTGCCCATGATTTTATGGGAGTATCCGTTGCCTGTATTATTCCGGACGAAGCTTTTATCTTGGATATGGAGCACAAAAATCCCAATGTCCAGGACAGCAGGCTTGAGCATTTAAAAGAAGTTTCCAGAAAAGAAGCTTATCAGGCAGATATTACCTATGGAACAAACAATGAATTTGGGTTTGACTATCTTCGCGACAACATGGTGCATGATCCTGAAGACCAAGTGCAAAGAGGCCATCACTATGCAATAGTTGATGAGGTAGATTCAATTTTGGTTGATGAAGCAAGGACACCTCTGATTATCTCCGCACCTGACACTGAACCAACTAAAAAATATTACAAGTTTGCCAAGCTGATAAAAAATCTTTCACCGGACACAGACTACACAGTGGATGAAAAAATGCGCACTGCTAATTTAACTGAACACGGAATCCTCAAGGTTGAGAAAATATTGGGAATAGACAACCTTTATGAAAAAGACTTTTCCACAATCCATCATATTGAAAATGCACTCAAAGCCAAGACTTTGTTTAAAAAAGACAGGGACTATGTAGTCAAAGAAGGCGAAGTTATTATTGTCGATGAGTTTACTGGTAGATTAATGTATGGAAGAAGATGGAGTGAGGGACTGCATCAGGCAGTGGAAGCAAAAGAAGGTGTAAAAATTAAGCAGGAATCAAGAACACTTGCAACTATTTCCTTCCAGAACTATTTTAGGATGTACAATAAACTTTCGGGTATGACCGGTACTGCTGCAACTGAAGCAGAAGAGTTCAGGGAGATTTATAAACTAGCGGTGATTGTTGTTCCCACGAACGAACCCTTAATCAGAAAAGACCATCAAGATGAAGTGTATAAATCACGCCGGGCAAAATATGCAGCTGTGGTTAGGGAAATAGAAAAAATTCATAAACAAGGCAGACCAATACTGGTAGGTACAACTTCAATTGAAAAAAACGAAATAGTCCACGAATTCCTCAAAAGAAAAAAAATTCCACATAATGTTTTAAATGCAAAACAACACACTAAAGAAGCAATGATTATTGCTGATGCAGGCAAAACCAATGCTGTAACCGTAGCAACTAACATGGCAGGCCGTGGTGTTGACATTATCTTAGGAGGAGCAAAACCTGAAGACAGGACAAACAAAAAAGAAATGAAAAAATGGCAAAAAGAGCATGACAAAGTAGTTGAGTTGGGAGGTTTGCATGTGATTGGTACGGAAAGGCACGAATCAAGAAGAATTGACAACCAGTTAAGGGGACGTGCTGGTAGGCAGGGTGACCCGGGCTCCTCAAAATTCTTTGTTTCATTAGAGGATGATATTATGCGCTTGTTTGGAGGCGAGCAGGTGCAAAAACTAATGAATGTTTTTAATATGCCGGAAAATGTACCTTTAAAACACCCCATGGTTTCTAGAGCAATTCAGCAGGCTCAAGTAAAAGTTGAAAGTTTTCATTTTGATGCGCGTAAGCGATTGGTTGATTATGATGATGTTTTAAACAAACAAAGGGAAATTATTTACCGCCGCAGGGATAAGATACTCAGGATGGGAATGGAATCAGAAAGACTAAAAGAGCAGGTTTTGGAAAATATTGAAAATGAAATAGCCAATTTAATCAATGTCTATAGTCCGGAAGGGTTTGACCAAATGGAACTGGACAAAGTGGTTAATGATTTTGCTTCCATTGTTCCTTTTGACACCAGTTCACAAAGCCGGATTAAAGAGCAGCTGGAAAACAAAAAAAGTACTGAGGATATGATAAAACTGCTGACTGATATTGTTGAAAAAACATATCAGTCAAGGGAAGAAAAAGTCAGCGCAAAAAAAATGCGCGAGATTGAAAAATATATAGCTTTAAGTGTGATTGACAAAAACTGGATGGATCATTTGACAGCAATAGATGATTTACGCGAAGGAATTGGTTTGCGGGGATACGGACAACTTGATCCTTTGGTTGAATACAAAAAAGAAGCTTTTTCCATGTTTGAAAAGCTGATAGCCAATATTGATTATGAAATTAACCGCAGGATATTCAGGGTCCAGATAGATTACCAGCCGCAAAACATTGCGAATAATATACAACTACAGCATCCGGATGTTGATTTAGACAAAATACAAGCACAGCAGGCCCAAGCAAGGACAAACAAAAATCAAACGCCTGATGAACCAGCAACCTCAGACCGCTTAAACCCCAAAACAGGAGAGAAAATCGGAAGAAACGATCCCTGCTGGTGCGGCTCAGGGAAAAAATGGAAAAAATGCTGTTATCCGGAAACGCCTCAAGGATAATAATTTTTTTGATATAATTAATTTATGCTAGATATACCTTATGTTCAACAAGACAAGAATGCCTGTGCTTTAGCTTGCTATACAATGACAGCTAAGTACTTTTTTCCTGAGGTTACTTATAAACAAGTGGGGGAAATATCAAACTGGAAAAAAGGCTATGTAGTCTGGCCTTTTCGCTTTTGGCTCTGGATGGCTGAAAAAGGAATTAAAATTAGAGACTACGACTTAATTGATTATGAGGCTTGGAGTGAAAAGGGCGCGCAGGGGCTTAAAGAATCAGTCAGCCAAAAAGAATATCAATGGTTGAAAAAGAATTCTACAGATTTGGATGAAATTGGCAACAACATTGCCAATCTTTTTAAACAGAAAAATTTTACTTACAAACGCAAAAAGCCCCAATTTTCTCATCTGGAAAATGGATTTAACAAACATAGTGTTTGTGAAGTTGTCCTTGATTCAAGGACATTGAATAATCAAAAAGGTTTTTCATTACACCGTGTTGTTGTTACAGATATTGGTAAAGATTATGTAAAATTTCATGATCCAAAGCCGGAAGCCGGTCCGCATCGTAAAGAGACAAAAGATCTTTTTAAAAAATCTTGGTTAGATGCAGTCGATGATTCCGAGCTGTGTATTTATAGTAAATAAGAGTATTTTTTAATATAATAGCTTCATGTTTGAATACCTACATAACTGGATTAAGGGAAGGCACTCAAGCTAAATTTACTTTTAATTAATATTCTTGAGTAGTATAATTTAATCTTAAGTTATAAGCTTACTGCCCATAAAAAAGGCAGTATATGCAAGAACATTATATTCATGGCGAACCAGTTGATGCAATTGTTTTAGGTGGTAAAGATTCAGAAAGACAGGACTTCAATGGACAATACAAGTTTGAAATTGAATTTAATGGTGAAGATATATTATCAAGAACTCTAACCGAAATTGATAGAACTCAAGGTATTGAGCAAGTATTTTTTGTCGGACCGTTAGAATTGATTAGTGATGAGATTATGGAAAGAAAAAAAGAGTATGTGGCAGTTGCTGATACTGGAGATTTATGGGGAAATATAAATGAAGCAGTGGAAACACAGCAACGTTATAGTGATAATGCAAGAGCTTTAATTGTCTGTTCCGATTTACCTTTTTTAACAGCTGAGTCAATGGATTGGCTAATTGTAAATTCACCACTAAATAATTGTTTAAAAATTCCTGTTGTAGCAAAGGAAGAACTAGAAAGGCTTTTGCCTACATACCAAACATATTATTGGCCCATGAGAGAATATCCATTTAAATGGTCAAATAATATGGTTGTAGAAGTGGAAACTTTACCTGGACTAAAATTAGCTGATTTTACTGATACTTATAGAGAATCAGGCAAAAGTAATTATTCTTTATGTGCTTTAAAAAGATTTAGAATGATTGTAGAACATGCTGGTATTGAAGGAGTTTATACACTTCTAATCAACTATTTATCTAAGTTTTTTCAGTGGAGATTTGCTTGTGACGTTCCTTTTCGCAATCTTAGAAGTAAAAAGGATTATGAAAAATTATTAACAAAGATTACAGGAGCAGAGATTGAGTTACTAAGAACGCCATTTGTTGATGTTGTTCTTGATATAGATAATGAGCAGAGATTAGGAATTTTTCAAAGAGGATATGATGATATTAAATGTGTTGTTGAAAAACAAGCACAAATCAAAGCAGTTCAGTAGTAAATAGTGGCTTTGTTATTTTTAATATTTTCTTTTATTTATCATATTAATACCTTACCTGAAAAACATAAGAATAATAAAGAAAAATAGTAATAGAAAAGGATTTTTAATATAATAGCTTCATGTTCAAACACATATACAACTGGATAAAAGGAAGAAGATTTTTGTATCTTTTAAATGCACATACTGATGCTTATCTAGCAAATAAGCTGATTGCGTATTACAAAAGTCAGGATATTAATTCAGTTAAAAGCAAACGGGCAAAAAAATTAATTAAAGCAGCTGATAATAATTTAAAAATGATCTTGGGTATTGCATATTGTCAGTACTACTGGAACGGCTGGTATGACTATATCTGTGCCAAGATATTTGAAATCTTTGTTAAAAAAGATGATAATCTTGAAAAATACAAAAAAGAACTGAAAGTTAGTTGTGCTTATGAAGAGATAAGCTTGGATATTTTTACTTTAATTTATGCTCTTTTTTATCCGCTGGTTTTTTTGGTTCTTGGCAGGATGGCTAATAAAAATGCATTTATTAAAAAATTTAATTTAAATAAAAAAGATGTCAAGAAAAAATATCTAATCCGGGCCTGTTTTTTAACCCAAATAGAAAATATTAAAAACAACAGGTATCAGATAAAAGAGATATATAACAACAAAACAAAAAAAGCCCAGTGCATAAATAATTTTGTTGAACAATTTTCTGATAAAGAACCATTAATTTCTGCTATCAAAAGGACTTTACGCATGGCAAATATCTGGGATGCAATGTTTGCAAGCTTTCTTAGATTAAGATATTCTCCATATTTCTTTATCCACCGGGCAAAAAAATATGCTAAGATAATACAAAAGGAGGTGAATTAATTGAAAAATAACACAATTTTGATTATTGGAATACTTGGTGCAGCAGCTTTAGCTGCTTTTATTTTTTTAAAACCCAATTCTTCTTCTAAAGCAAAAAAAGAAGCAAGTAGTAGTAAAAGTAAAATAGAAAATGTAAAAGAAGAAGCAGAAAAAAAAGTGGAAAAAAAGGTACCTGATAATTTAAAACAATGTCCGCAAAACATTTTTTCCAGTATGGATACTTGTTTTGATTTGGAAGAAAATACAGTTTGCGGATATGACCACACTATATACGAAGACGGAAGCGAAAAAGATCACGGTTTGGAATACAAAACACCCTGCCATTACTGCAATTTCTTTGGTGAGGATCTGGAAAAAGACATGATGGGAACAAAAGTTAAAGCATTGGGTTATACAGAAGGACCTTGTAACTAATGCTTTTAGACAAGTGTTTGTATTTGTAGTTACAATAAGTTAGTTTTTGTCTATATTGTTTATTAAACAATTATTTAATTAAATACTAAGTAATTTTTATTAAAAAATACTTAATATAAAAATGACAATGGAAAAAATTGATGCTATTCAACTATTAACAAAACTGATTGATATTCCTTCTCCCAGCGGAAATGAAATTGAATTAAACAAATATCTTTTTAATCTGCTTAAAAAAATGGATTTTGATTCAGTTGAAAAACAGCAAGTAGATGCAGGGGGATTTAATATCGTTGCCAAAAAAGGCAATCCTAAATTAGCCATGTTGGCTCATACTGATGTAGTTAGTCCGCATATTCCTGCTACAGTAAAGGATAATAAAATATATGGCAGGGGAAGTTGTGATACAAAATCCTGTATTACAGCAATGATTTGTGCAGCACAAAAAGCATTAAATGAAAATATTGCTAATTTTGCAATGTATTTTACTGTAGGTGAAGAAAAAGACTTTCGTGGTGTAAAAAAACTAGTGAAGCATGAAAATGTTCCTTTTACAATTGTGGGTGAACCAACACAGCTAGATGCGGTCAACGGACATTTTGGGATTTATGTATTAAAAATCATTAGCAAAGGCAAGAAAGCGCATACCAGTAATCCGCAAAAAGGAGAAAATGCAATTAAAAAACTTTTAAAGGAATTAGATAAAGTTAAAGATTTTAAAGCTGAAAATGGTTCATTAATGACTTTGGTTAAAATTAAAGGCGGAGCAGCAGACAATATTGTTCCGGATTTAGCACAAGCAGAATACAGTTTTAGAATTTCGCCTAATGATAATAACAACTATTACAAGATATTTAAAAACAAACTGGGTAAAGATGTGGAATTTAAAAAAGGTTTAGAGTTAAAACCTGTTTTAACAGAAATACCAGATAAACTTCAGTTTTTAGGTAAAGATAAAACCGTAAAATATGCAACCGAGCTTTCTTTTTTAGACAAAGGAATGGTTTTGGGACCGGGAAACATTGAATATGCACACGCTGACAATGAACACATTCAAATTAAAGAGCTGAGAAAAGCTGTTGAAATATATTTTAAAATACTAAAAAAATACAATAAATAGTTAAAGTTATTCACTTGTTGCAAATAATTGCTTGATATATACTTAAACTATGCTTTTAGCTGATAAAGACATCAAAGAATATTTAAAAAACGGACAAATAAAAATATCTCCTGAGCCGGATTTAAAAGAACAATTGGGTTCTGTTTCCTTGGATTTACGACTTGGTAATGAATTTGCCATATTCAACCATGCCTCTGTCCCATATATTGATCCTTTTAAAAAAGAATTAACCAAAGGTTTAATGAAAAAAGTTAAAGTAGAGCAAGGTAACAAATTTATAATCCAGCCGGGAGAGTTTGTTTTGGCAACTACCCTGGAAAGGGTAGAGCTTTCTGACAAGATTGTAGGCAGGCTTGAAGGCAGAAGCAGCTTAGGCAGATTAGGAATTGTTGTCCACTCTACTGCTTCAATTTTTGATCCCGGATGGCAGGGTAAAGTAGTGATGGAGCTGGGTAATCTGGGTAAAATGCCGGTGGCTTTACATCCGGGTATGCGGATTTGTGCTTTGACTTTTGAAAAAGTAACCCAGTGTGTAGAAACCCCGTATCATAAAAAAAACAGCGCAAAATATAAAGATCAAAATTCTCCAATTCCCAGCCGGTATTTTAAAGATAAGGAATAAAGGTGGCTAAAAAAGACCAAATAAACCTTAATCTTACTTTAGGACTAGTAACATTTGCCAATTCTTTAGCCGGAATTTTTGTTTCTATTTTCATATTTAAAAACAGCTCTTTACAAACTACTTTTATGTTTCAGGCAATAAATTTTGCCTGCTTGTTAATTACATATACTTTGTCAGGGCTGATCTTAAAGAAAATATCTTCAGGTAAATTATTAAAATTAGGCATTGCTTTCTATGCTTTTCAGTATTTAATGCTACTTGTACTAAGAGAAAATGCACTTAAATATATCTTTTTATTAGGAATAGTTTCTGGAATTGGATCAGGTAGTTTTTGGGCAGGGTTTAATACCGCTCAATACATTTTGACCTCAAAAGGAAAAAGAATTGAATATTTTTCCAACCAAAACATGATTATTAACATTGCCAAGATTATTGCTCCTTCTCTGGGTGGAGGAATAATCTCTTTTGGAGGATATTTATTAAATCCGTTTTTAGGTTATTCTTTGTTATTTTTTACGGTTTTTTTGGTTTTTTCCAGTTCTTTGAGCATTACTAAAAAAATACCTGGGTTTTCTGATTTTAAATTTTCTTTTAAATCTTTTATGTACCAACGGACAAATAAATGGAAAAACGCTCTATTGCAGCAATTTTTGCTTGGATGTTTTGACACTTCAATGCTTGTTGTTACAGGTTTACTAACATATGTGGTTTTGCAATCAGAATTTTGGGTAGGAACAATTACTGCTTTTGGACAGGTGCTGCAGACCGCTGGCAATTATCTTTCCAAAAAAGCATTAAACAAAAACAAACGTAATATATTAATTGGAATTATTGGAATAATTGCTGGTGTCTTGTTTTTTGCTTTTAAACAAACACAGCTGGGAGTAATTGTTTTTACAATCCTAACAGGATTTTCTACTCCGTTTTTAACAGTATGGCTTTCAAGCTTCTATTTAGACACGCTTGATGATCAACCAGGTAAATACAAAGAAAAGTATCACTTCTTGATTGAAAGAGATTTTGTTTTGGGCTTGCCAAGAATGCTTAGCTTAGTTTTTTTAACATATTATGTTGGATTTGGTAATCAAGTTCAGCTAGCAAGTTACTGGTTGTATGTGATCCCATTTTTTGTGCTTTTACTTGGCAGCGTATCAGTTGCTGCACAGATACAGTTTAGTAATAAGGGATGATATAATATATAGTATGAAACTGCTCAAGAAAATAGTTTTGGTTGTTTTGCTGGTTGCTGGTGCTGCAGTTGGTTTAAAAATATACAATCCTGATGCATACAGCAAATTTGTTTCTCCATTTGTAAAAAACAGCGGCAATGTTTTGGGAGAGACACAAAAGCAGGTTAAAAAAGTCTTGGGAGTAGAAGTTGAGATCAAGCAGCCGGAAGATATTAATCTGGAAGAAACAGAAAACGAGTCTGCTCAGGAAAGCATAAAACCGATAATGGAAAATAAAGCAGTTAAAGAAACTGTAAACAAGATAGACAAGATTGTCAAAGATAAAATAAATGAAGAGGTTGGGGATATAAAAAAAATTCCCCAAGAGCAGATTGATAAAATTAAAGAAGAAGTAAGAAAAGAAGTTAAAAGACAAATTTGTGAGGAATGGCTAAAAAATGAATAATTTTGCTAAAAAAGTAGAAGCTTTAAAAAACAAGCTTAAAATTGAAGAAAAAAAAGAAAAAATAAGCAGACTGCAAAAAGAAACCACAGCCAATGATTTCTGGGACAACCAGGAAAAAGCAGTGGATAAAATGCAGGAGCTTTCGCATTTGCAGGAAGATGTGCAGTCCATAGAAGAGCTGCAGTCCAGAATTGAAGATCTGGAGAATTTAAAAAAGATGGCATCAGACTCCAAAGAAGACCAAAAAATGTTGGAAAAAGAGGAAAGGCAGATAAAAAACAAGATTGAAAACATGGAAAAAGTAGTATATTTATCCGGCAAATACGACCGTGCCGGAGCAATAGTTTCCATTCATGCAGGCCAAGGCGGGACAGAAGCCTGCGACTGGGCAAGCATGCTTTTCAGGATGTACTACCGCTATGCAGAAAATAATGAGTGGCAGGTGCAGGTTTTGGAAAAAAAGCAGGCTGAGGAAGCGGGGATTAAAAGCGCCACATTAAAAATAAAAGGAAAGTTGGCATATGGATATTTAAAACATGAAAAAGGCGTGCACCGCTTAGTCAGACAGTCGCCTTTTAATGCAGACAATTTACGCCAGACTTCCTTTGCTTTGGTTGAAGTACTGCCAATCATTAAGGAAGAAGCTGAAGTGGAAATCAAAGATCACGATATTGAGTTTGAAAGCTTCCGTTCGTCCGGTCCCGGTGGTCAGAATGTAAATAAGGTTTCTACTGCTGTCAGGATAAAACATATACCCACAGGAATTGTTGTGGAATCACAATCGGAAAGAAGTCAGATGCAAAACAGAAAAATTGCTATGGAAATACTCAGAGGCAAATTATGGGAGATAAAAGAAAAAAAGCGCAAAGAAAAGATGGAAGAGCTTAAGGGTGGATTAAAAAAAGCCAGCTGGGGAACACAAATCCGCTCATATGTTTTACATCCGTATAAGATGGTCAAGGACTTGCGGACAGAATATGAAGAGAACCAGCCGGAAAAAGTTTTGGATGGTGAGCTTGAAGGTTTTATCCGGGCTGAAGTGAAAGCCTTGTCATAAATTTTTAAAATTGCTATTATGGTAAGGAAAGGAGTTATTATGGAAGAAAATACACAAAAAATTGATTTTGGGGGAGAACAAGAGCAGGCTTCTCCTTCTCCAGATAATCTAGAAAAGGAAGATAAAATGCCAAAAAAGAAATTAATTGGAGGGATTATTGCAGTTTTACTTATAGGAGTTGTCAGTGGTTACGGGCTTTTTAAAAGCGGATTTGCAGCAGGACCCAAAACAAGTGGAGGCGGGGGCACACAAAGAAATGTTGCAGATAAAGAACAAATTAAAAAAGGAATGACGGTAGGAGTTGAACAAGAAAAAACATTTACGGATACTGCTGAAGGCAAATTAGAAAAAGGCGGAATAGATGGGGAGGGATCACATCATTTAGTTAGGCCCGGAGGCGAATCTCAAACTGTATATTTAACTTCTTCAATTATTGATTTGGACAAATTTGTTGGACATAAAGTTAAGATATGGGGGGAAACTTTTGCTGCCCAAAAAGCTGGTTGGTTAATGGATGTGGGCAGACTTGAAGTTCTTGATTAATGATTCTATTTAAGAATGTTACAAAAAAATTTGGCAAAAACAAAGTTTTGGATAATATTTCTTTTGTAATTGAAAAAGGCGACTTTGCTTTTCTTGTTGGTCCTTCAGGAGCGGGAAAAACTACAATCCTGCGTTTGCTTCTCAAAGAATTAAATCCGGATAAAGGTGAAATTAAAGTTGATAAAAAAGAACTGGAAAAATATTCAACGCCGCAGATAAGAAGGGAAATTGGTGCAGCCTTTCAGGATTTTAAAATTCTTGAAGACAGGACTGTGTTTGAAAACATTGCCATTGCTTTGGAAATTGAGGGGATTTCAAACAAGGAAATTATGGAAAAAGTCAACAAGATTATTTCCCTAGTGGGATTGGATGGTAAAGAAAACCTTTTTCCTGTAGAGCTTTCCGGAGGCGAACTGCAAAGAGCAGTTTTAGCCAGAGCTGCAGTTAGTGAACCAAAAATACTTTTTGCAGACGAACCCACCGGTAATTTGGACCCGGAAACAGCCTGGCAGGTAATCAATGTTTTAAAAAAGATCAATAAAGAAAAAGGTACGACAGTAATTACAGCGACACATGACACCAAAATTGTTGATTCTATGGAAGAAAGAGTAATTACTTTAAAAGACGGCAAGATTATAGAAGATCAAAAAAAAGGAAAATATACACAACTATGAGTAGAAATGCTTGGCAACAAATCAGACGGACACCTTATCAGGCAATAGTAGCGATAATGGCGGTTTTTTCCACCTTTTTTGTAATTTCTGCCTTTGCCTTAATATCTTTAGGGTCATTGGAGATTATCCAATATTTTGAAAAAGAACCGCAAGTGATTGGCTTTTTTCAAAAAGGCCAGGATCTGACTCAGGAGGAGATAGCTGAAATCAGAAGCAGTTTGGAAGAGACCGGAAAGCTTGAAGATTTTAAATATGTATCAACAAAAGAAGCAGAGGCAATCTACAAGGAAAAAAACAAAGATGACCCGCTGCTTTTGGAGTTGGTAGATGCAAGTATTTTACCGCCTTCAATTGAAATATCAGCTAAACAAATTGATTTTCTGCCTCAACTAAAAGATGTTTTACAAGCAAATCCTAAAGTTGAAGATGTAGTTTTCTATGAAGACATTGTTAAAAATTTATCATTTTGGATAAAAAATATCCGCAGATTTGGTATGGGTATAATTGTTTACCTTCTTGTCCAGTCATTTTTAGTAATTACTATTGTTACGGCAATGAAGATCCTCTACCGGAAAAAAGAGATAGAAATCCTACGGCTTTTAGGAGCCTCATTTGGTTTTGTTCTTAAACCTTTTATGTTTGAAGGCATGTTTTATGGTGCTTTAGGTGCTTTTTTGGGATGGGGAGCATCATACTTAGCACTTTTGTATGCAACACCTTTTGTAATCAATTGGTTGGGAGAAATAAACCTATTACCTGTATCTACTGAATTAATGCTTCTGCTTCTAGGGGCGGAAATGTTTTTGGGCATGTTTGTTGGTGCCGTCAGCAGCTTTTTTGCTGTTATCAGATTTTTGAGAAAGTAAATATGAAACGAATAAAAATATATTTACTTTTAGGCTTCCTAACTTTATTTTTAATAATTTTTCAATCAGGTTTGTCAGCGGAAGACGATGTTTGTTCTCCGGATATATCTGCAGAAGAATGCATTGACAAGATTGGCAAAGATTTGGATCCTGATGAACGTTTAAAAAAACTTAAAGAGGTTAGGCAACTATATCAAGGTTTGATGGAAGAAGCACAGGGAAAGGAAAAAACCTTGGCTTCAACAATAGCATATCTAGACAACCGCATCTATTTAACAACAACTCAGATATCAACAACTGAACAGGAAATAAAGGTTTTAGATAATCAAATTGCGGATTTGACCGCCAAAATATCCACTTTAGATAAAACATTGGATGATGTTTCCAAAATCTTGTCTTCCAGGATCAAAGCCACTTACAAAAGAAGTAAAGTAAAGCCAATTTACTTGTTTTTTTCATCTTCAGGTTTTTCCAATTTCTTAAATAGGATCAAGTACTTACAAGTGGCACAGGAGAATGACAGGGAGATTATGTACAAAATGGAAAAATCCAAATTGATCTATGATCAGCAAAAGGATCTTAAACAAGAAAAACAGGAAGAGCAGGAACAATTAAAAAATCAGTTGGTTTCTCAGCAGGCAACACTGCAGCAGCAGAAAACTGCAAAAAATGAACTTTTAAGAGTAACACAAAACAATGAGAAAAGGTATCAGCAGCTTTTGGCAGCAGCCAGGGCGGAAATGGAAGCAATTCAGTCTATTATTGCAGGATTAGGAGAGGAAGTAGAGGCCGGAGAAGTGGAAGAAGGAGAGGCAATTGCCTCTATTATCCAGGGGGCATCTGCTTGTTCAACCGGTACTCATCTGCATTTTGAAGTGGTCAAGGACGGAGCGCGCAATAATCCTGCTGGATACTTGAAAAACAAGGATGTTGACTGGGATTTATGCGGCTGGTGGGGAGATTGTGACAATACTTTTTCCTTTAGCGGAGATTGGAATTGGCCGATCAGCGGCAGACCAAGGATAACCCAGGGATACGGAATGACAGGTTATGCTAAAACAGGAGCTTACGGGGGCAATCCACATACTGGAATTGATATGCTTTCGGATAGCTTGACAGTAAAAGCAGTTAAGGATGGAGAACTTTATAGGGGAAGCATTGCTTGCGGCGGCGGCACGTTAAGGTATGTAAGAGTCAAGCATAAGGACTCGGACAAGGAAACTTACTATGTTCATGTTAATTATTAGGCAGGGGGTTGTTTACTAAAAGCTGAAATTTAAATATTGAAAAAAGTTAAAAAAGCCTGCTCATTAATATTAAAGATAAGCGCACTATTGTGCGTTTTTTTTGTATTTAAGCCAGTTTCTGTTTTTGCTTTTCAAATCACCGGAACTGATAAAGATTCAATTAATTCAGTAGATGAGGAAATAAGAGTTGACTTAGATATAAGTCAACTTCCTGATACAAATTCATATTTTAGGGTTGGTTTTGTTTCGACGGAATCAAGTACTAGTTATTTTGGAAAACTAAAAAATGAACAAGATAATTGGATTGAGATTGGTAGTTTGAGTGATTGCAGTAATTATTATTTTTATGATGGTGACAAAGATATTATTAGTATTAAAACTAAAATTGGGGAAGAAAAAGAAGCAGGCACTTATTATATTAAAGCACATAGAATTACCTCGACTTGCGGAAGTTCAAAATCAACAGACAATAATTATGAAATCAGTTTAATTCTTCCTTCACCTTCACCAGAACCGTCACCAACAGAAGTGGATTCAGCAGAGCCAAGTGCTGAACCTGAACAGGCTTTGGTAAAAATAGAAGAAGTAAAAGATGAAGACAAAGAAGAAATAAACAGTGTAAAAATATATTTAGACGACAAATATTTAAAACACTATGCACCGGAGGAGATTGAGTTTTGTGATGATTGTGAAGATAATCAAGTTAAATGTAATTTTGGCAAACACGTTTTTAAACTGGAAAAATCAGGCTATCACACATGGGAACAGGAAAAAAACATTGAAAAAGGGAAAGAATATATTATTAGTGTTGTGCTGGATAAGATTGAACCGAAGGTTCAACCTTTGCCTTCTCCTTCTGAATTAACAGTCTCTCCAGCCCCTTCTCCTGTTCCGACACCTTCGCCTGATAAAAAAAAAGTAGATATTGAAATCGCCTCCATCTCAGGCATGGTTTTGGGAGCAACAGAAAGCGGTTTGGAAACAGAAAAATCTCCTTTTCCAAGTGCTTCTAATAATGGAGGAGGGGAAAACACAAAAGCTAATCTTTTTCCGTTTCTTTTTATTGGAACAGGTTCGGTTATAATCAGTACTGTGTTTTTTCTGCTTTGGCAGCAGAAAATGTTGAAGAATCTGTGGTAAATAAGATATACTTTGAAATATGAAAATTAGAAAAAGAAACATTGGAGTTATTAAGAATTGGTTGCCGGTGGTATTGTGGTGTGTTTTAATCTTTTTTGTTTCCTCTCTGCCGCAGTTGCCCAAACTAAAAATTACAACATGGGACAGGTTATTAAAAAACGCAGCGCATTTTTTTGAATATGCTGTTTTGTATTTTTTAATTATCCGTGCTTTAGGATTTAAAAAGTATTGGCTGGCATTAGTTTTAGGCGGAGCTTATGCAGTTTCAGACGAATTACACCAAAGTTTTGTTCCCAGTCGGGTACCTAGTCTACAGGATTTGTTTGTTGATATAATGGGGATGCTGACAACCCTGTTAATAGTCAAGAAAGGAAAAAAATGAAAATATTAGTTACAGGAGGAGCAGGATATATTGGCAGTATTACTGCTCAGCAGTTAAGCAAAAAAGGACACGAAGTTCTAATTTATGACTCAATGGAAAACGGACATGATTTTGCAATTAAAAATCTTCCTTTTGTAAAAGGAAAGACTCAGGATAAGGACAAACTGGTTGAGTTACTGCAAAAAGAAAAAATTGATGCGGTTATTCATTTTGCCGCATATATTCAAATGGGCGAGTCAATGGAAAATCCTTATAAATATTTTGAAAACAATTTTTACGGTTCTTTGCAGCTGATTAAAGCAATGGTTGAAGCAAATGTTAAAAAACTAGTTTTTTCTTCAACAGCAGGAGTTTATGGTAATCCGGAAAGGATCCCTATAAGAGAGGAAGATGCAAAAAGACCTACCAATCCTTATGGAGAAACTAAATTGATGGTGGAAAAAGCTTTAAAATGGTTTGATCAGATCCACGGGCTTAAATATGTTTGCCTGCGGTATTTTAATGCAGCTGGAGCCAACCTTGAGGGAACACTAGGAGAAGCACATGATCCAGAAAGCCATTTAATTCCCAACTTAATACGAGCAGCTTTAAACAATGAAGAGTTTGTGCTTTTTGGTGATGATTATGACACCAAAGACGGCACCTGCGTTCGTGACTATATCCATGTTTTAGACCTTGCAGATGCACATATTTTAGCATTAGATGGATTGGAAAATGGACATGATAGTTCCTGCTATAACGTAGGAACAGGACAGGGATTTTCTAATAAAGAGGTAGTAGAAGAAGTGAAAAATGTTACTGGGATAGATTTTCCGGTTAAGAATGGAAAACGCAGAGCGGGAGATGCAGCCAAACTAGTGGCTAATAGTACAAAGCTGAAAAGCAATCTTAATTGGAAGCCGCAATATTCGGATTTAAATACAATAGTGACAACTGCATATCGGTGGCACAAAAATAATGGTTGAAGCTGAAACCGAAATCCCCTCGACTAATTTTGAAAGACCACTGGATATTGTAGACAAATTCATGGATCTAAGACAAAAAGATCCGGATGCCTTTTTTTATACCCTCGAAAGATGGAGAAGAAAAAACCGCGAAGGTTTTGATAATGTACTAATGCAGCTGGAACAAAAACTTGAAGATCCCAATATTAGTAAACGTTATGATTTTTTAAGTAAGCTTCAGCATGAAATTGGGTTGAATTTTAGTTATGTAAGTTTTTTAGCGTATACAGAGTTAGAAGAAGCAGAAGCTGTTTATGATACATTTTTTGAAGAAATTACAAATCCTTGGAAAGAAATAATGAGTGTATACAAAAGAAGACTGGTTTTTGATACTGATTTGGATCCGGTTTATAATATCACCGGTATTGACAAAGATGAATTTAGCATGGGAGCCAGTGAAATTATTGCCAGGTTTGTAAATAGTACTGACAATAAATTAACAGAAAATAGGCAGAGATTAGAACAACTATTAGAAAATAATACTTTTTCTGAAAAAACCAGACAATTTCTAAAATCAGCTAGGAATAGTATTAATAACAGCTTGTGGATCCTACGGTTTTTTTATGCAACAGAAATGGGAGGAAAAACAGTAACGCCAGAAGATTTAAAAGAAGATATGGAACCGATAAACATAAAAGATACTTTTGAAGAGTTTTTGTATGTAAATGGAGATCTACCCGTTGAAATAGAAGCAGAGAATAAAAGTGGAGAAGATGAAATTATTACTCATAGACCAGCGTTTGCAGTGCTAGTAAAAAATTTTATTCAAAACTTGGGTAAATACGGTGGAGAAAAAGGTAAACTTACGGTTACAAAAGAAGATGGTAAACTAAAGTTTTCTTTCTGGCAGGAAAACCCAGTTTCCCAGGAAGATGCAGAAAAAATAAAAAAAGGCGAAAGATTACAAAGAGATAAAGAAGGTGGTGGTTACGGTTTGGAGATCTCGCAATACCTGATATTTTTGCTTGGTGGTGAGTTTGGGATTCAAACCAAAGAAGTTTCAAAAAGCGGAAGTACTTTCTTTTTTACACTTCCTTTGGTAAAAAGGTAATATAACAATTGTTTCTAGAAAGGAAGAAAATGGAAAAAATTAAAAAATTATTAGTTTTACTGCCCTTATTATTTTTACTTACAGGATGTTCAGTCCCTTTTATTGGACAAAACCAGCAAAATGAAGGAGGAAAGCAGCAAGAACAGCAGGGAAAAAATGAACAAAAGAATTTGTCTTTAAGAAATGTTTTTGGCAGAGGCGATGCATATAAGTGTTCATATCAAATACAAGATGCTGAAGTGACTGTTTATGCCAAAGGTCAAAAAATGCGTGTGGAAGGTATGTCTTTGGACAATAACGGACAAGGATCGGGCGGTATGATTAATGACGGTGAATGGATATATATCTGGAATGATGAAAACAAAGAGGGAATGAAATATAATTTAAAAACCTTGGAAGAATTAAACCAGGAAGTAGAAAGTGAAGAAGTAGAAAACTATCAGAATCCGGAAGAATGGGCAAAGCAGGTTGAAGCTGAATATGAAGTTAAATGCGAACCAACAGCAATCAGTGACAGCAGATTTAATCCACCTGAAAACGTAGAATTTAAAGATCTAACGGAAATGCTGCAAAAAGCTCAGGATTTACAGCAGACAATTCCTTCTCCCAACAGCCAAGGCCAAATGCCCGAAGGTGTTGACCAGGAAGATATGGATCAAAAAATGGATGAACTACAGGATATAATCAAGGATTTTAACCAGGAATAAAATAAATTCCTAAAATCTTATCATATAGGTGATAAAAACACCTAATAAAAAATATTCAAATTAAGTGTTGACTTGAAAATATTGTAATGTTACTATAAATATTACACATTTGTTACATACACATGTGATATAAGCTTTCTTTCAACCGGTTGGCTTTTTTTTATTGCTTAATACGGATTCTACTTCTATTTGAAAGGAGGTGAATTTAATGAAAAAATCTGTTATTTTTAGTTTTTTAGTAATTGCTGCAATTTTTACTGCTGGCGGTTTTGCGCTTTCACAAGCTTTTTTTAGTGACGTTAAGTCCACACCGGGAGCAACTTTTGAAGTGGGAACTTTAGAAATGTCTGTGGGTGGTGAAAACGGAACCGAGGTGCAGCCTGTGACCATAGATAATATTGGAAACAAAAGGGATATTGAAGGCGGAAGAACCTGGACAGTTAAAAATGAAGGTACTTTGCCCGGAAGGCTTTATTTTAAAGTACAGAACTTGATAAATAAAGAGAATGGTTGTAACACGCCGGAAGCAAAGGATGATGCGACTTGTGATAACCCTGGTGAAGGACAAGGTGAACTAGGAGGGCTTGTTAATGCACAAATCCTTTTGGACCAGCAAGCAGTTGTAAGTTCCACACTTACTAGTTCGCAAGAAACAGTTATTGAAGATGCCTGGAACACATGGGCTCCTGTATACATTGCTCCGGGAGACATTAGGACTATTACGGTTCAATGGAATGCAAATGAGAACGATTACGGCAATGCAATTCAAAGCGACAGCCTGACATTTGATACGATATTTGAGATAGTTCAGCTTACAGAACAGGAACTGCAAGAATATGAATCCTTGTAAAGTTATATTTCAGGGAGGCTGAAAAAGCCTCCCTGCTTTTTTTATGAACAAAATACTAAAGTTTTTTATCAGTTTAATTTCCTGGATTTCAGTTATTATTTTGATACTTATAATTGTTTTTTTGTTTGTTTCCGGTCAAAATCTTTTTTCATACAAACCATATATTATCCAGTCTGGATCTATGGAGCCGTCAATTATGACGGGTGATGTAGTCCTGGTTAAAAAACAGAATACATATTCTTTAAATGATGTAGTGACATTTAAAAACAACAACAGGGTTTCAACTCACAGAATAATAGAAGAAAATAATGATTTATTTGTTACCAAAGGCGATGCAAACCAAATTAAGGACAGTGAAGAAATTAAATCAAATCAGATTTTTGGCAAAGTAGTTATGACTCTTCCCAAACTGGGATATATTGTCAGTTTTGGCAGATCTCCAAAAGGTTTTTTTCTACTGTTTTTTATTCCTGGCATAATTATTGTTTTTAATGAGTTTAAAAATATTAAAAAGGCTTTTGAAAAAAGCTAGACCTCCTAAAAATGTTAAAACCAATGTCCCTTTTAAAAACTATCTTTTTTATTTATATCTATTTTCTTCTTACCTGTTCCCGGACTGATGCAGATTTCCGTGACCAGCAAGTTATCTCCCATAATCAAATGAAAGCAACTACTTTGGATTTCAGTAATAAAAGTACGAGTAATGAAAAAGAGCAAAAGTTTCTATATGAAATTGATGGTTTTATACCTGGTGGCTTTGATGTTGAAAGTATAAGAATTAAAAAAGAAGGAGAGCTTGAATTTAACTATAACTTGGGATATCAATTTAGCACAGGTGATGAAAATGTCTGCAGCCAGCTTAACTTAAAAATATTAAAAGAAAACGAATTTGTCTATAATGATAAATTATCCAACTTAAACTATTCTTCATTTGTAAATATGCATGAAGATCTTATCTTTTTTATTAGTTTGGAAAACAATAACCTTGGAGCAGAAAAATATTGTGATTTTGATTTAATTTTTAATACCCAAAAAGACAGTGACACAATATTTCATGACAGGGAAGTATTAAAAAATCACATTACTTTTAAAACATAAAAATTAATTATATTCAAACAGATATTCTTTAGTTGTTTAATATAAAAAAAGTAAAATGCATTTTATACTTTATATAACTAAAAAAATGAACAAATATTTTTCATACACAGAATACCTATAAAAAATTATTATTGACGCAGCAATAAAAGAGTGATAGGATATTTGCAATACTAATGCAATACAATTTAATCTTTCATCACAACTGCCTTCAGTTTAGATTAGCAATTAACCAGCCGGCTTAACGCCGGTTTTTTGTTGATTAATTTACAAACTGCCCGCTTGAAAGGAGGTGAAAGAAATGAAAAAAATACTAATGAGTTTACTTACAGTAGCTCTGGTAAGTGCAGCAGTATTTGGAGCAACTCAAGCATATTTCACTGACACAGAAATTGTTAATAATAACACTTTTTCTACAGGTGAAATTGATTTGACTACAGATCCAACTACGACGGCTGTTACTATGAATAATGCTGAACCAGGAGTTTGGTATAAAACAGGTAAGATTATAGCGAAAAATAATAGTTCAATTGAAACTCCTTTAAAATGGAAGGTCTCAAGTGAATATGTTAATCAAAATGAAGCAGGAATGTGGGGAAAGATGAAAGTATCAGTTTGGGTTAAAGGTTTAGGGTATAATCAAAGTCCAAAAACTGCTCCTGATGGTTCAAAAATATGGGCTAAAAGAGTTTTTCATGGAAAATTGAGTGATCTAGATAAGGCATTAAATGAAATGCCACAAAACGATTATGCAAATATGTGGTTTTTCAACAAATTAGATGAAAGTGCAGGAAATAACTACCAAAATAAATGGGTTAAGTTTAATTTGGTTTTTGTTGGCACACAGAACACTAATTCTGGTTGGACAGAGTAAGATTGATTGTTTAGCTAGGCTGCGCAAGGAATTGTTCTTTGCGCAACCTGCTGAGCAATGAATATAAAAAAGGTGTGGCGCATCATTTACTGGATAATAACAGCAGTTCTACTTTTAATTGCAGCAACTGTTGCTTTGACCTCATTTGAGGTACCGGGGGGTTACAGGCTTTATGTGGTCCAGTCTGGTTCAATGGAGCCGGTACTAAAAAGAAAAGCAGTGGTATTAGTTCAGTCGCAGAGTGAATATGAAAAAGGGGAAATAGTAACTATTGATGAATCACCCAATTCTGAAGTTACAGTGACTCATAGGATTCATGAGATAGAAGAAGAGGAAGGAAAAAGAGTATTTATTACCAAAGGAGATGCAAATGATTCGCCTGATGGAGAAAAAAGGGTCCAAGATCAGATAATTGGTCAAGTGATTTTTTCAGTTCCTTATCTTGGGTATCCTGTTTCTTTTGCACAAACTCAGGAAGGTTTGCTGGTTTTGGTAATTATACCTGCCGTGATTATTGTCTACTCAGAAATTATTAGTATTAAAAATGAAGTGGTAAAAATGATTAATAAAAAAAAGAAAAAGGAAAAAAGTGAATCTTAAAAAATCTGTATTTAAAACAGCACTTTTAAGCTTTTTAATTGCTTTGGTTTTGATTCCTGTAACTAATTCCTCTTTTGTGGATGAAGAAAAAGCAATGGATAATGTTTTTACAGCTGGAGTTCTGGATTTTAGTTTAGATAATGAAGCATTTTCTCCAGATACAATAAATCCCGGTGAGGCTGCAGAGAAAATGGTAGTTTTAAATAACAACAGCAGTATAAATATGGAATACAAGATAAGAGGATACAAAACAGGTGGAGATACAGACTTTTGTAATTCTTTAAATATTACTGCAAAGTTGAATGGAGTTGAAAAATATTCTGGTCTGCTTTTTTCAATGACACCTGCTTTTAATTTGACTGCAACAGATTCAATAGAAAACTGGCAATTTATAATTTCATTTTCTGATACCAGTATAAGTTTGGAAAATAAAACTTGTGAATTTGACATCGAATTTTACGGTCAGCAGATTGGAGGAGCAGGATTTAGTGATACAGAAACAATTAACAATGTAATAAACAGTGGAGACTGGACAGCACCGGAAGCTCCAGTTACTTTAGGATTTAATTCAACATATCTTGATTATTCAACTAGACCAGTAGAAATTGGGTGCGGTGGAACAGTTAGCCAGAACCAGGTTTCGCATCACTGGGAAAAAGTTGCAGGTGCAGTTGAATACCAAAGACAGTGGGTATTTCCGGGAGGAGATCCCAATAATGAGGAGAACTGGCATGGTGCAGAAAATTGGACAACTCCATATACAAACTACAGAACTTTTGGAGGAAATCCAGGAATTGAAGGGATTTGGTATTTCCGGGTCAGGGTAAGGGATGCAGCCGGAAATTGGAGTGAATATAGCAGTCCTTGCTCATTAAGGTATGAAAAGGGTTTACAACAATATAATCCGGATTATGGTGTAGTAATTAATGAAGTTTTTTATGATGTTGACGATAACCATGGAGATGAAGATGATAATCCTCATAATGACGAATGGGTAGAACTTTACAATACAACTAATCAGGAAATTAGTTTGCACAAATGGAGCTTAACTGACAACAATAAAACTACAACTATTAATGCAAATATAAAAATACCTGCGCATGGTTTTGTTGTTCTTGCTAAAGCAGCACAAACTTGGACTTATTGGAATATTCCTAGTTCAGCAGTAAAACATCCTTTAGGACAAAACATTGGCAATGGTCTTTCAAATTCTGGAGATAGACTTATTTTAAAAGACAGCAATGGAAATGAAGTAGATAAGGTTAGCTGGGGAACTGATAGTACTGTATTTAATCCTGCAGTAGGAGATGTTGCAGAAGGACATTCAATTATGCGCAATCCCTTGGGCCAGGATACAGATACTGCAGCAGACTGGACTGACAATTCTAATCCCAACCCAGGAACAAATCCACACAGCCATATCCATGTGGATCTTGATAATGATGAAAGCAATCTGCTTGTTTCTTTTGAAAATGCGAGCGGTTTTGATTTGGTTAAATACTCAATCGGCTACGAACATTTATATAAAGGTAAATATGTTTCAGAAAAGATTAGTGGTGAAAAGAAAAAGGATTTAAATAATGAAACTTTGGAACTTGAACCTAAATATTTTGGTACTTGTTCAAGCAAAGGTGAAGTTTGCACTTCCCACAAAGACATAAAAAATGTTATTATTTCCCTAATGTATAAAAATGGGAAGGAAATAATCGGGACTTCACAGATTGATTATGATTGGAGGTTCAGGTGAACAAAAACCTTCTCAAATTTATATTTCCTCTTTTAATAGCTGTTTCTGCTTTTGTTTTTTACAATCAAAAAATAGCTTCAGGGCAGGCGGCATCCTTAAATATCACTTGTGATACAAATGGTTGTTCTTCAACAGGATTAAAACCTCTTTTTTCTGCTAATGATGTTTATCCAGGTTGGGAAGAAGAAAAAACTGTTGAAGTAATTAATGAATATGATGAGACAAGAGATTTTGCAGTTGAAGTCAGTGATTTGGATACGGGTGAAGGTTTAAGTGATGTTTTGACAATTACAATCAGTGACAATGGAACCAATCTTTATCAAGATAACCTGACGAACTTTAAAAACAGGGGATTTTTAATACTTGGGAATATAGCAAGCGGTGATTCTAATGAATACCTTTTTAATGTACAGATGCAGACTAGTGCAAGAAACGAGTATCAGGAAAAAACAAGTATATTTGATATGAGCCTGGGTTTTGATGAATTGCCTGAATCCAGCCCCGGACCGAGTCCGGATGCATCTGCATCTTCCAGTGATGATGGAAATGGAGATGGGGATGATGATGGAACATGTGATGAGCCTAAAGCTCCAACAGGCTTGACCGCAAGTACAGTCAGCACCAGTGTAATTAGTTTAAGCTGGGATGATGTTTCTGCTGCAGATACATACAATGTTTCTTATGGTTTAAGTTCAGGAACATATACTTTTGGAAGCACTGACATTGGGGATGTTAATACATACACTGTTTCCGGACTTTCATCCGGAACCACCTACTATTTTACAGTTTATGCTGTTAATTCTTGCGGTTCAAGCGGGGCTTCAAATGAAGCTTCTGCTACTACAGGTGGAGTTTTGGGTGCATTTACTGGTCCTGCAACCGGTTTTGAACAAGTTCTTGGAGAAGCAACAGTTTCTCCTGGTCCAGTAGCCAGTCCTCTAGTCCAAGGTGCAGAAGCAGAAGAAGGACAAGGCCAGGTTAGAGGAGTGGAAGCGGCATGCCCCTGGTTTAAAACACTTTGGTGGCTGCCTTTACTTATCCAGTCAATTCTTCTTTTAATTTACCGTTTGTTTTTAAAAGATGAAATAAAAATTGATAAAAGAATTTTTGTTTTGATACCGCCTTTTCTTTTGGCAGTTATTTCCCAAATAGTGCATTGGATTCTGGGATGTGATTGTGCTGTTTCAAGTTTGTGCGAATGGTACTGGGTTTTCAACCTTTTGATTACCCTACTTTTTTCCAGTATTTAATATGTCTTGACAAGCAAATTTCAATTAGGATATATTAATTTAATGACTAAAATATTTCTGTTATTACAGTCAGAATTTAAGCCGGTATTTGCCGGCTTTTTTATTACTTAAAAAAGGAGGAATTAATGAAAAGAATAATTGAGTCCTTGTTAATAATTGTCTTGGTGACCACAGTGACTGTGGGGACGACCGCAGCATATTTTACTGACAGTGCAACTGCCGCAGACAACAAGATTGTAACAGGAGAAATGGAGCTGATGCTGAATAACAATACTGAACCGGAAATGGGTCCGGCGCTTTATGGAGTCAACATGTATCCAGGAACATATGTTCAGTCTTCTGCTTTAATTAAAAACAACGGAGAGATTGCTTTTAATCCCTCAATCAAAGTTGCCAGTGCAGTTGACCCAAACGGATTAGGAAAATATCTTTGGCTACAGATATGGACTGAAGGGAAGCTTTGGTTTAGTGATTGGATCAAGCAGGCGCCGGGATATACAACTGACAAGGTAACTTTGGACACCTTAAATCCGAGTGAAGAAGTTTCTGTTTCTTTTAGGATAATAATGCACGAGGACACCCCAGACTCTTATCAGAATACTAGTTATAAAGTGGATACAGTTGTAACGGCTTACCAAGTAAATGATCCGGCAGGAGCGGTGACCAGCTACACAGCCGGGTCTGAATATGAATCATCAAGTTTTTCATATTCCATCTGTGGATTAAGACCTGACAGCCCGTATTACACATATGACCAAGATATATGGAGGATACAGACTCTGCCTAAAACAACAGCAAACAGCTATACGGCTCTAGATGGTTCAGGAGAGGTTTACTGCCAGGTGCTGCATTAAAATGAAAAAATACATTTTAGTATTTACAATCATTTTATTGGGGTTGATAACTATTGTCACTTTTGTGAATTTGGGAGGCTTGCGCTTCTATATTGTCAATTCCGGATCAATGGAGCCGGAAATTAAAAAGGGTAGCCTAATTCTGGTGCATAAGGGAAGTGAGATTAAACAAGGCGATGCCATTACATATTTTTCACCTTTAAGTGAATCAAACTACGTTACTCATAGGGTAAGCAGGATAGAGACAATGGAAAATGAAAAAATATATTGGACAAAAGGGGATGCAAATAATATTGAGGATGAAAGTTTTGTTTCACAAAAGGAAATTTTTGGCAAAGTACTTTTTAATATTCCTTTTTTGGGATACTTTTTTTCTTTTTTAAGGACAACACCGGGATTGACCATTTTTATTGTCATTCCTTCAACAATCATTGCTTATACAGAAGTTTTAAACATTAAAAAAGTTATATCTGAAAAGCGTGAGCAAAAAGCCTAATAAAAGATGGCAGATTATCAAGTCCGGGATTTTTATCCTGGACTTGGTAATTATTAATTTTTTTCTTTTGTATACGCATATTCCTACTAGTGAGGCTTTCTTTTTTAAGCAGCTAAAAAGCGAAGCTAACAAAATTTTTGCAAAAGAGGATTGGATTGCACCTCAAACTATGCTTCAGGTATCTGCCAGCCCTAAAAGGAATGTTAAACAAACAATTTTAAACCCTGGTTTTGAAAATGGTTTACAAGATTGGAATACTTCCGGAAATGTCAATATTCAGACAAGCACTCTGGATAAAGGGGAAAGAAAAATGGCAGTGGTTAGTCCTGCTGACAATGAAAGTGAAGAAAATGAATATTACAGTACTTTATCCCAAGAAATACCCAATACAGCTAATAACCTGAGTTTTTGGTACAACTTTATGACATATGATTCATATGGGTTTGATGAGCCTGGATTCAGTGTGTATTTAAATGACGTGCAAATATTTCAAATTAGTGCTGAAGATATTGCTAATCCTGAACATGATATTTCTTCAACCGGATGGAAAAAATATTATTATGATCTGACGCATTTTCCCAAGGAAAATAAAAAACTTATCTTGACTTTTAAAGCAGGAAACACCGGGTTTAACAATTTAGACTCTTGGGTAGAATTGGATAATGTTAGTACTAATGATCTGGTTGTTTCAAGTACGCATAATTTTGAATTTGCTGTTGCAGATGAATCAGCTGTGAATACATATTTTAAAAAAGGCGGCTGTGATAGTTTGCTATTAATTAATCAATATACAGATTCTTTTAATTTAAGCAGTGAGACGGTAGATAATAAGTTCTGTTACTGGAGTGTTGATGAGTTTGGCAACAATGAAGATAAAAAAGAAATTGTTTTAATCTATGATGAGCAAGCACCGGAAGATATTAGCGATTTTACAGTCACTGATTTTGGACAGGGTAAATATGGATTAACTTGGACTTCAGTGGGGGGTATAAAATATGTTTTAAAATATGCCCAAGAGGAAATTCTAAATGAAAATGATTTTAATAATGCACAAGAAATTTTTCTTGAGGCACCAAGAGAAAAAGGAGAAAAAGAAATATATGAAATCGACTTAGGAATAGAAAGTTTGTTTTTTAATATAAGGGTTTATGATGCCGCAGGAAATGCAAGTGTTGTTTGACCTCTAGGATTATACAATCTATAATGAATTTGTAATGATTGATAAACTGGAAAAGTTATTCCTGCCACACGAGAAAAACAATCAAAAGCCTAAACTGCTCCATTTGTCCAGTTTAACTATTCTTATTAGCCTTATAGGAATCTTTCAGCTGACACTTGCTGTTATTACCAAAGTTGCTCCCGGTGTTTTAGGTGAGACTGCTAATATTTCCCCTACATATCTTGTTGAACTTACCAATCAGAAAAGAAGTGAGCAGGGATTGGCTCCCTTAAATGTTGATTCACTTTTAACAGAAGCTGCGCGTGCCAAAGCGGCTGATATGTTTAGCCAGGATTATTGGGCGCATAACTCACCTACGGGGAGGAAGCCTTGGTGGTTTTTTAACAATGTTGGTTATGATTATGTTTATGCGGGTGAAAATCTTGCCAGGGATTTTATGGAAGGTGATTCGATTGTTGATGCCTGGATGAAATCGCCTACACATAGAGATAATATTATTAATGAAAATTATGATGATATTGGAATAGCAGTTGTTGACGGAGTGCTTGACGGAAAGCAGACTACTTTAGTTGTACAGATGTTTGGGACTAAGACTGGTTCGATGCAAGACATGGCAGCAGTTGAGGATGATAAAAGTATATTAAAGCAGGAAGTTATGGCAAAAGAAAAAGATACCAGACCGCAAGAAAACATAAATAACCCAGAACAATATTTAGAGGAAATAGAGCCGGGGAAAACAGAGACTACGATTTCCAAATTTAAACTTACCAAAAGATTTTCAATCTTTCTCATACTATTTGTTCTGGTAGCTTTAGTTATTGATATAACTTATGTTTCTCAGAAAAAAACTGTCCGGATATCCGGAAAAAGCTTAGTACACTTAATATTTTTGGTTATCATCCTATTAACAATATGGTTATCAACAAGGGGGCAAATACTCTAATGATAAAAGAAGTCTGGGTAAATAAAATTGACTATCTAGTCCTTGTTATTGGTTTGTTAACCGGATTAACATTCTTTTTTGGATACTTAGGCGTACCGCAAATTGAAAAAGGCGCGATTATTGGTTTTAGCGTCTTCTATTTCCTTTGGGGAATAGTACACCACTGGCATTTAGATGAGCTGCATATTAAAATAGTGCTTGAATATTTACTGATCTCTTTGTTTGGAGCAGTAATATTGTTGTCATTAATAACAAGCTTTTAAAGGAGGAACAATGAAAGGCGTGATTTTAGCTGGGGGACGGGGTTCCAGACTTTATCCTTTGACTTATGCAACTAACAAGCACTTGCTACCTGTATATGACCAGCCCATGATATATTATCCGATCCAAACTTTAGTGGATGCCGGAATTGAGGAGATAATGATTGTGGTTTCTGGTCCGCATGCAGGACATTTTATTCGGGTATTAAAAAACGGCAAGGAAGTGGGAGTAGACACATTAGAATATGGCTATCAGGAAAACCCCAAGGGTGGGATTGCTGATGCCTTGTCAATTGCAGAGGATTTTGCTGATAGTGAACCGATTGCTGTAATTCTGGGAGACAATACCACGGATGCAAATATAAAAGGTGCAGTTGATTCATTTGATAAAGGCGCTTTAGTTTTTTTGAAAAAATACAATGATAAAAAATTACTCACCCGCTTTGGTGTGCCTGTTTTTGATGAATCTAAAGAAAAAATTGTTAGGATAGAAGAAAAACCGGAAGATCCTAAAAGCGATTATGCACAAACGGGGTTGTATATCTATGACAAAACTGTATTTGATAAAATTAAAAATCTTAAGCCTTCTGCAAGGGGAGAACTTGAAGTTTCTGATTTAAACAGCCTATATGCAAAGGACAACCAGCTTTACTGGGCGGAATTGGAAGGCTATTGGCGTGATGCAGGAACATTTGAAGCTTTGTTTGAAGTAAACAAGTATTGGCAAGGGAAAGCAACTCAATAAAAATGAATAAAAAGATAAAATATTTAATCATAAGCTTACTATTATTCAGTAGCCTTTTTTTGCTAAACAAAAGCATTTTGGCTGACAGGCAGCTGGACGACTACCTGTTCCAATACGAAAAGTACCGAAATCTGCATGATGAATTTGTTAGTGCCAGAAACAAATATTTACAGTATAAGACTTTAGCAACCAGGGACCAGGCATTGACTGTAAACAAGGAAATTGCTTGGCAGCGGGATGAAGTATTAAGAACATATCTGGTTCTGTTAAGAAAAAGAGTAAATGAATCTTTGATTTCTCCGGTCTCTTTAAAAGAGGATATGCAAAAAGAGTTGGAGAAACAAATCAGCTGGTTTTCTGAACACCAAAAAAAGATAAAGTATACAGAAGAATCGGATTATGAAGAAATATTTAAACTGGTTAAAGAGACGGAAGATGATGAAGCAAAAATCTACAAAACTATTTACAAATCATTGCTATTAATCAAAATGGGTAGGATTCAGGAAGCGCAGCAGGAGTCAGTATTTTTAAGGGAAGACATGACAAACTATACGCAGCAAACAGGAAATTATGCTGATTTCCAATTTTGGCTGGATACAGTGCAGCAAAAAAACAGAAACAGTGAAAACCTTAACAACCAGGCAAGGGAATTAATGTTTGAATTTGAGGAAAAGGAAACAATGCAAAGTATTAAAAGTTTGTATCTGGAAATTAAAGATATCCTACAAAAAAGTTTGGGTGAATTAGAAAGAAGTTATTCTTTTCACAGTGAGATTTTTAGGGAGGTAAGCAAAAGTGAGTGAAGAAGAAATAACTCCGCCAATGAGCGGAGATGAAATTCCGGAAGAAGAAAGAAAAAGACAATTAAAAAAGAAACGTAAAAGATATATCTTAATTGGAGTCAATGTTGCTGGTTTGCTAATAATATTGACCTTAGGGTTTTTACTGGCAAAGGAAATAAGCAAAGGGCCTGTTGTACTCAGGCCTTCACCGGAAATTGTTGAAGTAAACCCTTCTCCTGATTTTGAAGCTTCTCCTTCATCAGAGCTAGGAAAAATGAATAAAAGGCTGCAAAGACTGGAACAAAAAATCCAAACAGCCGGAGACTTGGAAAAGATGAATCCTCCTATCCTTGACTTTGAGTTGGAATACGAAATTGAAAAGTAATGAAAAAATTAATATTTTTCTTTTTTGCAGCGTTTCTTATACCCTTCTACCTTTTTATTATCCGTCCGCTTTTTTTTAATCAGTTAAAACAAACTAAAGTAATATTTCCTAAACAAGAGTTAGAAGTAAAAGTTGAAGTAGCAGATACTGTGGGCAAAAGACAGAGGGGTTTAATGTACAGAAAAAAACTGGAACAACTTCACGGCATGCTTTTTGTCTTTGCTTACTCAGGTGAACACTCTTTTTGGATGAAAAATACATATATTCCTTTGGATATGATCCATATTTCCCAGGATAGAAAAGTTGTTGACTGTATTGAAAACGCAGTTCCCTGTAAAAATGATGATTGTCAAGCATACAGGCCTAAACAAATGTCAAAATATGTTTTGGAGGTTAACTCTGGGCTTTGTGAGAAGTATAATATATCTGTAGGAGATCAAGTAGAACTGCAAGGAGTAGAATGAAGCAACCATTGGCAGAAAAGATCCGGCCTAAAAACCTTAAGGAGTTTATTGGCCAGAAACACTTGGTGGGTAAGGGCAAGCCCATAAATAAACTAATTGAAAAAGAAAAACCTTTTTCAATTATCTTTTGGGGTCCTCCGGGATGCGGAAAAACCACTTTAGCAAGAATTATTGCTAATGCGGTTAACTACAGATTTGTTGCGCTTTCAGCAGTTTCTGCAGGGAAAGATGATGTTAGACAGGTAGTTAAACAAGCCCAAGCAAAAAGAGAAAAGACCCTTTTTACTCAAGAAAAAAAAGAGGAAGAGCTAGGAGTAATTCTTTTTCTTGATGAAATACATAGGTTTAACAAAGCACAGCAGGATTATTTACTGCCTTATGTAGAAGATGGAACCATTACCCTTATTGGTGCAACAACGGAAAACCCTTCGTTTGAAGTAATTGGTCCGCTTTTATCACGCTGCCGGGTGTTTACGCTTAAACCTTTATCAGATGAAGAAATTGAAGAAATAATCCAAAGGGTTTTAAAAACTTTAAACAAAGATATTTCCATTGAAAAAAAAGCAAAAACATGGCTGATTAATTTTGCCAGTGGTGATGCGAGGCAGGTAATTAATCTTTTGGATAATGCCTATCAGCTATTTGAAGATGAGATAATAAAAAAGAAAAAAATAACCACAAAAATACTCAAGACCACTTTACAGTCGCCACACATAAAATATGACAAAAAAGGGGAAGAGCATTACAACACAATCAGTGCATACATAAAAAGCATGCGTGCTTCAGATCCAAATGCAGCCCTATATTACCTTTCCAGAATGGTGGAAGCTGGAGAAGATCCGCTTTTTGTTGCCAGAAGGATGGTTATTTTTGCTTCTGAAGACATTGGTATGGCACAGCCGACAGCTTTGGTAGTTGCCAATGAAGTTTTTTCTGCCTGTGAAAAAATCGGCTATCCGGAATGTGCAATCAATTTAGCACACGGAACAGTATATTTAGCTAAAGCTCCTAAAAACAGGTCAGCATACAATGGGCTTAGAAAAGCACAAAGTGATATAAAAAAGCATGGCAACCTGGAAATACCTTTACACCTTAGAAATGCTCCTACAAAGCTTATGAAAGACCTAGACTATGGTAAAGGATATGAAATGTATCCTGATAAAAACAAAAATCTTTTACCCGATAAGTTAAAAAATAAGAAATATTATGAAGATTAAAACTCAAGACGGATTTGATTTAGATGCAGTTTATAATCAAATAGATTCAGAAAAAGCTGTGATATTTGCTCACGGAATTACAGTAGATAAAAACGGAGAAGGTATTTTTAATAGGGCTGAGCCAAAACTCAATAATTTGGGAATAGCTACATTAAGATTTGATTTTAGGGGACATGGTGAAAGTGAAGGAATTTCCCAGGACGATTTTTATATTTCCTCGGCTTTAAAAGATTTGCAAGCAGCTTATGAGTTTTTACAGAATAAGGGTTTTGAAAAAATTGGACTGGCGGGAGCAAGTTTTGGCGGCGGAACCGCTTCTATATTTGCAGGGAACAAGATAAATAAAATTAATGCTCTATTTTTGGCTAATCCTTGTTTGGATTATGAAAAAAACTTTTTAAATCCAATTACACCTTGGGCTAAAAAATATTTTAAAAACGCTTTTTTAAGAGTAGAGAAGAAGGGATATATTAAAATTGGCAGCAGCCAAACAGCATACGGAAAAAGATTTTTTAAAGAAATGAAAAAATATTATCCCTGCAAAGAACTTAATAATTACAAAAAACCTATTCTAATTGTTCATGGGACAGATGATAAATACGTTTCCTTTGAAAATGTACAGCAGTGCTTTCAATCTTTGGAAAATAAAAATAAAGAGTTTTTACCAATGCAAGGTGCTGATCATGGTTTTGGTAAAGAACCCTACCAAACAAAAGTAACAGAATTGATTGTGGAGTTTTTTGATCAGACTCTCTAATTCGGCGATTATTTCTTCCCCGACTTAGTTCCTCCTATAAAATCTTTATATTTTTAATTTTCTTAAAATCCTTTTTATTGAGAGTTAAAACAAAAAGGTTATTATTTAAAGCCAAAGATGCGATCTGAGCATCTTGATAAGAAATCTCGTAATCTGTATTACAAATTAATGTTCCAGCAAGTTTTGCTGTTTTAACACTAGGAATTAAAATAATCGACTATTTCAAAATTTTTTCTACCTTTTTAATGGATTTTTATTTTTCATGCTTATCCCGGCCCAAAGGTCAGTAATAGTGGTAAGAGAAATATATGCCTTGTGTTTAGTTTTAGCAAAAGTATTATAAAATAATGAATTTTTTTTGTCTGTCCTGCGAAGATAGTCAATTATTACAGATGTATCTACTAAAATGCTTTTCATTTAGTTACTTTTTTAAGTCTCTTGTTTGTTTTGGATTCAACTTTTTTTAAAGCCTCATCATCTTTGCTAGTCCAGTAAATTTTCTCATCCGAAGAGTCTTGAAGTAAAAAGTTACTTAGAGAGGTGTCTTTTTCCTTTTCTTTTACAGGTTCAATTAAAATTTTGTTTTTGACTAATCTAACCCAAAGCCAGGTATTTGAATTAATATTAAGTTTCTTTCTAATCTTAATAGGAATGGTAATCTGTCCTCTTTGCATGGGTTGGACGATTTCCTGTAGAGGGGTTTGTGTATTCATAATAATTTCATATTAGTATGAAATACATACTTTCTCAATAGGTTTTTATTGTATCACTTCAACAGGTTGGACAACATCTACGGAGGATGTATCAAAGTCTTTCATCCAATTACTGAATTCAGCTTGTGTTTCACCTTCCAAGGGAATCAGTTCAAACGTTTCCAAAAGTTTGTCATAAACAGCAGTCCAATAAGCCTGCTTTTCTCGGTCTTTTTTGTGAATAGTGTAGATAACCTGGTCCGGGTCAATAAAAGCATTAATTACTTCACCATCTTTATTTACTTTCTTTGCTTCAAATTCGGCTATTTTAGTATCTAAGGAGGGATATTCTTTTATCTCTTCATCTTGGCTTGCCCAATCCTCAATGGTTGGGTATTGGGCATCAATAACAGCAACTAAAATATTTCCCGGTTTTTCTTTATGGGTTAATTCTAAATATGCATAATAGTCTTCAACATCCACGTTTTTATCTGTTTCCAGCTCCTCAGGGTATTCAAAAGCAAAACCAGCAGGATCTTCCCATTTGGTTAGTTTAAAGTCAAAAGTTTCTTCTTGCTTTTTTTTGTTCTTGCTTGTATTTTGCTGCGCAAGCGGGTTGGCAATCTCGGAATTTTTGTTTTTGGTAAGTATAAATACAAGCCCAATTATTAAAATAGGTATTAATACAGCAGGGATAATTAAAAGCTGCTTCTTTTTGAATTTCATTAGTTTATGATACAATTATTTTAATGAGAAAAAAAGTCCTATTACTCCTATCAGTACTAACTTTTCTTTTTTTGCTTCCAAAAAATGCAGAAGCGCTTAAAAAAAGAACCCGTTCCGGAGGTGGTGGAGGCGGTTCTTCCACATATGTTCCGGTAGTGGGAATTAATTCACAGGTCAGATTTCGCCCGGATAGAAAAGCTTTATTAATTAATTTTTCCGGGTTTGAAAATATTGAATCCGGAACATATGAACTAGTATATAATGCTGATGGTGTTTCTCAAGGTTTAAGAGGTTCAATAATTATGAATGACACTTCAACCAAAACACTTCTTTTTGGTACCTGTTCCGGAGGGGTATGCAATTACCATAAAAACATTAGTAATATGCGTTTAAGCATTTATTCAACTCTTAAGGATGGAAGAAAAGTATTAAAACCCTACAGAATAGCAGTTTAATTATGACTAATTTTATCCCCGGAAAAATTGTTAAGGAATTCAAAACTAAAAAAGGCAAAAAAGCTGTAATAAGGTATCCCAAATGGACAGACCTGGATGCATTGCTAAAATACATTAACAAGCTGTCAAAGGAAGACACCTACATTACTTTTTCCGGTGAAGAGATATCCAAGGATGATGAGATTGAATATTTAATGGGTATTTTTAAAAAGATTGAAAAAAAAGAGATGGTTATGCTTTGCTGTTTTGTTGACGGCAAGCTTGCAGCCAACTCCAGTGTTGAAAGGGACAAAGAAGGCAGGAAAAGGACTCATCATTTAGCTGAATTTGCAATAGCGGTAGATAAAGACTTTCGCGGAGAAGGAATTGGCAAAAAAAATGCCAAGACAGTAATTAAAGAAGCAAAAGAAAAAATACCCGGTTTAAAAATGCTAACCCTTTATGTTTATGATGAAAACAAAATTGCCCAAGAACTGTATAAAAAGCTTGGATTTAAATATGCCGGGACAACTCCGGAAGCAATAAAATACAAAGATGAGTATATTGGTGCAGTATCAATGTATAAAAAACTATGAAATCTGAAAAAATAAAAAAGAGGATTAAAGACATTTCCCAGGATTTGAAGAAAAAATATCCTGATTTAACTAAAAGGGAAGTTGTTCTAGGTGTTTTTACTAAACTTACTGAGGAAACAGGTGAGTTGGCAGACGAAATTTTAAGTTCTTTGGATTTGCAAAGAAAACAAAAACTAGATCAATACAATAAAGAAAAACTAGAAAATGAATGGGCAGACGTTTTAATTGTACTCTTACTAATTGCTGAAGCTTTAGAAATCAACTATATTAAAATCCTTGAAAATATTAAACCGCCAAAATATCTTAAGCACCGGCAATAACAGCAAGCGGTTGTAGCCTGGCAATTTTTTTGCTTAAATCAGCCTCTACAAGCGTATCTACAACTTCATCAATATTTTTGTATACCATAGGAGCTTCGTCTTTAATTCTACCTAAAGAGAAGTTGTAAACAATATTGCTCATCATTTGTTCAAAGTCCTTATGCGAAATTGTTTTTTTAGCTTGTGTGCGGCTCATGACTCTTCCGGCTCCGTGGTTAATTGAATGGTAGGTTTCTTTGTTTTTATCCAGGCCGACCATAATATATGAGGGAGTACCCATGCTTCCGGGAACCAAAGCAGGGTGTCCGGTATCTAAATATCTTTGCGGGTTTTTATTATGTCCGGCAGGTAATGCCCGGGTTGCTCCTTTACGGTGAACAAGCACTCTTTCATTGTTATGGTTTTCCCATTTAGCAATATTGTGTGCAACATCATAAAGCAGACGCAGATCAACACCGTAAAGGTCCTTAAAAGCTTCTCTTACATAATGAGTCATCATCTGACGGTTTGAAAACGCAAAATTAACACAGCAGGCCATGGCAGCAAAATATTGGCTGCCTTCATGAGTATCAATGGGAAGAGCAGCCAAACCCTTTTGCGGAACATCAATTTCATATTGGTCTTTCAAATTCCAGAAAATATCACTGTATTCAGTGCAGGTCTGGTGCCCCAAAGCTCTAGATCCGGAATGGATCATTACACAGATCTGATTTTCAATAAGGCCCCATTTGTTTGCAATTTCTTTGTCAAAAATTTTATCAATTTTAAAAATGTCAATAAAATGATTTCCTGATCCAAGTGTTCCTACTTGGTCTTTTGCCCGGTTAATTGCTTTATCACTTAAAGCATTGTAGTCAGCTTTAAACATCTGACCACGCTCTTCAGTGTGTTCAATGTCTTCTTCAGTAGCATAGCCTTTTTTAGCCATATAGTGGCTTCCTTCTTCAACTACTTTTTTAAGGTCCAGGTTTTGTTTTTTATCATGGCTGCTTCCCAGTCCTGTGGGAACAAGATTTTCAATTTTTTGGATTAAAGAATGCAATGAGTTTTTGCTAAAATCCTTTTGATTGTATTCAAGCGGGCTTGTAAGCAGTCTGACTCCGCAGTTAATATCCATTCCAACGGCTCCGGCGCTGATAAGTCCTTTAGTGGCCATGACTCCTCCGATTGGTAGCCCATATCCTTGATGAAAGTCAGGCATGGCTACTATTGGAGAAACAACGTCAGGTAGGTGTGCAGCATCTTTAAGCTGATTTAAAGACTGGTCCTCTCCAAGGCTTTCAATGATCTTTTTTGTGGCATAGATTACCACGTCTGCATTCATTTTCCCCCGACGAGGATACTGGTATTTGTTTGTGGAAAGTTTTTTTATTTCTTTCATTACTTTCATTATATATCAATCTTCATGATATAATTACTACGTTATGATGCTCAAACATTTTATCAGCCCTACCAGAGGAAAATTAAACATAAACTCTTTAATTAAAGAAATTATTGCTTTTATAGACGAAAGGCCGGAAAGTACTTATAGGCTTGTAATTGGTAGTGATTCCCAGGAAAGAAGAATTGATAATAAAAAAGAATTAAGTTTGGTGTCTGCTATAGTAATTTACAGAGAAGGAAATGGTGGCAGATATTTTTATCAAAGGCTTAAACAGGGAGAAGCCCATTCTTTAAGGGATAAGATTTACAGAGAGGCTATATATTCAATCGAAGTAGCGCATAAACTTCTTCCAAAAATAGACAAGGCATTGAATGGTAAGAAACCGTATGAATTGGAAATCCACTTGGATGTTGGTCAAAATGGTGAAACAAAAGAAATGATTAAGGAAGTAGTAGGAATGGTAAATGGAAACGGTTATCCAGCTAAAACAAAGCCAAGTTCTTATTGTGCTTCTAAGGTAGCGGATAAATACGCTTAATGAGTACAATATATACTTGGGTATAAATTGTATACTAATAACAATTATAAAAAATAAAACGAAAGTTTGAGTATAAAGTGACAACAAAGACAAACCGAAAAGAATGGAAAGTTTTGAGTAGTAAAATTGTTCACAAAAATCCGTTTTTTAAAATAGTTAAAGAGAAAATACAAAAACCAAGCGGATATGTTGGCCCCTACTATATTTTAAAAAGGCCGCAAAAGTTTGTTGCAGTAGTTCCTATTGACCATAATAATAACTTTGTTTTAATTAAACAGTTTCGTACTACCCTAAAAAAAATTATCTGGGAATTTCCCATGGGAGGAATTGATAAGAATGAAACTCCTTTACAAGCTGCACAAAGAGAGTTATTAGAAGAAACAGGCCTAAAAGCAGATAAATGGGTTAATCTCGGAGAATTTTATGTTGGACCAGGGCATACTGATCAAGCAGGCATTGTTTTTATTGCTCAAAAGCTTAAAAAAGCAAAAGGTTCTTCTTTTGGTGATCATTTAGAAGATGGGGAAGAAATATATGAATTAAAAAAATTTACCTGTGAAGAATTTGAGAATAAAACAGTTCATGGTAAAATCAAAGATGGACCATCAATGACTGCTTACTATCTTGCAAAACATCATCTAGAAAGGAAAGTAAATGAATAAACTTCTTGTTACCGGCGGTGCGGGATTTATTGGGGCAAATTTTATTCACTATTGGATGGAAAACCATCCTGAGGATGAAATTATCAACCTTGACAAGCTGACTTATGCAGGCAACCTCAAGAACTTAAAAAGTATTGAAGATAAAGCAAACTACACTTTTATTAAAGGAGATATTGCAGATGATAAAATAGTTGATGAGGCAATGAAGGATGTGGATATTGTGGTCAATTTTGCCGCAGAAACCCATGTTGACCGGTCAATAATGGGACCGGCTGCTTTTATCCTTACCAATGTAGTGGGAACCCAGGTTCTTTTGGATGCGGCAAAAAAACATAATGTAAATCATTTTCACCATATTTCAACTGACGAAGTTTTTGGTTCCTTGGATTTAAAAAGTGATCAAAAGTTTGATGAGAATACCAAGTTTCAACCTAATTCACCTTATTCAGCTTCCAAAGCTGCTTCAGACCATCTGATTAGGGCGTGGAATAAAACTTACGGGTTAAAAACCACGATTACAAACACTTCAAATAATTATGGTCCATACCAGTTTCCGGAGAAATTTATACCGTTGGCAATAACCAACTTAATGCAGGGGAAAAAGATTCCTGTTTATGGAGACGGTAAAAATATCAGGGACTGGGTATATGTAAAAGACCACTGCCGGGCAATTGATTTGGTTTTACAAAAAGGTAAAAATGGTGAAACATATTGTATTGGTGGAATGACTAATGATGTTAACAACCTGGATGTGGCAGAAAAAATTTGCAAGCTTATGAACAAAAATGCAGATGAATGCTTGGAGTTTGTCAAAGACAGGCCGGCACACGACCGTAAATATGCAGTTGACTGGACAAAGGCAAGAAATGAATTAGGGTATGAACCTGAGCATGACTTTGATTCTTGGCTTGAAAAAACAGTTGAATGGTATAAAGAAAACAAATGGTGGTGGCAGCCTTTAAAAGAAAAAGAAGGAAAATATTTCAAAGAATGGTATGAAGATAGATAAAGAGTGAACAGCAGTGAATTGAATTAAAAAATTATTATTAAATTAAAAATTAATATGGAATTAAACTTTTTCACATTAGATAAAATTAAAACCTACCCATTAATTAAAGATGTTATTATAAGGCCTTTAAAAGTTAACCGCGATGACAGAGGAATTTTAGTGGAAACATTAAAAATAACCTGGAAAGATGTATATGGTAAAAATTTGCAATTTGCACAAACATATTATTCAATTACCGAACCCGGAGTTGCCAGGGATGAAGACAGATGGCATCTACATCCAACCAAACAAACAGACAGATTTGTAGTCATCAGCGGAGAAATTGTGGTTGCTTTAGCTGATCCAAGAAAGGATTCGCCAACCTATCAGGAGCTTAACCTTTTTAAAATGGGAGATGTAAACGGGGATAATGGCAGGTATCTGCTTTTAATTCCGCAGGGGGTTTTGCATTGTTTTTTAGTTACCGGAGATAAAAAAGCTACTTTAATGAATTATCCGAACCAAGTTTATGATCCTGAAGAAGAAGGCCGTGTACCTTTTAAAGAATTTGAGTTTAAAAACAAGAAAAACTTTAATTGGGACTTAGTTCGAAAGGAGCTTAAGTAAATGACTAAAATAATTGGAACAGGTTTATCTGGTTTAGTAGGTTCAAGAATTGTTGAATTATTACAGGATAAGTATGAATTTGTTGACTTTAGCTTGGATACGGGAGTGGACATTACTGATAAAAAGCTTCTTAAAAACAAGTTTATAGAGCATGAAGATGCAGAAGTTATTCTGCATTTGGCTGCTTTTACTAATGTTAATGCAGCCTGGGAGCAAAAAGGTGATGAGGATGGATTATGTTATCAGGTAAATGTTATTGGAACCAGAAACATTGCGCAGCTGGCAGCAAAATTTAAAAAATATTTAATTTATGTTTCAACTGATTTTGTTTTTGACGGTAGAAGAAAAACACTATATACGGAAAGAGATAAGCCCAGTCCCATTGAATGGTATGGTAAAACAAAATATTTGGGTGAAAAAGAAGTACGTAAGGCTGAAGGTGAATTTTCAATTGCCAGGCTTTCTTTTCCTTTTAAAGCACAAAAGTCTTCTGAAGAACTTGAACCAAAACACAAAATGGATTTGGTAAGGAAAATAATTAAGAAGCTTGAAAGCGGAGAAGAATTTCATGGTTTCCATGATCAAATAATTACCCCAACTTTCATAGATGATTTTGTAAAAATGATGGACTCTTTTTTTCAAAGAAAACCGGAAGGAGTTTATCATACGGTCGGTTCAACAGCTCTTTCTCCTTATGAGTTGGCATTAAGGTTAGCTGAGATTTTTAATCTACCTAAAAGTTTAGTTAAAGAAAGCAGTTTGTCTGACTATTTGAAAAAAGAAAAAAGGCCCAGACAGCGGTATTTGGCAGTATCCAATCGAAAGATAAAAGATAAATTGGGAATATATCCTTTAAGCATTCGAAAAGCTTTGGTAAAGATTAAAAGCCAAAGGGAGTAAGAGGAACTTAATCAATCCAGGTCTGGTCTTCTTGTTTTGGTTCTTTGTTTAGCTTTTTTTTGCCGCCATTCTTTTATTTTTTTATGGTCTCCAGATAAGAGGATCTCCGGAACTTTGTGACCTTTAAAATCACGCGGTCTTGTATAATGCGGGTATTCTAAAAGTGATTGATCTGAAAAAGATTCTTTTTCTACGGCATCTGTTTTTTCAAATACTCCCGGTAAAAGCCTGACAACTGCATCAGATAAAACCATAGCGGGTATTTCACCGCCGGTAAGAATGTAGTCACCAATAGATATTTCTTCATCTACCAAATGTTTTCTGATTCTTTCATCTACACCTTCGTAATGGCCGCAGATTAAGACTAGATGTTTTAATCCGGAAAACTGTTTTACCTTTTTTTGTTTTAATTTTTCACCTTGCGGGGTTAATAAAACCACATGGGCTTTTTTATCAGGATTTAATTCTTTAACAGCTCTAAATATTGGACCGCATTGTAAAATCATTCCCGGGCCACCACCATAAGGTCTGGCATCCACTTTATTGTGTTTGTCCTGAGACCAGTCCCTTAAATTATGGATATTGATTTTTGTAATATCTTCTGCTTGAGCGCGTTTTATTATGCTGTGGTCAAAAGGACCGGTAAACATTTCCGGGAATAGGGTAATAATATCTATTTTCATATTTGTATTTTAACATACCTTATTTGAATATTTTCTGATATGTTTTAGTTTTGAATAATAGTTAATAATAAGCAGCCAGAATCAACCTTGCAAAAAAAAAAAGATTTAAATATACTGGTTTAGATCCAAACTTCTTCCCGCGTTGGAAAATCAAAGTATCTTAAACAAATATTAATAGGGTTAGCTAAAACATATAATAAAGAAAGGAGGTTTTTATGGAAGAAAAAAGAGGTGAAAAAATCACTGGTACTGAAAACGAATCCAGAACAATAGAGATTGACGATGCAATAAATAAGCGTTTAAACGAGTTTAAAAAAAGAAGAAGTTCCCTAAACATCAGTGGTTTGGATAAACATATTGATTCCAGAAAAGAAAAGTAAGATAAAGAAATAGGAAACTTTAGTTTTAATAAGAAAGTATATTTAAAACTTCATAAATTAATCATTTCTTGATATACTCTTACATATGAAAATTACTGTAGTGGGGACCGGTTATGTTGGCTTGGTTACAGCCGCTATATTTGCCAGTTTTAACAACCAGGTATATGGTCTAGATATAGACCAGGAAAAAATTGATACTTTAAAAAAAGGTAAAGTGTTTTTTTATGAACCCGGACTTGAGGAATTGGTCCAATCAGGAATAGATAAAGGAAATCTTCATTTTACGACTTCATACAAAAAAGCAGTGCCTGAATCAGAAGTCATTTTTATCTGTGTTGGCACTCCGCCAAAGAAAAATGGTGATTATGATTTAAAATATGTTTTATCTTCTGCAGAATCAATTGCCAAGAATTTAAAAAAATATTCAGTAGTGACAGTTAAAAGCACAGTTCCGCCAGGTACAAATGACAAAGTCAAAGAGGTTATGGATAAAAATACAAGTGTTTCTTATGACTTGGCAGCCTGTCCTGAGTTTTTAAGGGAGGGTAGTGCAGTAGAAGATTCTCTTAATCCTTCCAGGATTGTAATTGGTACGGATTCTGAAAAGGCTAAAGAAAAGCTTCTTAAGCTGCACAAACAAATTAAAGGTCCGCGATTAGTAACTGATGTTTCTAGTGCACAGTTAATCAAATATGCAAGTAATGCATTTTTAGCCACAAAAATTTCATATATCAACTTCCTTGCCCGGCTTTGTGATAAAGTTGGTGCTGATATTAATGAAGTAAGCAAGGGATTGGGAATGGATCCCCGGATCAGCTCCTCATTTTTAAGGGCAGGCATTGGCTATGGAGGTTCTTGTTTTCCCAAAGACACTTGGGCACTAATCCGATTTGCTAAAAGAAAAGGTGAAGAGTTTACTTTTTTAAAGCAGGTTGATAATGTCAACAAAACTCAGGTGGAATACTTTTTAAACAAAGCTGAAAAACTGGCTGATGATAGCTTACAAAGCAAAAAAGTAACTGTTTTGGGGTTATCTTTTAAACCGGAAACAGATGACATGCGTGAAGCTCAGTCAATTCCATTAATTAATGGTTTAAATAAAAGAGGGGCTAAAGTTACTGCAACCGATCCGGTGGCAATTAAAAACGCCCAAAATTTGATTGAAGGGATAAAATATGAAAAAGATGTTTACAAAGCACTTGAAAACAGTGAGATGCTGATTTTAGTTACGGAGTGGGATAAATACAAAAACCTTGATTTTAAAAAAGTCAAAAAATTAATGAATAAACCAGTTGTTCTTGACGGCAGAAATATTTACAATCCGGATAAAATGAAAAAATTGGGGTTTGTTTATAAAGGAGTCGGTCAATAATGAAAACTGCATTAATTACTGGAGTTACAGGCCAGGACGGATCATATCTAGCAGAATTGCTTTTAAAAAAAGAATACAAAGTGATTGGCATGATTAGGGAAAACAATGGAATCGATGATGAGAATATTAAGCATATAAAAAAAGAATTGGTAATTGAAAGTGGTGATCTTTTAAATAAAGAATCACTTTTAAATATTTTTAAAAAACATAAAATTGATGAGGTTTACAATCTTGGTGGAATTACTTTTATACCTGCATCCTGGGAAAATCCCACAAAAACGTTTAATGTAAATACGCTTGGATATACAAGATTATTAGAATTAATTAAGGATAAATACCCCAATGTGAGAATATTTCAGGCAAATTCAGCAAAAATATTTGGCAAGCCTGACAAATCACCTCAGGATTTGGAAACAAAAATTAATCCGCAGGATCCTTATGGCACCTCAAAAGCAGCAGCGCATTTGTTAACTAACAATATGCGAAAACAATTTGGCATTTATGCTGTTTCTGGTATTATGTATAATCATGAATCTGAAAGAAGAGGAGAGCAGTTTGTTACGCGTAAAATTACCAGGGGTGCGGTTAAAATAAAAAGGGGAATGCAAAAAGAGCTTAAGCTGGGTAATTTGGATGCACAAGTTGACTGGGGTTATGCACCTGATTTTGTTAAAGCAATGTGGCTTTCACTACAGCAGGAAAAAGCAGACGACTATATTTTTGCTACAGGCAAGGTGCATAAAGTAAAAGATATTTGTAAAACAGCTTTTTCCTATCTTGATTTGGACTGGCAGGATTATGTTAAAGTGGATAAAAAGTTTTATAGGGAACAAAAAGGAAAATTGTTTACCGGTGATATCAGCAAAGCAAAAGAAAAACTTGGTTGGGAGCCGGAAACTTCTTTTGAAGAAATGATAGAAAAAATGGTTGAGTTTGATTTAAAAAATATTAACTAGATTAAAGGAGAAAAGAATGAAAAAAGCATTAATCACTGGAATTACAGGACAAGACGGTTCATATTTGGCAGAACTTTTGTTAGAAAAAGGTTACGAAGTATATGGTTTAGTAAGAAGGACATCTCTGCCTAATAATGAAAGAATTGCACATATATTAGAAAAAGTTAATCTTGTATCAGGTGATTTAGCAGACCAGCATTCATTAACCAGGGCAGTAGAGGAAGTTCAGCCGGATGAAGTATATAATTTAGCTGCACAAAGCTTTGTTTCAACTTCCTTTAAGCAGCCTGTTTTAACCGGGGATATTACCGGATTGGGTGTAGCAAGAATGCTTGAAGCTTTAAGAATGGTTAAGCCGGATGCGAAATTTTATCAGGCTTCTTCTTCTGAAATGTTTGGCAAGGTAACAGAAACACCGCAGACGGAAAAAACTTTTTTTCATCCACGCAGTCCTTACGGAGTGGCTAAGGTTTATGGTCACTGGATAACTATTAATTACCGTGAGTCTTATGATATGTTTGCAGTTTCGGGAATTCTTTTTAACCATGAATCACCTAGAAGAGGAACAGAATTTGTCACCCGGAAAATTAGCAAAGCTGCTGCAAGAATCAAGCTGGGCAAGCAGGAAAAGCTTTATCTTGGCAATATGGAAGCAAAAAGGGACTGGGGGTTTGCAAAAGATTATGTGGAAGCAATGTGGCATATGATGCAGCTGCCGGAACCGGAAAATTTTGTTATAGGAACCGGGGAAACACATTCGGTTAGGGATTTCTGCCAAAGAGCTTTTGCAGTAGTTGACCTTGACTATACAAAATATGTAGAAACTAAAAAAGAATTTTTACGTCCGGCTGAAGTTGACTATTTAAAAGCAGATTATTCCAAAGCTAAAGAAAAACTTGGCTGGGAGCCAAAAACCAGTTTTGATGAGTTGGTAAAAATTATGGTGGAAAAAGATTTGGAAAGGGAAAAAAATAAATGAAAGTTTTAGTAACCGGAGGCGCAGGGTTTATTGGCAGTCATTTGTGTAAAGACCTTTTAAATCAAGGTCATTTTGTATACTGTGTTGACAACCTTTTAACCGGAAGAAGAGAAAATATCCTGGAACTTGAAGGGAATAAGAATTTTTGTTTTATTAGCGCAGACGTTTCCAAGGCAAAAATTGATCTGGAAGTTAAATATATTTTTCATCTTGCTTCGCCGGCAAGTCCAGTGGATTACCAAAACCTGCCTTTGGAAACAATGTTTGCTAACTCTAATGGGACAGAAAACATGCTGCGGCTTGGAGTAGATAATAAAGCACGCTTTGTTTTAGCATCCACTTCCGAGGTTTATGGAGATCCTCTAGAGCACCCGCAAAAGGAAACATATAACGGAAATGTAAGTACAACCGGTCCTAGGGCCTGTTATGACGAAAGTAAAAGATATGCAGAAACATTAACCAAAATATTTGAAAAAAAATATGCTTTGGATGTCAGAATTGTCAGGATATTTAATACATACGGTCCTAACATGAGAAAAGATGACGGAAGGGTAGTTTCCAATTTTATTAATCAAGCAATTGCAAACCAGCCGTTAACCGTATACGGCAAGGGAGAGCAAACGCGTTCATTTTGTTATGTTGATGATATGGTTAAAGGTTTAAACAAACTAATGTTTAATCCGGATATAAAGGGAGAGATTGTTAATATCGGCAACCCGCATGAAGTAACTATCTTGGAATTGGCGGAATTGATTCGAAAACTAGTCGGAAGCAGTTCAGAGATTATATTTAAACCATTACCACAAAATGATCCGCAAAAAAGGTGTCCGGATATAACTAAGGCAAAAGAAATTTTAAAATGGGAACCGCAGATTGAATTAAAACAAGGATTACAAGAAACTATAAAATATTTTAAAGGATTAAAATGAAGATTGTAGTTGTAATGCCGACTTACAATGAAGAAGACAACATTGGCAAAATGATTGATGTTCTGCATGAAGAGATTTTTCCGCAGCTGAAAAAGCATGATTTGGAATTATTGGTTGTTGATGATAATTCACCAGATAAAACACAAGAAATTGTTAAAAAGAAAACAAATAAATATGAAAATATTCATCTTTTTACAGGAGAAAAAAAAGGTTTGGGAGTAGCTTATGTCAGGGGAATAAAATATGCAATGGAAAATCTGGATGCAGAATGGGTTGTGGAAATGGATGCTGATTTTCAGCACAACCCAAATGACCTTGTGCCAATGATCTTAGCAGCAGAGGAAGGTTATGACTATATTATCGGTTCCCGCTACATAGAAGGCGGTTCAATACCCAAAGAATGGGCTTTAATACGCAAACTTCAATCAGTTTTAGGCAATTTGCTTGCCAGGATTGTTCTTTGGCTGCCACAAATTCATGATGTTACCAGTGGGTTTAAAATGAGTAAGGTCAAAGAGTATTTGGATAAAATAGATATTGATGAAATTGTCAAGGAAGAATATTCCCGTAATTATGCTTACAAAATATTTCTGCTTTTTAAAATGATTAAACAGGGAGCGAAAGTAAAAGAAGTTCCAATTAATTTTCAATCCCGCGAAGAAGGGGACTCAAAAATGCCCAAAAATAATATTAAGGATTCTTTACGCATGGTTCTGACTCTTAGATGGTTGGAGTCGCAGCGGTTTATAAAAGTCTGTGCAGTTGGAACTATTGGAGCGGCCATTCAGTTTACTATTTTTAATATCCTAAGAAGGACACTTAATCCGGAAATTGCCAATGTGATTGCAGTAGAGTTTGCAATTATTGGCAACTTTATTATTAATAATTCATGGACTTTTAAAGATAAAAAGCTCAAGATTGAAAAAGGATTGCAAAAGATCATTCTTAAATTTGCCCAATTCAACCTTTTTTCATTAGGTTCCTTATTAATTCAGTACATAGTAATGAAAATCGGCACTAACATTCTGGGTCGCGGCTTTATAATTGAAAATGGGTTAGTAGTAGTTGGAATTTTATTGGGTTTAATTTACAATTTTACAATCTACACCAAACTGATTTGGAAAACAACAAATAAAAAAGAAAAATGATTAAAGAACTTTCTGTTTTTTTCCCTGCCTACAATGAAGAGAAAAATATTTCAAAAACTGTTAAAGATACTGTCAAAGTTCTTGAAGACAAGGGAATAAAATACGAGGCACTTGTAATTGATGACGGGTCCAAAGATAAAACAGCAGAAATTGTAAAAAAGCTTCACAAAGAGAATGAAAAAGTAAAACTTGTTTCCCACAATGAAAATAAAGGATACGGCGCTGCAATAAAAACCGGTATGAAAAACTCCCAATATGAGTGGGTATGTTTTACAGACTCAGATGGGCAGTTTGATTTTAAGCAAATCAAAAGGTTTTTAAAACATACTGATGAAAATGATTTGATCATTGGATACAGGGAGAAGAGGTCCGATAGCTTAGTAAGAAGGTTTATTGCTAATGTTCTTTTAAGAATCTGGAATCTGATTTTGTATGGTGTTTGGTTTAAGGATGTGGATTGCGGGTTTAAACTCTTTAAAAAGCAAGTGGTTGATAAGGTTTATCCTAAATTAGTTACAGAAAGTGCTATTACTGAAACTGAATTTATGGTCCGTAGCAAAAGAAATGGATTTAAAATAAACGAAGTGCCGGTAACCCACCATGCACGAACCGGAGGCGACCAGACGGGTGGAAATTTTAAAGTTGTGAGTAAAGCTGTTTTACAAGGTATAAAACTATATTTATCTTTTTTAAAGGAATTCTTTTCCCAGTGGCAAAATATTTTGTTTTTTATAATTCTTGTTTTAGGAGCTTTTTTAAGGTTTTTTAAATTAAGAGCTTATATGACTTTTTTAGGTGATCAAGGAAGGGATGCTTTGGTAGTTTGGAAGATGTTAAAAGAGGGGGACATTACTTTTTTGGGTCCGGTTGCATCTATGGGCGGTTTTTACTTAGGTCCAATCTATTATTATTTTATGGTCCCTTTTTTATTTCTTTGGAACTACAATCCGGTTGGTCCCGCTGTGATGGTGGTTTTGTTTGATTTAGCTACTATTGTTTTAATTTACAAATTTTGCAATGAGTTTATTAACAAAAAAGTTGCACTTTTATCAACATTTCTTTATGCAATTTCAAACCTTGTAATTGTCTATTCCCGTTTTTCCTGGAACCCCAATATCTTGCCTTTTTTCTCTTTTCTTGTGTTTTATTCTTATGCCAAGGCAATAATTAAAAAGCAAAAATTCTTTTATTTAATTGCAGGTTTATCTACCGGAGTAATTGTCCAGCTGCATTATATGGCAGTTTTAATGTTTCCTTTTATGATTTTGGCTTACTTTCTTTTGGATAATAAAAAGGAGATAAAAGATATATTTCAGCTTATTGGCGGATTTTTAATTACTTTTTCACCTTTTTTACTTTTTGAGATCAGGCATGGATTTCCCAATTTCAATACTATTTTTAATTTTGTTTTAAAAGGTGAAGAAGTTGGCCTTCTTACAGGAGGTAAGCAGGTGGTTAACAATACTTTTATTAGTTTAGGCACCCAATTGTTTTCTGGGATTCTGACACCTGGATATAAATTACTGGGTAAAATTTTACTTATATTTTCTTTAATTGGAATCTTTTTTGAATATCTGACGCCAAGAATTATGAAAAGAAAACAAACTATGTTATTGTTTTTTTTAATTAGCTTGATATTTATTTCTTCAATATACAATAATCCTATTCATGATCACTATTTGACATTTTTGTTCTTCTTGCCGCCATTGATTTTTAGTATTGCTTTTTTCAAGTTTGTTGATAATAGAAAGCTTCTTTTTATTCCCGGAGCAATATTAATCTTTTTACTAGTAAGAGCTAATTTTCAAGAGAATCTCTTACATGGAGAACCAAATAGACAGCTAGCACAGCTTAACCGGGTAACTAATATAATAATTGATAAAGCTCAGAATAATAAATTCAACTTTGCCATGGCAACACCGGGCAATTCAGATCATGCATACCGTTATTTTTTAACCAAAAAAGGATATGAACCTGTAAAAATTGAAAATCGAATTGAGGAAGAGTTAATGGTTGTATGTGAAGTCCAAGATTGTAACCCTATAGATAAGAGTCTTTGGGAGATTAGGGAATTTGGAGATGCTAAAATAGAAGGCAAGTGGAGTGATGATGAAGTGATTTTTGTTTACCGTCTAGTACACACTAAAAAATCAGAAGATTTAATTGGACAACCTGCTAAAAAATAGGAGATAAAATGAATAAAAAATATCTATCAGTAATTATCCCGGCGTTTAATGAAGAGGAAAATTTCAAACGCGGGGCTTTAAAACAAGTAAGCGAGTATTTAGAAAAACAAACTTATGAATATGAGGTTTTATTGGTTGATGACGGTTCAATTGACAAGACATATGACCTTCTTAAAGACTATATTAAAAACAAGAAAAATTGGAAATTAGTTAAAATTCCTCATCAAGGTAAGTATAAGGCAATAAAAAAAGGTGTTCAAAAAGCAAGTGGTGAGCTGGTACTCTTTACCGACTTTGACCAATCCACTCCCTTGTATGAATCGGAAAAATTAATTAAAGCAGTTAAAAACGGAAGTGACTTGGCAATCGGTTCCAGGGAAATTATTGGTGCCAAAAGGGAAGAGGAACCTTTTTACCGTCATTTAATGGGAAAAGGATTTAATTTTGTTGTCAGAATTATTACAGGACTTTCTTATCATGATACGCAATGCGGATTTAAACTGTTTAAAAAAGAACCGATAAAAAAGATCATAGAAAATGTATCTGTTGCAGAGAAAAGAAAGGTTGCGGATGCATATACAGGTGCTTTTGACGTGGAAATTCTTTATTTAGCCCAAAAGATGGGTTATAAATCAAAAGAAGTTCCTGTTGACTGGAAGCATTTTAAAACCCAGCGTGTAAATCCGATTAAAGATTCTTTAAGGATGTTTATAGATATTCTCAAAATTAGGGTTGCTGATTTATTGGGGGAATATAGAAAAAGTGATGAATAAAAAGATCAAACTGGTAATAGGTTTATACTTTCTTTACTTATTTGTTTTAAATATTTTTTCATATACCCAGGTAGATTTAAATTTAACCTTGTTCGGTTTTGGTCCGTATTTAAAAGTACAAGAAAAACTTACTCAACTGGGCTATTTTAACAGGCCGTTGAATACCGCTATTTTACTTGTTTTATTAATTTTGTCTTTTATTTTCTGGCTGTTTTTTGTTAGGAACAATAAAAAATTTAGTTTAAGCCAAACTAAAAAAATAATTTTAATTACGGGGTTATTGCTGGTTTTTGCCTATCCGATTTTTTCCCATGACATATTCAATTATATTTTTGATGCCCGCATTTTTACCAAATACAGATTAAATCCATACCAGTATAAAGCTTTGGATTTTTCAAATGACCCTTGGACAAGGTTTATGCACTGGACGCATCGTACTAATCCTTATCCTGTATTCTGGACTTTATATACCTTTATTCCTTCAATTTTAGGTCTGCAGATATTTTCTTTTACTTTTTATCTTTTTAAGTTATTTGTTGGAATTATACCTTATTATCTTGCCTGCTTTTTTATTTACAAAATCAGTAAAAAATACTTCAATACAAAAAAAGCTTTGTTTTTATTTGCTTTCTCACCTTTAGTAATTTTTGAATTTTTAATAAACAGCCATAATGATTTATTAATGGTTTCTGTTATGCTTTTTTCTTTATATAAGCTGATGCAAAACAAAAAAATACAATCTTTTTTTGGATTAACAACTTCTGTTTTAGTAAAATATGCAACTGCAGCATTAATACCAGTCTATGTTTTAAAGTTTTTTAAAAGGAATCTTAAAAAAGAAAATATTTTAAAAATCTCCTTTTGGCTAATGTTTTTAATAATGGCAGTTTATTCGTATATAAATGAACTGCAGATTTGGTATTTGATTTGGATATTTCCTTTATCAGTATTGTTATTTAAAAATACCTTTTATCTTGCAATTTCTTTCCTTATACAACTGATGCTTTTTTTCTACCACGGGTATTTATACTTTGGTGAGTGGAAGTATGGGAGTTTAAGACTTTTGTTTTTTCTAGTACTTTTAATATTAGCTTTGGGATATAAGACAATTAAAGAAAAATATATTACCAAATAAAAGCACAAAAATGAATAAAAATATCAAAAAATATATGATATTAACATCTATATTAATCTTGGCATTTTTGCTAAGGCTTAAACCTTTTGTAACCAAAGAAATTCCTTTTATATTTGATACCGGCAGGGACATGGTTTGGACACGGGATATTGTTGTACTTAAGGACTTTACTTTAATCGGTCCCTGGACTTCATTAACCGGAGTTTTTTTTGGTCCGCTTTGGTATTATTTGTTGGCATTATTTTTTATTCCTTTGGGTGGACATCCAATTACGGGAACGGCTCTTTCAACTTTTATTAGCTTGGCAACAGTTTTACTCTTATATATTGTCGGCAAGAAAACTAAAAATCATTATTTAGGTCTAATTTTGGCTTTTTTAGGGGCTGTTTATCCAATAATGATTGGAACTTCAGTGACCTCTTTAAATCCAAACCCGATTATTTTTCTTTCACCTTTAATAATTTATCTTTTGTATATCCTTCCCAAAAGTAAAAATAATAAATTCTGGAAGTATCTGGCCGCTTTGTTTTTTACTGTCAGTCTAATTTTTCATTTTTCCACACCAACGGCTTTATACTTTACGCTTTTGTTAATTTTTTATTTAATTTATCTTTTTATTAAAACCAAACAATTTAAAATAAAAAAATTTTTAATCAGTGGAATCTTTTTTATTATTCCTTTTGCACCTCAGATATTGTTTGAATTAAGAAATAACTTTTTACAAATCCGCTCATTTGCAAGCTTTTTGACTGGAAAATCTAATTCTTTACAAGGTTATCTGCCTATATTTGAAAGAACACTTAACCGCTGGGGAATTTTATGGGGCTTTTTTAAAAAAATGCTTCCTTTAAACCAAAGTGTGATTGTGCAAATATTTTTTAGCTTATTAATTATTTATGCATATTATCTTGTTTACAAAAAAAAGGACAAATTAAAAAGCCTTTATGACCTTTGCTTTTTACTTTTAATCAGTTCATTTTTTGTTTTTAATTTTCTTTTTAAAGCAGCGCTCAGACCTTGGTATGTTTTTCATATTCCAATGACCTTCATAATCTTACTGGGTACAAGCTTTTGGGTTGTGTTAAAAGAGCATAAGTTTTTAAAATATTTAATGCCAATATTAATTATTGGCTTTTTATTAAATGTAAACTTTATTGCTTCACTTAAATTTAAACAGACAACACCGGATATCAGTGAGTACAGGAGCCAGAAAAAAGTAATTGAATATATTTACAATGATGCAAATAAAACACCTTTTAATGTATATGTATTTACACCGGCTTTATATGATTTCCATTATCAGTACAGTTTTTGGTGGATCGGTCGCAAAAGAAACTTCTGGCCGGTTGAGTATGCGTATTTACCAGGTAAGGTAGAATATGTTCCAAATAAACAAAGGTATTATGACAGGCAAAAGCAGATTATGGGGGATAAAAAAGCAGAAATAACCTATTTAATAATTGAAACCAAAGATAATCCCAATTTCCCCGGATGGCACGGATATTTTGAAGAATTAGATCTGATTTCAGAAAAAGAGTTTGAAAGTGGTATAATTTTGGAGAAAAGGCATTAAAAAATGAAAATCAACAAAAGAGCAGTTATTACCAGTATTGGTATTTTGGCATTATTTGCACTTACCCGTCTTATTGGGATCCTAAAAATTCCTATTTTTACTGATGAGGCAATTTATCTGCGCTGGAGCCAGGTTGCTTCTTATGATGCATCCCAGCGTTTTATATCCTTAATCGACGGCAAACAGCCCTTATATATGTGGGTGACAATGTTTGTTATGAAAATAATGGATGCGCCTTTGCTAGCAGGTAGGCTGGTGTCTGTATTTTCCGGTCTGGGTGCTTTAGCTGGCATGTTTTTGCTGACAAAAGAACTTTTCAATAAGAAAACAGCTTTTTTAAGCAGCTTTTTTTATGTTATATTTCCGCTTTTTATTTTATATGACAAAATGGCGCTTGTTGATGCCATGCTGACAATGTTTGGCTTCTGGAGCCTCTGGCTGGCAATTAAAATGGCTAAAAAAAGAAAACTGGTTTATGCACTGCTTTTGGGCGGAACATTGGGCGGTGCTTATCTGACAAAGTCTCCTGCTGTATTTTTTACTATCTTAAGCCTTTTATCGGGAATATTTATTAATTTTACAAAAGAGAAAAAAAGTAATCTAAAAAAAGCAGGACAGTTTATCGGCTTGTTTTTAATTGCTTTTGTTATTTCACAAGGTTTTTATAATATCCTCAGGTTATCGCCGATGATGCATATGATTGCCAGGAAGAATTCTACATTTGTCAGAAGCTTTTCTGAGGTATTAAAAGATCCCTTTTTCAATTTCTGGGGTAATTTCAAAGGAGTAGGCAAGTGGATAATTGGTTATGTTTCAATACCTTTAATTATTACTGCAGTCTTTGGAATTTTTTACAAACCAGTGAAAAAATGGCGGGAGAAAATGTTTTTGTCAGCCTGGTTTTTTGGCCCGCTTCTTGCCTATTCATTATTTGGAAAGGTTTTGTACCCAAGATATATTTTGTTTTTTACTCCTTCACTGGTAATTTTTGTTAGCTACACGCTTATGCAGATGAAAAACAAGCTTAAAAATAAATTGTTTTATGTTTTGCTTTTCTTGTTGTTGCTTCCCAATATTTATACTTCATTTAAGTTGATAACCGATCCTTTAAATGCGCCTATACCTACAGCTGACAAGGGCCAATTTTTTAACAGCTATTTTGCCGGATACGGAGTGGAAGAGGTAAATAATTATTTTAAAGAGGAAATAAAGAATGAGGAAGTTGTTTTGTATACGGAGGGGACATTTGGCCTTCTTCCTTATGCAGTTGAATTATATTTTTATAATAATCCTAATATCCGTGTTATTGGAATCTGGCCATTAGAAGAAGTTCCCGGTAAAAAAGTTAAATATATTCCAGGTAAAGAAAACTATCTGGTAACTAATGAAACACAGGAAATTCCCCAGCAGTGGCCCTTAGAGAAAATATTTGAAGTGCAAAAAGGTAAAAGTGAGGACAGATTAAGGTTATTTAAAATAATTGCTGATGAGAATAAATAAATATAAAAAAGCTTTAAGCAGAATTCTTCCCTTTTTAATTATTATTCTATATGTGGTTATAGTATTTCAAAAGTATATTTTTAAAGGGCAATTACCGATTTCTGTTAATCTGTTAATGGCTTTTTATTTCCCTTTTTTCCTAGGCGGATTTAAAGAATACTCACCCTGGGTCAGGTATAAGGGTTTTTTAAATTCGGATGTAGTGAGACAAGGCCTCCCTTGGAAAATACTAGCTTTTGAACAAATTAAAAATTTAAAGCTTCCAGTTTGGAACCCCTATACTTTTTGCGGTAATCCTTTAATGGCTAATATACAGTCAGCAGTATTTTATCCGCTTAATTTTATATTTTTAATATTTTCAATGCCGGTTGCCTGGAGTTTGTTAGAGATAATAGGTTTGTTTTTAATGCTTTTGTTTATGTACCTCTTTTTAAGAGAATTAAAAATTTCCAAAACTTCAGCTTTGTGGGGTGCAATTGTATTTGCCAGTACCCAGTTTCTTATTGTTTGGCTGCAGTTGAATATTGTTATTCATACTTTGTTATGGCTGCCTCTTGCTTTATTTGCTTTTGAGCGTTTTAAAAAAAATTCAAAAAAACGGTTTCTTTTCTTATTTGCTTTATGCTTTTTTATGTCGATTTTGGGCGGACATCCGCTGTCTTTTATTTATGTTTCATTAATTAGTCTTTCTTATATTCTTTTTACGTCTAATAAAAGAAATTTTTTGACTTTTTTGTTTTTAGTATTTGTTGTTGTGTTATTAGCTAGTTTTCAACTTCTTCCAAGTATAAAAATATATCAGCATGCAGTAACCGGTGGAGAGTTTGGCAAAGAGGTTTTTAAGATTTTAACCATTCCTTGGAAAAATCTGCCAACATTTTTAGCTCCTGACTATTTTGGAAATAATGCTACATGGAATAAGCGGGGGCATGGAGGTACAGGAGACATGACACCGTTTATGGGGGTAATTACCTTGGCCTTAGCACCTTTGGCTTTTTTCAAAAAAAATAAGAAAAAAGTCTGGTATTTTACAGCTATTTCTTTATTTGGTTTTCTGCTTGCTTTTGATAGTCCGTTAAATTGGATAATTAGGGAGGCAAGGATTCCTATGCTTTCAAGTACTGCTCCTGCTAGAGCGTTAATTGCGACGTACTTTGGTTTTGCAGTTCTTTCAAGCTATGGTCTGGATTTAATTTTGAAAAAGAAAATACCACTTAAAAAAGTCTTGATATCTATAGGAATCTTGACATTAACGTTTGGATTACTTTTTCTTTTAACTGTTAATAAGGCTTTTTTTATTGAGAATCCGGATGTAAAAAGCAAGTTTTATATTAGTTTCAGAAATATGATTTTGCCTGGAGGAACATTATTTGCATCTTTTCTGTTTATACTGGCTTATTACAAATGGAAGAAAAAGTTTCTGGTTTATTTATTAATTCTTTTTAATAGCTTGTTTTTCCTTTATAACTTTGACAAGATTCTAACTTTTGGTTCCAAAAAGTTTTTTTATCCCCAACATAAGCTGATTACTTTTTTACAAAAACAAAATAATTGGCGTTTTCATGGTTCTGATGCTGGAAAAATTGATACAAATTTTCAAATTCCATATAAAATATACACTCCTGTCGGATATAATGTTTTGCGTATTAAATATTATGCGCAGTTAGCAGATGCAGCCTTTAATACTGAACTTGAATATTCAGATGCTTTTTCTCGCGCCGATGCTTTTTTCCCTTCACAAAACGATCCCAATCGCGATAAATTCTTTAATCTTACAGGAGTTAAATACATAACTAACAAACTGGAAAACCCCAAACCGGATAACACATGGGAACAAGATGTTGCAAAATTTCCCGAAGATAAATACAAGCTTGTATGGCAGGAAGAGCATTTCCAAGTATATGAACGTAGAAATGTGTATCCCCGTAGTTTTATTGCAACGCAGTCAGCATTAATCAATAATCCGCAAAAAGCAATTGAAAAATTTTATGATCCTGATTTTGATGTGCGCAATACTTTAATTTTATCTGACATTGCGGAAAAACCGCATTTAAATGCAAAAGAAGGTAAAGCAGAAATTATTGATTACCAGCCTAATAAGGTAACTATTAAAATCCAAACAGACGGAAAAGCCTTGCTTTTCTTGTCAGATGCCTATTATCCTAACTGGCAGGCAAGAGTTGATGATAAAAAAGTTGAAGTTATACGCACCCACCATGCTTTCCGTAGTGTTGTAGTTCCAAAAGGTGAACACACAGTGGAATTTTTTTATTATCCTAAAGAGTTTTATTATGGAGTTGGAGTTAGTTTTTCTGTTTTACTAAGCTTAGGTATATATTTTGTTATTAGCTGGAAAAAAGGCCAATGGTAAGGGGAAAAATAAAAGATATAATTGCTTTTTTACTTATTTCTTCAGTTAGTTTACTAATCTTATTGCCCCTTTTTAAAAAAGGATTTTTAATAACTGATGACGGTGATCTACTTTTGATAAGGCTGGGTGGAGTTATTCGTGCAATCAGGAATTTACATTTTCCTGTCAGAATGCTTGATCTATACCATGGCTATGGTTATCCAGTAATGAATTTTTTATATCCACTGCCCTTTTATTTTGCTTCATTAATATATTTTTTTCTGCCTATAGGTTTGATTGCTACATTTAAGCTGTCAATTTATTTGTTTAGTGTTTTAGCAGGTATAGGCGCTTATTTGCTAGTCAACCAGGTTTCAAAGAATAGAATGTTGGCTTTTCTAGCTTCTGTTTTGTATTTATCCGCTCCCTACCGGTTAATAGCAATTTTTTATCGGGGTTCAATAGGAGAAGTTTTAGCACATTCTTTACTGCCATTTCTTTTTTACTGGATTTATTTATACAAAGAAGAAAATAAAAACATTTATTTAATAATTTTTAGTTTTTTTGTTTTCTTATTAATTATTTCACATAACGTTATTGCTCTGTTAAGTTTGCTATTTTTAGTCTTTTATAATTTTTTTGTTTTAAAAAACAAAAAAGTATGGAAGTATTTAATTCTAGGAATTTTATTAAGTGCATTTTTTTCTGTTCCCGCACTAGTGGAAAGAAAGTATACACATGCAGTAAATATTAGTTTATCAGACGCCGGCAGCAGGCTGATTTTATTAAAAGATCTATTTCTTAATACATTTAGCTTAAAAAAATATTTACCCAATATTGAAAAAGTATTTTATTTAAATATTTCATATCTGTTTATTTTAGTTTTTTCATTGACTGCTTTGTTTTTAATAAAAAGAAAAAAAAAGAAACAAACAAAAAATATTATTTTTATTTCAGCTTTAATTTTTTTAATTATCTTTTATGTTTCTACTTTTTCCCAATCATTCTGGAGACTGGCTAAGCCATTGGTTCCATATATTCAGTTTCCTTGGAGGCTTTTAAGTTTATTGGGATTACTGTTTATTCTTTTAATGAGTCATGTATATAAATTTTATATGAATAATAAAATAAACAATGATAAAAAAAAGATTATATTCTGGATTTCAATCATATTTTTGTTTTTAAGTTCTGTTTTTTCTATTTACAAAAGCTGGCAAATGCTTAGGTACAAACAGGTTGATGATGCATATTATTTAACCAACCAGTCAAGTAGTACTACCCAAAATGAATACACGCCGATATGGGTAAAAGAATTTCCTAAAGAAATGCCTCAGAATTTGATTGAAACAAGTCCAGAAGCAAAAATTAATATTTTAAAAAGAAAAACTCAAAAAATTGTTTTCAGGATTGATGCAAAAGAAAAAACCTTAATTGCAATCAACAAACATTATTTTCCGGGTTGGACATTATATGTTGAGAATGAAAAAAAAGAATTTAACAAAAAGAATGCTCAAGGTATAATTAATTTTCAGTTAAACAAAGGGAAGCATCAAGTTGAATTAATTTTTAAAGAAACCAAATTAAGACTTTTTGCTGATTTGATTTCAATTATTGTCTTTGTTTATTTGTTAAAATTAGGTTGGCAAAAAAATGAAAATTCTTAATTTTTTTAAAAAACACTATTACTTATTTTTCTTGTTGTTGCTTGCAATATTAGCTGGCCGGCCCCTTTTTCAAGCTGGTTATTTTTCTTATCATGATTATCAGCATCTTGCCAGGTTTGCGGAGTTGGATAAAGCAATTAAATCCGGTCATTTTCCAGTTCGCTGGAGTGAAAATTTAGGGTTTGGTTACGGTTATCCGATTTTTGTCTTTTATCCGCCTTTAATTTATTATTTGGCAGAAATTTTTCATTTAATAGGGTTTTCATTTATTGTTTCTTTTAAAATGATGCTCTTTTTAGGCTTTTTGCTGTCTGCTTATTTTATGTATTTATTGGTCAAAGAATTATTAGGAAAGCATGCAGGTTTTTTGTCTAGTGCATTGTATCTTTTTGTTCCCTATAGGGCAGTAACTATCTATGTCAGGGGAGCAATGGCGGGATTTTTTTCTTTTGTTTGGATTCCGGCTGTTTTTTGGTCCCTCATAAAGTTTGACAAAACCAAAAAAAGAAAATTCCTTTTTTTGTCTGCTTTATTTACCAGCCTAGTTATTATTACTCATAGTTTAATTGCTCTACCTTTTGCTTTTTTTCTTGCTTGTTTTGTTTTTTACTTATTTTTTAAAAGTGAGTTTAAGAATATAAAAGAGTATTTGATTTATGGACTGCTGACTTTAGGAATGAGCTGTTTTTTCTGGCTGCCTTCTCTGGCATTAAAAGAATACACTTTAGTGGACAGGATTCTTACAACTGAATTAGCAAATTATAAAATCCATTTTGTATACCCTCAGCAGTTGTGGGATTCACTATGGGCTTTTGGTGGTTCAGTAGAAGGCTTATTGGATGGAATGTCTTTTAAGATTGGAAAGTTACATATTATTTTTGCAGGGCTTTCCATAATCTTATTAGTATTTGCCAATAAAACTAAAAAGAAAATAAAAAAATATATGTATATATTTTCAATCTTTTTAATTGTATCGATATATTTAACTTTGAAAATCAGCAAACCTGTTTGGGATATATTCAAACCTTTATGGTATCTGCAGTTTCCCTGGCGTTTTTTACTTTTTATCAGCCTTTTTATTTCAATACTATCAGGCTTCTGGCTGACTTTTATTAAGAAAAAAAAGATAAGAATTTTATTTTTAATCTTAGTTATTACTTTGCTTTTGCAGTATAATTTAAAACTTTTTTGGCCCCAGTTTATCTTTCCTGAAAAAAAAGATGCAGACTATATAAACCAAGAACGGATTAAATGGGAAGTAAGTAAGTCTTCTTTTGAATACCTTCCCAAAGGAGTAGAACTAAAAATAGGGGAAAACAATACTTCTACAGTAGCAATTTCAAAAGATGAAGTGGCAAAAGGAATAGGGAATATTGTATCAGGTAAAGGAAGTGTTAAAATAGTAATGGATAAGCCACATAATAATTTACTGGAAGTCAAAGCAGAGGAACCGCTTGTTTATCGTTTTAACACCACTAATTTTATCGGCTGGAAAGCATATTTAAACGGAAAGCGGATTTCTATTCAGGATGATAATAAGTTAAAATTAATAACTGTTAGTGTTCCAAAAGGCGAATACAGGCTTAAACTGGTTTTCAAAAATAGGATTATACAGATGTCTAATTACATATCATTATTAAGTTATTTGATTTGGGGTTATCTTTTTTATGGACTCCTCCGAAACAAGAGAATACACTAAAAATACTGTCAAAGGAATTACTGCTTTAGCTGGAAGAACCTTGTTTTCGCAAGTAGTGGCGGTCCTTGCTACTTTTGGTCTGACTATATTTCTTTCTCCGGCTGAATACGGTGTGTTTTTTGCAGTATCCGCTTTAATTAACTTTTTAGTTTATTTTTCCGATATTGGCCTGGCAGCTGCCTTGGTGCAGAAAAAAAAGATAACTGATAAGGAAATTTCAACAACCTTTGTTATACAGCAAATTCTGGTTGTATTACTTAGCGCGGTTTCTTTGCTTTTAACCTCAAGAATTGCCCAGTTTTATAACCTTGGGGAGGCAGGGAAATATCTAATTATGGCTTTAATTGCCAGTTTTTTCCTTTCTTCTTTAAAAACAATTCCCACGATACTCTTGGAGAGGGAACTTAAATTTCACAGGCTGGTAATACCCCAAATTTTGGAGCAGGTGGTTTTTTATTCAGTGGCAGTATTTCTTGCTTGGAAGGGAAAGGGCATTAGTTCTTTTACTTATGCTGTTTTATTAAGAGGGATTATTGGAGTAGTTTCAATCTATATTATTAAACCGTATATTCCTAGACTACATATACAAAAAAGTGTAGCTAAAAACTTAATTGGAACTGGTGCATTTTTTCAAGCCAACTCAATACTTGCGCTTCTAAAAGATGACTTAATGGTGCTTTTTCTGGGTAAAATTTTGCCTATGACTCAAGTAGGATATATTGGATGGGGGCAGAAGTGGGCCTTTTTCCCGTTAAAATTTGTACTTAACAATGTGAATAAAGTTTCTTTTCCCGCTTATTCCCGCGTACAAAATACAAAAGAATTGCTTAAAAAAGCATTGGAAAAAACTATTTACTGGATGTCAGTTTTAATATTTCCAATGATGACGGGTATGATTCTTAGTGTGCCTTTGTTTATTGAATTTTTCCCCCAATACAGTAAATGGCAGCCGGCAGTGATTATACTTGTATTTTATTGTTTGAACGGTATTTTTGGATCCTTGTCCAATATATTTACTAACATGCTTAATGCAACGGGAAGAATTAAAACTACTTTAAAGATTATGGTTGGAATGACGATTTTAAACTGGGTATTAACCTTAACAGGCATTGAAGTTTTTGGCTATACGGGTGTAGCGGTTGCTTCCTGGCTGGTGGCTGTTTTTGGCATGGTTGCAGGTATTCATGTTAAAAAGTTTTTGGAATTCAGTTTTTGGAAGCATATTTTTCCTGCCATTGTAAGCACCTTACTGATGATTCTGGTTTTTCTGGGATTAAAACATATTTTAATCAGCAATTTAATAACTCTTTTTATGGGAATTGCTCTAAGTGCAATTGTATACATATTAAGTCTGATTATCTTTTTTAAAAAAATGTTTTTAAAAGAATTGGATTTTGTGATTAAACAATGGAGATAAAAAAACACTGGATTATTTTTTTAATCTTAATAGTTATAGTCCTAGTGGTTTTTCGCCAAGTTTTTTTAAATAACAGGATTCCTTTTTCTTCAAATCTATTAGTCTCTCTTTTTCAGCCTTGGTTTTCCCAGTACGGTAGTACTGTTCCTAATAAGGCAATCGGCTGGGATAACCTAAGAATTTTTTATCCTCAGAGAGTATTTGCGCAAAATTTATTAAGCAATTTTAAAATTCCTTTTTGGAATCCTTATAATTTTTCCGGAAATGTGCATTTGGGCAATTCACAGACAGCAACTTTTTATCCGCTTAATATTCTATATTTCATTTTTTCTTCAATTAACACCTGGACAATATTGGTTATTTTAGGCTTTTTAATGACAGGATATTTTACCTATTTATTTGTGAATAGTTTATTGGACAACAAAAAAGCTGCTTTATTATCTACTTTTGCTTTTATGTTTTCCGGCCCTTTAATGGTAAGGGTGGAGGATGGTTTGGTAATAATGCATTCTATTTTATGGCTGCCCTTGGTTTTATATGGCATTGAAATGTTTTTCAAATTAAAAAAGAAAAAATACTTGTTCTTAGCATATCTGGGTATTTTTTCTTCTATTACTTCCGGATGGTTTCAGTTTACCTTTTATTTACTTGCCTTGTCCTTTGTCTATTCTTTTTATAAATTATTAAAGACTAAATGGATAAAAAATAATATTAAAAGTCTGCTTATCTTCAAACTTTTCTGGATTTTTACTTTGGGGAGTACAGCTTTTCATTTTCTTCCTTCAGTTCAAGCCCTTTTTCTATCTCCAAGGGGTGGAGGAGCGCCTCAGCATTTTATTGACCAGTTTTTATTGGGTAGAGAAGGATGGTTTACTTTAATTGCACCTGATTTTTTTGGCAACCCGACAACTTATAATTATTTTGGCAGTTCTTTTTATAAGGAAAGAGTATTGTTTATCAGTATAGTTCCTCTATTTTTTGCCTTATTTCAAATGTTTGACAATTTTTTCAAAAATAAAAGGCTGAGCCTTTGGGCATATATAAGTATTTTTTGCTTTTTGCTTGGATTTAGAAATCCTTTAAGCATTGTTTTACTTAAATCGGAAATACCAGTAATCTCCAGCTTTGTTCCCAGTCGTATTTTTATTGTCAGTAGTTTTAGTTTAAGTGTATTAGCTGGTTATGGACTAAAAAACTTTTTAAACTGGCTTAAAAATGCTAAAAAAGCCTCCTGGCTGTCTTTAAGCTTGACTTCAGCACTCTTTATTTTCTTTTTTCTCAGTATTTTAGCTGTTTTTTATCCGCAAGTACCTTTGAATGTTTATGATGAATTAAGAAGCGTTGGGGAAAATAACCTGAATACTGCTTTAAGAAATACAATTCTGCCATTTGCCAGCTTTTTGACTGCTTTGGGCCTGATAGGAATTGGCTTGTCCTTTAAAAAGAAAGTGACTAAATTTATCTGGCTGTCTATTACATTAATTCCTTTACTTTTCGGCATATATTATGCAGACAAATATTTATACTTTTCTGAAAGAAAATTTGTTTTCCCTCAGCATCCGGTTTGGGAGCAGCTGCAAAAATACAAAAATGATCATTACCGTTTCTGGTCATACGGAAAAGGCCATGTAGAATCTAATTTTTCCACTTATTATCAGGTCTATTCTCCTGAAGGGGTGGATGCTATGTATCCGCGCTGGTATGCACAGCTTTTTAGCGGCTGTAAGACTGAAGGAAAATTTACCGAGGAGGTAATGCGTATTGAAGCGGAAGTCTGCGGTGCAGATTCTTTTTATGAATCTGAAAACCATTATCAGCAAAGGCTTTTAGATCTTTTAAGCGTTAAATATATTACAAAGCTGACAAACAAGAAAGTTTTAGAAAATGCAAGTTTACTTTGGGAAAACGATAAATGGCAGATTTGGGAAAGACAAAATATCCAGCCTCGTGCCTATCTGGTTTCTGACTATGTTTTAGCTGCAAATGAAAAAGACTCATTGGAAAAAACGTATTCTCAAAAACTTGATTTAAATAAACAAATTGTTTTGCAAAAAGATCCGCAAATAGAAAAAAATGGTCAAAGCATTAAAAAAGCAGAAATAATTGAGTACAAGCCGAATAAAGTGAAAATTAAATCTCAAGCAGAAAAAGAAGCTCTTTTATATTTATCAGACACGTATTATCCGGAATGGGAAGCCTTTGTGGACAATAAAAAAACAGAAGTTTTAAAAGCAAACCATGCTTTCCGCGCCATAGTTGTGCCTGAGGGAAATCACGAAGTAGTTTTCAAATATACGGGAAAAGCATTTAAAAAAGGACTTGTTATTAGTTTTGTTAGTATAATAGGATTGACAATTCTGTTTATAAAAAAGGATTTTACAAATGAAAAAAAAGATTAAACTATTTTCAATTGTTTTAAACTACAGCCGGCCTAAAGAGACTATCAATGCGGTAAAATCTCTACAAAAACAGGAAGGTGAATTTAAGCAACAGATTGTGGTTGTAGACAATTCAGAAAAGGGAAATATCAGTTTAAAAGAGTTTGAGGATCAGGAAGATATCCATTTGATCAAAATAGAAAAAAACCTTGGTTACAGCAAGGGAAATAATAGGGGAATAGAGTATGCCTTGGAAAAAGAAGCAGACTATGTTCTTCTTTTAAATGATGATGCATACTTAAGCAAGGATTGTATAGATAAAATGCTTAAAATAATGGAGAAAAGCAAAAATACAGGAATTGCTTCTCCCAAAATATTTTTTGCTCCGGGATATGAGTATCACAAGAAGAAATATGAAAAAGACGATAAAGGCAAAGTTATTTGGTATGCCGGCGGAGTAATTGATTGGGATAATATACTGGCATCACACCAAGGTGTAGATAAGATTAATAAAAGCAACTTTGACAAGATAGAAAAAACTGATTTTGCTTCAGGATGCGTAATGCTGATAAAAGCGGAAGTTTTTAATAAAATCGGACTACTGGATCCCAAGTACTTTATGTACTGGGAGGACGTTGATTTTTGCCAGCGTGCAAAACAAGCGGGCTACAAAGTTATATATATTGGTAAAGCAGAGGCTTGGCACAAGAACTTGGGAACAGTCAAAGGAGAAGAAAATGAGTTAAAAGAAAAATATATGGCTTGGTCACGTCTATTGTTTGCTTTTAAATACGCACCTCTTAAAACAAAACTTCTTTTAATGAAAAAGTTTCTATCTACCTGGGTTTAAGCATGCGAATGTTATCAAAGTTTGTATTGCTGACAGGAGTATATTTTTCTTCCAGTTCCGTAAGAATTTCTTGGTATGATCCTGGAAATTTATTCTGATAATTATCGTATGCAGACTGATTAAACAAAAAAATGTCCGCCTTTTTATTTCTAATAGTATCAAGCATTGCATTATTCAGACGCTTTGGCCAATCCATCCAGGGATAGTAATAGATGAGAATGTTTGCGGGTATGCGATCCGGGAAGTAGAATACTGAAGTTGTTAAATTAACCTGAGTGATTTTTGCGTTCTTGTCAGTGTTTTCTTTAATATATTGGGTAACTTTTGGGTATGGGTCTTTAAGAATAAAAGAAGTGCTGAACTTAAATTCAGGTCTGTTTTTTGTATAGTAAGCAAATAAAAGAAAGCACAAGAATAAAAAGGGGAGGATTTTTTTCTTTTTTAGCTGTTTTATTGCATACACGGCAAAAAAACCCGCCAGCCAGAAGCTGTAGATATAAAAAGCGGTGATATGAAACTTTTCTCCAAAGCGCAGCCTAGCGGAAAAAAGAAAGAATGCACTTAATGCAAGTGCTTGTAATTTCTTTTTTTTAAGAAAAACAAACAATCCTAGAAGGATAAAAACAAATACAAAAAATTCAAATGTAAACAGCTGATTGTAGTTTTGTTCGTTTATCATAAATAAATGCTTTTTAAAGGTTTGAAAATCAAGGGTTTTTATAAAGTCTAAGCTGATTCCCTTGAGTGCTTTTAAATAGGTTGACCCCACAATTACAAGCGTTTTAGATAACTGGTAAAAATGGTTAAGAAAATCAATGATAAACTTTTTTATTAGACCAGGGAATTTAGGACCGGTTATACCGTATCTAATTGCATAAAATTCAGCGTTGAAAACAAATAAGGACCAGAATGCAGGATAAAGCGCATTTTTTAAAAGATAATAAAAAATAAATACAGCGGTTCCAATTATATTGGGAAGGAAAAAATATTTTAAATTAGTTTTGTTTAAGGAGTCCTTTTTGTTTTGGTAAAAATATATTGCGAAAAAAGGTAAAAAGGAAAGCGAATAAATTATTGAATTGGCAATAGTGGTAAACATAAAATATGCCAATAAAAGAAGTTCGGGTTTGGAAAAACTAAGTTTTTTATCCTGCCAAAGCTTGTTTATAAACATTAAATAAAAACCCAGTAATGAGTAAGCAAAAAAAGTTTCCGAAGAAAACTGCTGGCCCCCAAACAATATTAGACTCCAAGAAATTAAAGGCAGGCAAATAATTGTAGCCTTACGGATTTCCTTGTCCAGAATTTTAATCATTAATATCCAGAATATTAAGGCGTAGAAAACCATAAAATATCTGTAAATAATAAGTTTATGCACAAAAAGTTCAATAAAAGCACTGATGTAATACATCAAAGGGAAATGGTGTGAGAAAATATCCTTATAAAGGATACGTCCTTTGGTAATCAGCCATCCAATGGCAAAATTATCCATTTCGTCAGGATAGAAACCCTTGTCAAAAGTTATCAGTCTGATTTTCATCCAGATGCCCAAAAACAATAAGGGGAGAACTAGCGGAAATAATTTGTTTTTTATCTTATTTTGCATTATCATCTAATTTAGTACCTGATATAATATTTTATCAAAAAGATGAATAAGATTGGAATATTCAGTCCCTACTTAGACAGTTTAGGCGGCGGGGAAAAGTATTTTTTAACTCTTGCAGAGTGTCTTTCAGGCGAATATGCTGTGGAAATTTTTTGGAAAGACAAGCAAATTATTAAGCAAGCTGAAGAGCGTTTTAATCTTGATTTAAGCGGAGTTACTATAAACAAAAACAATTACCGCTTATTCAAAAAAAGGAATTTTTTAAATAAGCTAAAAGAGATAAGACAATACAATTCCCTTTTTTTTCTTTCGGACGGAAGCATACCCTTTTTATTTGCAAAGAATAACTTTATTCATTTTCAGGTTCCTTACCAAAATTTAAGGACTAGTTTATTAACTAAAGCCAAGCTGTCACTGGTAAATACACTTTTTTGCAACTCGAAATTTACCAAAAAACACATTGACACAAAACTTGGAGTTAATAGCAAAGTAATATATCCTCCAGTTAATGTCAATGATTTTAGTCCCTTGGAAAAAGAAAATATAATTTTGTCGGTGGGAAGATATGACAATTTGGAACAGAATAAAAATCAAGCACTAATGATTGACGTTTTTAAGCAAATGCAAAAAAAAGAAAACAACAATTGGAAATTTATTTTAGCCGGAGGAGTGAGTACGCCTGAAGGAGAAAGGAATTTTAAAAAATTGCAAGAAAATGCTGTAGAAGAAGAAATTGAGCTCTACAAAAATATTGGATTTAAGAAGCTTAAAGAGCTGTATGGGAAAGCCAAAATATATTGGCATGCGGCCGGACACGGACAAGATTTAAGAATTAATCCGCAAAAAGCAGAGCATTTTGGCATAACAACCGTTGAAGCAATGGCCTCGGGATGTGTTCCTGTAGTTATTAATGCAGGCGGCCAAAAAGAGATTGTAAAACATAATTTAAACGGGTTTCTATGGAAAACTGAAAAGGATTTAATAACAATGACATTAAAATTGATCAAAGACAAGAATTTGTGCAAAAGCATGAGTAAACAAGCATTACAGGATAGTAGAAAATATAGTAAAGACAGGTTCTGTCAACAAATAAAAGAACTATTAGCTAAATAATTATATAAATAAACTAATGATTATAAATAAAAAAAACATCTGGATTATTATATCCCTAGCTGCAGTAATTTTATTTTTTAGTTTTTTGTTAATTAAAAAAGGAGTACCTTTACCAGCAGATGCTTTAGTTGGCATGTATCATCCCTGGAGGGACTTGTATAAAAAGGAATTTCCAGTAGGTTATCCTTATAAAAACTTCTTAATTACAGATCCGGTTAGGCAGCAGTATCCCTGGAAAACTGCAGTCATAAACCAGTTTAAACAAAAACAACTGCCGCTTTGGAACCCTTATTCTTTTTCCGGTTATCCTTTGCTGGCAAATTTTCAATCAGGTGCTTTTTATTTTATTAATATACTTTTTTTGACATTTAATTTTAATTTAGGATGGAGTTTGTATATTATTTTGCAGCCAGTTCTTGCGCTTCTTTTTATGTATTTGTTTTTAAAAGATAAAGTTGATAGATTTTCAGCATTAATAGGGAGTATTGCTTTTTCTTTTTCCGGGTTTATAGTTGCGTGGTTTGAGTGGGGGAATGTTGGTCATACATTTATTTGGCTACCATTGATTTTTTATACATTAGAAAAGATTATTAGAAAAAAAAGTTGGAAATACGCCCTTTTGTTTATTTTTGCTTTAAGCAGCAGCTTTTTTGCCGGCCATTTACAAACCGCTTTTTATGTTATTTTAGTTAGTGTTTTATATAGTTTATCAATGATTTTTAAGCTAAAAAAGACAAGCAAAATATTAGCTATAAAAAGAATTTCAATTGCTTTTTTATTCTTCACAATCTTAACTTCAATCCAATGGTTGCCAACATTAAATTTAATCCAAAAAAGCACCCGCGGATTAAATGTGCCCAAACTACTTTTTCTGCCGTTTAAACACTTGATACAGATGTTTTTTCCTGACTTTTTTGGTAATCCGGCTACTTTGAATTATTGGGGTGAATGGAATTATTTAGAATATATTTCCTATATTGGTATTATTCCAATATTTTTTGCACTTTATTATATTTTCAGTAGTTCTTTTAGTAAAAATCGCTTTTTTAAAATAACATTAATAATAAGTATTTTATTTGCGACCAATAATCCCATTGCTAAACTTCCATTTGCTTTAAACATTCCTTTTATATCCACATCTTCGCCAGCAAGACTTGTATCATTAATATGTTTTTCCAGTGCAGTTTTGTCAGCATATGGAGCCAAGAAATTTTTAAAACAAAAAAAGATAAAAGCCCTTTTAATTTTTACACTTTTTATATTTATATCCTGGGTAGTTGTATATTTTCTTGATGCAAGACCTCACAGCAAATATTTACGCTACAACGTAACCAAAAGAAATCTGATCCTGCCAACGGCAATATTTTTAACTTTTGCTTGCGGATTTTTTATTAAAAATATCTTAAAAAAGTTTTTAAACAAAAAAATAGCAAAATATCTTGAATATTTATTTTTGCTGGGAATATTAATTATTGTTTTATTTGACGGATTTAGGTTTTTATCTAAATTCAACCCCTTTATTAAAAAAGATTTAATTTATCCGGATACAAAAATTTTAAGTTATCTGCAGGAAGATAAAGAAAAATTTAGAGTTATTGCTCCGGATGAAAGAATCTTAATACCTAACAGCGCAATTCCATACAAAATAGAAACTGTACAAGGATATGATCCTTTAATGCTTAAAAATTATGTTTCTCTTGTCCAATACTCTGAAACAGGTGAGTTTAATAAAAAGTACCCTAGAAGCAGGATAGTACAACCGCAGAATATAGAAACTGGATTAATAGATATCTTAAATGTCAAATATTTACTTACATTTGATGAATTTGGAGAAGAATTTGAAAAAATAATGGAGGAAGGAGAAACCAAGCTTTATAAAAACCCCAATTATCTTCCGCGAATATATTTTGCAAACGAATTGCAGTTTTTAGAAAATAAAGAAGAAATATACAAAAAAATTATTAATGAACAAAAAACAACTACTGACAGGATAGTCTATAAAATAGGACAGCAAGAGAATAAAGTATGTGATCAAGCTGAGATCCTGGAAAGTAATATTAAAGCAAATCAAATAACTGTCAAAACAAATAACAGCAATGATTGTTATTTAGTTGTTTCTCAAGTTTATTATCCGACTTGGAGTGTAATTGTGGACAATAAAAAGAAAAAAATTGAACAAGTAAACTCAATATTTCCTGCAGTTAAACTTAATAAGGGAGAACACGAAGTGACATTTAAAAATAATTTGCTATAATTGCAAAAATGAAATACAGCATAATAATTCCAAACTATAACGGAAAAGAACTATTAAAAAAGAACCTTCCCTCTCTTATTAATCTGTTAAAAAGAGACGACAACTTACTTGAAATAATAGTTGTTGATGACGCTTCAAATGACCAAAGTATAGAATTTGTTAAAAAAAAATACCCTGATATTAAACTTTTAATTAATAAAGAAAACAAAGGTTTTGCATATTCTTGTAATCGTGGTGTAGAAAAAGCAAAAGGAGAGGTGGTTATTCTTTTAAATACGGATGCGGTATTTAAAAACAAAACAATAACCGACAAAATAGATACCTATTTCAAAAATGATGATGTATTTGCAGTCGGTTTTTTGGATATTGTGAAAGAAAAAGGGGAAATTCAAGAGCATGGTAGAGGAATCGGCTATTTTAAAAAAGGCTGGTTCTTTCATAAAAAGGCAAGCCTGAAAAAAGGATATTCTTTATGGGCTTCTGGAGGAAGTTCAGCTTTTTGCAAAGAAAAATGGGACAAACTAAACGGATTTGACACAATATATTCGCCTTTTTACTGGGAAGATGTTGATCTGGGATTTAGAGGCTGGCTTAATGGTTACAAAATATATTTTGATCCGGATATTAAAGTTGCACACAATCATGAAAAAGGAAGTATTAAGAGCAATTACGAAAAAAAACAGATTGAAATAATTTCTTACAGAAATCAGTTTTTATTCAACTGGAAATATTTTAATCGGGGTAAATATTTACTCAAACAAATTTTAGGATTTTTTTATTACTCGTTTTTTGCACTTATGGCCAATGAATGGACGTTTTTTAAAGGATTTTTTTCTGCATTGAAAAAAATAAAGCAGCTGAATAAAAAAAAGTTTGATCCAAACAAATTTCAAGATAAAAACATATTGGAAATATGAAGATAAATTTAAAACTTCTGGGCATTTTTATATTAGGACTTTTGTTAAGAATTATTTTATTAAGCCAGATTCCTTCTGGTTTACACCGGGATGAAGTTTCTACTGGGTATAATGCCTACAGCATAATAAAGACAGGAAAAGATGAGTATCAAAGAAGTGTGCCCTTAGTATTTGAAGCTTTTGGCGACTGGAAAAGGCCTTTAAATATTTATTTATCTGTTCCTTTTATTTTTATATTTGGCTTAAATGCCTTATCTGTAAGACTGCCTATTACAATTTTGGGTGCTTTAAGTGTTTTGTTAACCTACTTGATTGTTAAAAAACTTTTTCCTGTTAAAAGATCCTTGGCTTTAATTAGTGCCCTGGTTTTTGCTATTTCCCCATGGCATGTGTTTATGTCACGGACCGGGCTGGGTTGGAATGTTGTTGGCTTGTTTTTTACATTGATTGCTTTTTTGTTTTTATTAAAATCGTTTAAAAAGGATTACTGCTTAGTAATATCCAGTTTTTTATGGGGGGTAACCTTATTTACCTACGCCAGCAACCAGATACTTACACCTATTTTTCTTGTGCTTCTTTTATTTTTATATTTTAAAAAAATAATTAAAAATAAATATTTTTTTATTAGTCTAGTCGTTTTTATACTTTTGTTTGCAGTTTTTCTTAAAGTTTATGTACCTGTATTTCAGGTCAATGCAGTAGGTTCTAGTTTTATTAATCCGCTTTATACTTTTACGCATATTGAACAAAAAAGAGTTCAATCTGGTAGGCCAAATTCTATCTTAATAAGGCTTGTTTACAACCGCCTCACTGTTTATTCAGTTAAATTTATAAAAAACTTTTTTACTGCTTTTTCTCCTAAAACGCTATTTTTACCATTAAAATCAAATAAAGCTTATAGTTTAAAAAACCATGGGAATCTTTATTTAATTGAGATATTCTTTTTAATATTAGGATTATTTGCCTTGAGAAAGCAAAAGATAAAAAAAATCTTTTTGCTTTTAGGATGGTTTTTTATTTCCTTTGTACCGGCAGCATTAACTATTGACCCTCAGGCCAGTACCCGCTCAATAACAGCATTATTCCCTATATCAGTTTTAATTGCTATGGGTATAAATAAAATAATGGATATTTTTAAGAGCAAAAATAGTCAAAAAATAGTAGAAATAGTAATTATTCTAGGATACCTTACTGTATTTAGCTATTTTATAAAAGCATATTTTATTGATTTTCCTAATAATAGAGCAGAAGTACATGGATACGGATGGAAAAAAATTATTGCTTATGAAAACAAACTTAATCCGGAAAATGTGTATGTAGCAACACCGGAAGATCAATATTACATTTATTTTCTTTTTTATAATAAGATAAAACCACAAGTTTTTTGGGATACTGTTAATAGGGGAGAAATGACCAGAGACGGATTCCAGAGGGTAACAGATTTTTCAGATTACCATTTTATTGGTAAAATAGACTGGCAAAACCTGGGGAAATACAAAAACAGCCTTTTAATAAAAAAGATTGATAACAAAAAACTGGAGGAATTAAGAAAGTATTATTCGGAAGCTGAGGAAAAAAAGATTATAAAACTACCTAATGGAGAACCAGAATGGCTATTAATAAAAACATAATAAATAATAAGATCATAAAAAAAGTAAGAAATCTTTTTAAAAACAGGAAATTATTACTAATAATAATCTTGTTTATTGCAGCATTTTTACGTTTTTATAAGCTGGGTAAAATACCGCCGGCATTGCAATGGGATGAAATTTCCATGGGCTATGAATCCTACAGCATTCTTAAAACCGGCAAGGACCAGTTTGGTAATTTTTTACCTGTATTTTTCCGCTGTTTAGATGATTGGAAGCCGGGAATGTATATGTATATTTCTGTAATTCCAATAGCTTTATTTGGACTAAATGCTTTTTCCGTCCGCTTTGGGGTAGCTTTTTTTGGTGTTCTTTCTGTTTATTTTACTTACCTTTTGTTTAAGGAAATATTTAAAAACAATAAAAATAAAGAAATAATTGCTTTGTTAACCAGTTTCTTGCTTGCGGTTTCTCCTTGGCATCTGCAAGTTACTCATGCTTTGTATCAGGTGAGTATTTCAATTTTTTTATTAATACTTGCAGTGTATTTATTTTTTAAAGGATTAGAAAAAAATAAATATCTCTGGTTTTCTTCATTTCTTTTTGGGCTGGGATTTTACTCATATACCAGTGCAAGAATTGTTTTACCCTTAATGTGGTTATCTATGATTTTGATCCATAACCACAAAATCCTATTCAAGAAAAAGAAAATGCTTGCATTTTTTATCCCTTTTTTAGTTTTGCTTTTTTTATACATTCCGCATTTAAATGAGCCGGGTGCAAAGATCCGTTTTGAAGCTACTAATATTTTGCAAATGGAAGAATATGCAGATAATTCTATACTTGAAGTTTTAGAAGATAAAAAAAGAGGTGCTTATTTAGGGGGCAGGATATTTCATAACCGCAGATTTGCTTTTATCAACTGGGAAAACACAGGAGAAGTAATCAGGAACTATTTTTCACATTTCAGGCCGGAATTTTTATTTATTAAAGCGGATGTGCCTCTACACCATGCACCAAATATGGGTTTATTGTATGCTGTAGAAATACCTTTTGTTGTTTTAGGATTTTTATTATTTCTTAAAAACAAACTAAACAGAAAAACATTAATAATTTTAGCGTGGTTTTTAATTGCTCCTATTCCTGCATCAGTGACCCGACAGGTGCCGCACACTATTAGGACTGCACTTTTTTTGCCTACGTTCCAGTTTTTTACGGCTTTCGGATTTATAAAAACATTTGAATTTATTAAAAGGGAAAGAAAATTGTTTGCTTATCTGTTTACAGGAATTGTTATATTTTTGCTAACATACAATATTGGTTACTACTTGCATCAGTTTTATGTGCATCTGCCATATGAATATTCCCAATTTTGGAAATATGCGAGGAAGCAGGCTGTTGAATATACTGAAGAAAACAAGCATAAGTATGATCAAGTTCTTGTTTCTACAGATTTGGAATTTCCTTGGATTTTCTGGCTCTTTTATGCAAAGTATCCGCCTCAAGAATATTTAGAGGATGGTGGCACAGTCAGTGGTGGTTTTGCAGCCCAGGAAAATAGTTTTGATAAATATGATTTTCGTAAGTTTGATTATGATGCAGAAAAAAGCCAGAACTTTTTATTTGTGGGGAATCCGAAAGAATTTCCGCATTTTGCTGATGTTGTTAAAGAGATTGAATATAAAAATGGAGAAAAAGCAATTATAATTGCCAAATGAAAAAAACAATAATTATTCTTATTTTGATCTTAGCCTTAGCAGCTTTTTTACGTTTTTATAAAATTTCAATTTATCCGCCTGGCTTGTATATTGACGAAGTATCAATTGGCTATAATGCATATACAATTTTGCAAAAAGGGGTGGACCAGCATGGTGTTAAATATCCTATATGGTTTAAAGCGTTTGGAGAATACAAGCTGCCGGTTTATATATATCTAACCAGTCTGACAATGTTTGTTTTTGGTAAAAGTGTTTTTAGTGTGAGGTTTTTTTCTGCTTTTTTTGGCATTTTAACAATACTTTTCTTCTATTTGTTTGTAAAGGATTTATTAAAAAAAGAGTTTAAAAATGAAAGTAAATCAATTGCTTTATTATCTACCTTTTTGTTAACTATTTCCCCTTGGCATTTACAGCTTTCAAGGGCAGGTTTTGAAGTAAATGTTGCACTTTTCTTTTTTGTTTTGGGTTCTTGGCTGTGTTTAGTATTTTATCAGCAGAAAAAGTTAAGATATCTAATTTTTGGGTATCTTAGTTTCGTATTAACTTTTTATACTTACAACAGCTTTAGATTAATAACACCATTAGTTTTAACATTTTTATCTGTATATTTTTATGTTAAAAAATTTATTAAAAGAAAAAAATTAGTTATTGTTTACTTGCTGTTTTTTATACTCAGTATCCCAATGCTGTTTTTTTCATTATCAACTGAAGGCGGAAGAAGGCTAACACAAATTTCTGCTTTTAATAAAGAAGGGATTAATACACCGTTGCAAAAAGCTTTACATTATCCTTTAATTTATTTTAATAAATATATTCTGCATTTTTCTAATAATTTTTTGTTTAATTACGGTGACGGAATAAAAAGACATGTAATGAGGGATTTTGGTGTTTTACCCCGCTGGCAGTTACCTATAATAATTATTGGAGCTGTTTTTGTTTTTAAAAATATAAAAAAAACATGGAGTAAAGTTTTAGTTGGTTTGATATTAATTGCTCCTATGGCTTCTTCTTTAACAGATTTAAGTCCACACGCTCTTCGATCTTATTTACTGGTTATCCCATTTATATCCTTGGTATCTTTAGGTTTGTATTTTATTTACAAGAAATTTAAGGGAATAAAAATGTGGTTTATTTTAACAATAATTAGTTTAGTTGCTTTGTATGAATTTGTTTTTCACCAGCATTTTTATTATGTGCATTATCCGCAGGCAAGAGTTCTTGACTGGGGCGCTGGATATAAACAAACTGTTGATAAAACAGCTGAACTGGGCAAAAATTATTCAAAAATTTATGTTAGTGAGAAAATTGGTGGTGAAATATATTTTCAATTTTATAATGATAAATTAGAAGTTGAATTTGTAGAACCGGGAAAAAACAAGCCGGAAGATCTAAAAGGAACAGATATTTTATATGTTACCGGTCCAGTTGAAAAACCATCAGATAAAAAGCTAGATGAAGTTTATTTTCCATATAAATTAAATAAAGACGTTTTTGCAACTTTTTGGGAAATATAGTGAAAAAAAAGTATATTTTTTTACTAGTGTTAATAATTATTTTACAATTAATAACACTTAGACCTGTATTTAGATGCAGTCGTTGGGATAATCAATTCCATTTTAGTAGCCTGAATTTAAAACTGCAGATAAATTCAGCCATTTTTGCAGATCAAAATGTGCCTAACTTGTTAACCCGCGCTATGCATAACAAGATAACCTATTTTGTGCTAGATGTTTTTCGCAGATATATGTACTTTACTGATTTTAAATTTTTATTAAGCTATTTATTACCTGTTGGATTAATTGGTTTTTTAACTGCTATTTATTTTATTTTTAAAAATAAAATATTTAAATGTAAATATAGAGATTTCTGGGTAATTATTTTTTCTTTTTCAATACTGACACATTTATTTGAAATTATATTTAATCCCGGATTGTCTTTTATCTTAAAAACAACAATCTTATTATTACCCCATTATTTATTGTCCAGTTATGGAATTTATAAACTGTTGGAGAAAAGAACTATTTTAGTTATTTTACTGCTTATTATAAGTGTAATGTGGCTACAGGTTTATTCCCAAGAGATACTTAATTTTTGTATGGTATGAAATTCTTATATAATACACTTATGAATTTAAAACTTGATAAATCTAAAGAATTAGTAATTTTTTTAGCGATTCTGATTTTAGCTGCATTTTTACGCTTTTATAAGCTGGGAAAAATACCACCGGCGCTTAACTGGGATGAAACAGCACAGGCATACAATGCTTATTCAATCTTAAAAACAGGGAAGGATGAACATCAGAAATCTTTTCCGCATGTATATTTAACTTCATTTGGAGATTATAAGCCGCCTTTATATACCTATTTGACAGTGCCTAGTCTTTATTTTTTTGGCAATAACGCTTTTGCAGTCCGCTTTGTCTCCTCTTTATCCGGATTGATAACAGTTGGAGCAACTTATTATCTTGTAAAAGAGATTTTTAAAGATAGAAAAAAAATCAAAAACAATTTGGCTTTAATAGTTTCTTTTTTATTAGCAATCTCACCTTGGCATATCCAGCTGTCCAGAGCTGCATATGAAGCTAACTTGGCAACTTTGTTAACAACAACGGGAGTTTTATTTCTTTTAAAAGGTATTAAAAAGAAGAAATATTTATATTTATCTGCAATTTTATTTGCACTCAGTTTTTATACTTTTAACACGCCAAGGGTTTTTGTTCCTTTACTAGGGTTAAGCTTTGTTGTTACGCATTTTAAAAAGATTTGGCAAAATAAAAAGCATTTTATATTAGCAGCCGGTTTATTTATTTTAATTGTTGCACCCCTTGTACCGCATATGTTATCTGAAGAAGGAAGACTGCGTTACCGTGAGGTTAACATCTTTTCCAATATCAAGCCTTTACAACAAGCTAATCAGAGGATGCAGATTGATAATAATACCTGGTGGTCAAGAATCTTACATAACCGCAGGTTTGTTTACAGCCGTTTGTTTTTAAAACACTACTTTGATCATTTTAAAGCTAAATATCTTTTTTTTACAGGTGATAGAAATCCACGTTTTTCCTCACAGGATGTTGGCCAGCTATATTTATTTTCTTTACCGTTTTTAGTTATGGGTATTATTTATTTAATAAAAGCAATTAATAAAAAAGAGCATTCAATAAAAGAAACTAATAATAAAATAATATTTGTTTTTCTCTGGTTTTTTACAGCCATTATTCCTGCAGCAACAGCCAGAGAAACTCCTCATGCTTTAAGAACAGAAGTAATATTGCCTACATTTCAGATTTTTATTGGCTACGGCATTATTATGTTTTGGGACAAGATAAAGAAAGCAAAAAAGAATAAGAAATTTAAAAAGTATCTGCAGATATCTACAATTTCAGTTTATTTGCTGTTTCTTTTTTATTTTTTACATAATTACTTTGTTCATTACCCAATTAAATATGCTTCAGAATGGCAGTATGGATACAAAGAAGCTTTTGAATATACAGCTCAAGTTGAAGATGAATATGAGAAAATTATTGTTAGCAAAAACTTGGGCCGGCCTTATATTTATTTCCTTTTTTATAACCAATATCCGCCGCAAAAATATTGGGAGGACAAAAGAGAAAATATTAAACCTTTTGGGGTACGGGAGGTTAATGGTTTTGGCAAATACTATTTTGTTGACAAAGGTGATGATATTGATGCGCCAAATGCATTATGGATTATGCCTCCATCACAAAAACCTAAAAATGCAAAAATAATAAAAGAGATTGTGCAGCCAGATAAAAAGGTGGTTTTTTATATTTATGAAACTTAAAAAAATATTATTTGTTCTAATACTGTTTTTATCAATTATATTAAGGTTTGCAAATTTTCCCAATGTTCCTCCAAGCCCGGACTGGGATGAAGCGGCAATTGGCTGGAATGCTTATTCTTTAATAGAGACAGGAAGAGACGAGTTTAATCAAAAATTTCCTCTTACATTTAGATCTTTTGATGATTATAAACCCCCCTTGTACTTTTATTTAACAGTACCTGCCGTTAAAGTGTTTGGAATAAATATCTTTGCTGTACGTTTACCTTCGGCTGTTTTTGGGGTTATATCTGTTATAGGAACCTACCTTTTAGTAAAAAATTTGTTCAATAACAAAAATCTAGCTTTGTTGTCAATGTTTTTTATGGCAGTTTCGCCCTGGCACTTGCAGTTTTCAAGAATTGCTTTTGAAGCAAATGTAGCTTTAGCTTTTAAGATTTGGGCCACTTATTTGTTTTTAGTTTCTATGAGTAATAAAAAATCAGAGAAGTTTTTTAATAAAGGATTATTAATTGTTTTGTCAGCAATTTTATTTGGACTGGCTTTGTACACCTATCATAGTGCAAGGGTGTTTGTTCCAGTTTTAGTTCTATTATTAACTTTATTTAACTGGAAAAAATTATTAAAAATACGTAAAAAAGTTTTAATCGGATTCTTAGTTGGTATGATTTTTGTTATACCCTTAGTAAGGATAATGACCAGCAAGCAAGGCCAGATGCGTTTAAAAGGGGTAAGTTCTTTTTCCAATACTGTTGAATTATTAAAAGAAGACAGCTTAAGAATTCAAGCTGACTTGGAAAATGGTTTTAGATTGGGAAGATTAATCCACAACCGCAGAATAAGATATGTTTTAAGATTTATGGAAAGCTATTTTGCGCATTGGGATTTGAATTGGCTGTTTCTAAATACTGAAGGTGATGTACAGCGCCATCATGCACCAGATATGGGGTTGTTGTATTTATGGGAGCTTCCTTTTGTATTGATTGGTATTTATCAATTATTTTTCTCCAAAAAGAAAAGAGCAAAAAGAGATGTATTTGCATGGTTTTTAATTGCTCCTTTGGCTTCTTCAGTTTCTGCTGATGTGCCGCATGCTGTTAGAACCTTATGCTTTTTACCCACCTGGCATATATTTACCTCATTGGGTGTTTTAAAAACTTATGACTATTTAAAAGATAAAAACAAAATACTAAAAACAACGGCTTTCGTTTTTCTATCAAGTGCATTTGTTTTCAATTGCATATTTTATCTACACCAGTATCATGTGCATCAGCGGATTGAGTATTCAAAATATTGGCAATATGGGTATAAAGAATTGTACAAGGAGCTGAAAGAAATTGAAGATGAATATAGTCAGGTTCGCGTCTCCATAGAAGCAGAACAGCCTTACATGTTTTATCTTTTTTATGCTCAATACCCGCCCCAAAAATATCTAAAACAAGGAGGGACTCCTTCAGGCGGTTTTTGGGAGGAACACACAATTGGCAAATATCATTTTGTCAGGTTTAACTGGAATGAGGAGTCTAAGAAGAATGATATAGTTTGGGCAGTGGTTGACAAGGAATTGCCTGCAAATGTTGATGTGATTAAAACTATTAATTTGTTAAATGGGGAACCATATTTACATATATTTAAATTATAATAGAGAAGAGGACATATGAAAAAAACTAAAGTTGTAGTTGTAATGCCTGCTTACAATGCAGAACAAACTTTGGAAAAAACATATAAAGATATCCCCAAAAGAAAAGTTGATGAAATAATTCTTGTTGATGATAAATCAAATGACAATACTGTGAAAAAAGCAAAAGAGCTTAAAATTAAAACATTCAGCCACAAGAAAAACAAAGGATATGGCGGGAACCAGAAAACCTGCTATAAAAAAGCTTTAAAAGAAGGAGCAGACATTATTGTAATGCTGCATCCTGATTATCAGTACGATCCGAAATTAATAGGCGAAATGATTGAACCTATTAAAAAGAATAAGTACGACATAATTCTTGGTAATAGGATTAGGTCCAGAAAAGAAGCTTTTGAAGGAGGAATGCCAAAAACAAAGTATTTTTTAAACAGAATGCTGACTTTTATTGAAAACGTTGTTTTGGGGACAAACCTCCGTGAACACTTATCTGGATACAGAGCATACACAAAGGAAGTTTTAAAAACTTTGCCTTTAAAGAAAATGAGTGATGACTTTGTATTTGATCAGCAGTTTACTATTTCAGCAACATACTCAGGCTTTGATATTGGCCATATTGAAGTGCCGGTAAGATATTTTGATGAAGCATCTTCAATCCAGTTTATCCGGGGGACAAAGTTTATGCTGCAGACTTTCTGGACATTATTTTTATTTACTCTAGCAAAAAATGGTATTTATAAAGCTAAAGTATTTAAATGAGCAAAATATCTGCAATCATATTATTCGGTAACCGTGAAAATGAAATAGAAAAATGCTTGAAAAGCATTAAATGGGTGGATGAAATTATTGGGGTAAATATTGGATCCAATGACAGGACACAAGAGCTGATTAAAAAGTTTCGCAAGGATGCAAGGATAGTTAAAGGAGGGGAAGGCTTTTTTTCTAAATGGAGAAACATTGGGGCAAATAAAGCAAAAAGCGACTGGCTTTTTTACATTGACACTGACGAAAGTGTGACCGACAAGTTGAGAAAAGAGATTTTAAAAAAAATCAAAGTTGAAAAATATTCAGCTTTTCAGATACCTAGGAAAAACTTCTTTTTAGGCAAGGAATTCAAATCTGAATGGCCCGATTATGTAACCCGGTTAATAAAAAAAGATAAATTAAAAAAATGGGAAGGTTCCATTCATGAACAGCCAATAATTGAGGGTAAGATAGGAAGGCTGAAAAATCCTTTGATTCACGTAACCCACCGTAATTTAGGCCAGATGCTTGAAAAAACAATTAAATGGTCCTGGCTGGAGGCTGAAAACCGCTATAAAGCAGGTCATCCGCCTATGAAGGTCTGGCGCTTTTTCCGGGTGATGTTTACAGAATTTATTAATCAATTTTTTAAAAAGAAAAGATATATTGATGGTGTTGAGGGCTGGATTGAAGGAATTTATCAGATGTTTTCTGTTTTTATAACCTACGTTCGTTTATGGCAGCTGCAGAATAAAAAAGGGTTGACTAAAGAGGAGGAAAAATATTTATGAGCAGTCTATCAGTTTGCTGGGCAGTGCACAATGAAGAGGAAAATATTAAAAAATCAATGGAGTCTGTTAAGGATATAGCAGATGAGATTGTTATTGTTGATGGAGCCTCTACAGACTCAACAATAGGCAAAATTGAAGAATTTAAAAAAGAGAATCCGCGCATTGAGTATAAAATAATAGTTACCAGTAACAAGGAAATGTTTCATATTAATAAGCAAATGGCTGTAGACAATTGTTCTAAGGAATGGATTCTGCAGCTGGATGCAGACGAAGAAGTTTCTGATAAGCTGGGGAAGGAAATAATTAACAGGATCAAGCAAAAACAAACTAAAGCAGGCTATTATCTGCCCAGAAAAAATTACTTTTTAGGCAGATTTTTAAAAAAAGGCGGTGCTTATCCTGATTATGTAATCAGGCTTTTCCAAAACGGCAAAGGAAAATTTCCCTGTGAAACTGTTCACGAACAAATTGAAATTGATGGAGAAGTAGGTTACTTAGAAAATGATTTGCTTCACTGGGCAGACCCGAACTTTAAACGCTATTGGAAGCGCTTTCAAAGGTATACAAAAGAGACTGCATATAAACTAAGTAAAAAAGGTGTAAAACAAAACCCGCTGTATTTTTTCATATACGTAATTTATATGCCTTTGAAGACTTTTCTATCAATTTATATCCGTCACAAGGGTTTTATGGACGGATGGCAGGGATTTGTCTGGGCGTTTTTTTCCGGACTGCACTGGAGCGCGGCCTATATAAAATTATTAGAAAATGCATAACACATTTAATTAATAAATTTTTTTGCTTTAAGAACAAGATATTCACCTTCAGGTTTTCCATCTGTTAAATCTTGGAAATATACTTTCATGTTATTATTGGGAAATAGATAATTAAACCCCTTTTCTTCAAACATTGCGAGAGCAATCTGCTTTGATTCTCCTCTCCAGTGAGGATTAACAAATTCTGAATTTACAAAATATATTTTATTGTTATTCAATTCTGAATAATTGCTTTTAAAATATGTATAGATATTTTTGCTGATTTTTCCGCGTTTAAATATCCAGTGGTGCTGGTAATTAAAAGAGTTTGTGACGAAAAAGAGGGAAATATAAACAAAAAGGAATAAAATACTTTTAAAATTAAATTTTAAGAGTAAAAGACCTAAAAATAAAGACATAAAAAAATGGGGGAGGGTGAGGGAATAAGCAAATTTATGCCAGGGGAGAGTGAGTACCGGAGAAAGAAAAACAATGTATCCAAAAATAGCAAAAATTATTAATCTTACATTATTTTTTTTAAAGTATTCTTTTCTATTTTTTAAAATATTAAAAATAAATAAGACAAACATCAATATTAAACTAATAGCTGTTGTGTAAGTTAAAAATCTGAATTCATTTAGCAAGCGAGGATTAATTCTTATACCCGGCCCGATAAAGTCCACAAAGCTTTCTGCTACGTTTAATGACCATAAACTATACCAAAAGGTGTTGTTTAAGAGCTTAGACAAGCTTAGAGAGACTTGGTATACATATCCACCCGGTGTTCCCATAACAATTATTCTTAAATAAAGATAAGTTATTAAAAGAATAAAAGATAAAAGAAAATATAAATAAATATCCTTTGAGTATTTTTTCTTTTTTTGCTTAAAAAAGAAAAACAGTATTAAAAGCAAAAAAGGTATAATAATTGCGGTTTCTTTGCTTAAAAAAGATAAAATTAAAGCAATAAAGCTGATAATTAAGTTAATATTTTTCTCTTTTTTCAGATATTGTATAAAAAACCAGATTGAAGACATAGCAAAAAAAGCAAGCATGTTTTCCTGGATCTGTGTAATCCAAGCAACGCGTAAAATGTGGTGTGAAGAAAAAGTATAGATTAAAGTTGCCAGGATTGAAACGGATTTTCTTCTGGTTAACAGACTGATTATATGATAGCATAAGTATATTGATCCCAGATAAAAAGCAAAAGAGGTTAGGTGATAGAAATATGCATGAGTTGATAATATTTTGTTAGCTAAAAAATAAAAGCTTTGTAAAGGTAGTGGGCGGTAAAAAGGCAGCTCTTTGTTTTTAAAAGTAAAAAAATTGGCAAACTGTTTTAAGTTTTTTGCCTGCGAAATGGAAAAATTATAAAAGTCATCACTTAAAAAGAAATTTGACAAGGCCGGCTGAAAAAGAAGAAATAAAAATAAAACAAAGAATATTAAAAATACCTTTTTTGAACTTATAAACATTATTTATATATAATAACAAATAATTTAATGAAAATTGCAGTATCTTTTAAAAACCACAAAAACGAAGCTAAAAGAGGCATAGATTTTTATACTGATAAAATAGTGGAAGGAATTAAATCAAGGGAAAAAATTGAACTGGTTAAAGAAGATGCAGCAGATTTAATTCACTTGACCAGTGCAGATTTTTTTAACAACCCCAGATTTGATCTGCTGAATAAAAAATATATTTACACAATTCACGACTTAATTCCGATTAAGTTCTCCGAGCATTTTCCTAAAGGAATAAAAGGAAGCACAAAATGGATGTTTAACCGGATTATTATGAAAAAAGCAAAATTTATGATAACCGATTCCGTAAGCTCAAAAAACGATATTGTAAAGATTATTAAATATCCTGAAGAAAAGATTACAGTTATTCCATTAGCTCCAAGAGAAAATTTTAAATTAATGACAAAAGAAGAAAAGGAAAAGTTTTCCTCTGTCAAGGAAAAATATAATATTGCTGATGATTTTGTATTATATGTGGGTGACGTAAACTGGAATAAAAACTTGCCTGGACTAGCAAAAGCATGTATTGAACTTGAATATCCGCTAGTTGTTGTTGGATCTAAAGCAGATAAAGAAAAATTCAATTCCAAACATCCAGAAAACAAGCCGCTTAAGGAATTCAAACAAATCCAAAAGAAAAACCCTGAATTAATCATTACAACAGGATTTATACCTGAACGCTATTTAGTTTATATATACAATATTGCCAGACTATACTGCCAGCCGTCATATTATGAAGGATTTGGATTACCTGTTCTTGAAGCAATGGCATGCGGATGTCCGGTTTTATCTTCAAATCAGGGAAGTCTGCCTGAAGTAGGCAATAAAGCAGCAGTATATTTTAATCCCTATTATAAAGAAGAAATCAAAAGAAAACTTAAAAAATTTTGGAAATTAAAAGATAATCAGGTAAAATATCAAGAGTTAAGCAAAAATTGTCTGCAAAATGCAGACCAATATTCTTGGGAACAAACATTGGAAAAGACATTTAATGTTTATAGAAAGGCACTAAATGAAAATTGATAAACATAAAATCCTTTTGATTTTTATTATTTTAATAGCGGTTTTTTTCCGTTTTTATAATTTAAAAGATAATTTTAATTTTACTTATGATGCAGGCCGGGACCATATCCGCATAAACAACATATATGAAAATAAAGATATAAAAATTGTTGGAACAGAAACTGATATTCCAGGTGTTTTTAGCGGTGCTTTTTATTATTATATGCTTATTCCTGGTCAAATAATTACTAAGGGAAACCCGAATGCATCTATTTATCTTTTAGCATTTATAAATTTATTAGCTGTCCCCTTTATATATTTAATAACTAAAGAGTTATTTGATAATAAAACTACAGCCTTGATCGCTTCTTTTATTTCTGCAGTTTCATATTTTTTAGTCAACTATTCCCGTTTTCTTTCCAATGCTTCGCCCTTGCCTTTATCTATTGCTGTTTTCTTTTATGGTTTGCTTTTATGGAAGAAAGGCAAAAAAAACGGTTTTCCCTTAGCAATGCTGGGGCTTGGATTATCTACGCAATTTGACTATTTATATATTTACTTATTTGTATACCTGCTGATAATCAAACTTTTATATAATCCTAAATTAAATAAAAAAGAACTTTTAAAGGGTTTTGTTGCAGGTTTAATAACTTTTAGCACTTATATAATCGCAGAAATTAAATTTAAGTTTTTAGGAACAAGAGAACTGATAAGTTTTATTGCTGAGGGAGTAAATGAAGTTTCAGCTCAAGCAGCAATTGATAAATATATTAATAAAATTGTAAGAATTACGGGGTATAACTTTTTCCATTTTAATTTTTTCCTTTCTTTATTAATTTTTGTTTTTATGATTTATTTTTCTTTTACAAGAACCAAGAAGAAAAAATATATAGAAAACCTTGAATTTGTTTTGTTGTGGTTTTTTTCATCTCTTTTAGTTCTTGGATTTAATACTGGAGGAGTAAATCTGCCGTTGATTATTAATAGCGGAATAATTTTTCCAGCAATTATTTTAGTTGCCTATTTTGGGCAAAAAGTTTATGCCAAAAATAAATTATTATTTGCTTTAATGATTGTTATGATTTTCACAAGCAATCTTATTCTATATTTTGAAAGCAACTGGGTACCTTCAGATCTGAATAATCCCGGAAATAAAATGCTTTTGAAATATCAAAAACAAGCGCTTGATTATATGTATCAAGAAGCAGATGGAAAGGACTTTGCTTTTTGTGGGCTTACTCAGCCTCTTTTTATCAACTCGACATGGGCACACTTATTTGAATGGTATGGCAAAAGCAAATATGGATATCTTCCATACTGGTCTGGCCCAAAGCAAAATCCGCAATTTGGAGCATCTGATATTCAAAAAGAAGAAGAGTTCAAGGAAACAAGATTTATTATCTATGAACCACCCTATGGGTTAAAAGAGGAAATGTATACTCATACGAGGATTGTTGCTGACAGAACTACAGAGGTTGTTGAAAAAAAGAACTTTGGTGCAATTGAAGTGGAAAAAAGACGAATCTTAAAAGGAGAGGAAAGAGAACAAGCGGAAAAAGAATTTCAATTAAAAAGCAAACAATACAAAGATGTTCTAGATAGTGATATTCGCTACAATTGCTTATGAATAAAAAAACAAAAAATATATTACTAATAATTATTTTAATAATTGCAGTATTTTTCCGTTTTTATAACCTCGAGGATAATTTTAATTTTTCTTATGACCAGGGAAGAGATCATTTAAGGGTAAATAACATGATTGATAACTTAGAGGTAAAAATTGTTGGAACGGAGACAGATATTCCAGGAATTTTTAGCGGGTCTTTATATTACTACATGTTGATCCCCGGGCAAATAATCAGTAATGGCAGTCCCAATGCTTCAATATATTTATTAGCCTTTTTGAACTTATTGAGCATTCCTTTAGTTTATTTAATAACCAAGGAGTTGTTTAAAAGTAAGATAACGGCTTTAATTGCTTGTTTTATTGCTACTTTTTCATATTTCCTGGTGAACTATTCACGTTACCTTTCAAATGCTTCTCTTTTACCTTTAACAACTGCAATTTTCTTTTATGGTTTGCTTTTGTGGATAAAAGAAAAGAAAAACGGTTTTCCGCTTGCTATTTTAGGATGGGGATTGTCAACGCAAGCTGATTTTTTCTATATCTATCTTTTTGTATTTATACTTTTAATTAAGGTAATGTATAATCCCAGAATAAAAAAGAAAGAACTTTTAAAAGGATTTATTGCGGGTTTAATTACTTTTAGCACATTTATTGTAGCAGAAATTAAATTTAAATTTTTGGGAATAAAAGAGCTAACAAAATATATTAGTCAGTCATCAACTCAAGTTAGCGTAGCTTCTGCAATAGATAAGTTTATAAATAAAATGGGGGTAGTGACAACTCATTCCTTTTTTAAGTTTAATCTTTTTTTGTCCTTATTAATTTTAGGATTTATGATTTATTTTTCTTTTACAAGAACAAAAGATAAGAAAAATATAAGAAGTCTTGAGTTTGTTATGTTTTGGCTTTTATCTTCAAGCTTACTTTTTGGTTTTGATACTGGTGCGGTTAACGTAGCAATAATTATTAATGGAGCACTGGCCTTTCCAATCATAATATTGTTAGCTTTTTTTGCTAAAAAAGTTTATGAAAAGAATAAATTCTTATTTATAACAATGATACTATTAGTTTTTATCAGCAATTTAAGCTTGTATTTTGAAAGCAATTGGGTGCCCAATGAATTGTCTTATCCGGGAAATCACTTTCTTTTAAAATATGAAAAGCAAGTTTTGGATTATATGTATAAAGAAGCTGATAATCAGGAGTTTTCTTTTTGTGCAGTTACTCAGCCTGCATTTATAAATTCTACCTGGGCATATTTGTTTGAATGGTATGGTGAAAATAAGTATGGGTATTTGCCGTATTGGTCAGGAACTGAACAAAATCCACAGTTTAGCGATACAGAAATTCAAAAAGAAGGAGAATTTAAAGAAACCAGGTTTATAATTTATGAACCACACATAAGTAAAGATAGTGAGTTATATGTTTCCACAAAATTATTTGCAGATAGAACTACAGAGTTGATTGAAAGTAAACAAATTAATGAATTTATTATTGAAAAAAGAAGAATCTTGAAAGGTGAAGAAAGAGAAAAAGCGGAAAAAGTATTTAAGAAAAAAATTAAACAAAACCAGAATTTTATTTATGATCACAGATATAACTGCTTATGAAAAAAATCAAAAAGTATTTGAATAAAAAAAGAATATTAGTTTGGCTGCTGCTTTTATTTGGAGTTGCATTAATGGGTACCCTTTTTCCCTTAAAAACCGGTTATCTTGCTGGAGGAAATATGGATGCATACAAATCCAAGCCTTGGCTTTACTGGCTGGCAAATTTTGACGGCGACCACTATATTTCCATTGCCAAAAGGGGATATGTCCAGTTTCAGCAAGCCTTTTTCCCTTTATATTCCTATTTAATTTCGCGTATTGCTTCTTTTTTTAAAAATTCTTTTCAGACGTACTTTTTTTCCGGAATAGCTTTATCTTTTGTTTGCTTCCTTTTATTCTTCCGCTATTTAAAAAGACTTATAAAAAAGGATTTTAAAAAATTTAGTTTTAAAAAAACAAAGTTAATCTATCTTTTATATCCTACCGCTTTCTTTTTAATTTCCATTTATACAGAATCATTGTTTTTGTTTTTAGCAGTTGCAGCTTTTTATTTTTACAGCAAGAAAAGAAAAATTCTATATATCTTTTTCAGCAGTCTGGCAACAGCTACCAGGTTAATTGGTGTATTTATTCCTTTTTCAATATTTTTAGAATATTTAATTAAAGCTTTTGATGACGAAACAAACAAAAAAATATTTTCAGTTGAAACACTAAAAAAAGGTTTAACATCAATTTTAGCTTCCAGCGGTCTTTTATATTACATGAACTATCTTTGGCAGACAAAAAATGATCCTTTATATTTTTTTCATGTCCAGCCTGAGTTTGGCGCCAACCGCAGCGGGGGAAAGTTAATTCTTCCCTACCAGGTTTTATGGCGTTACATTAAAATTATTTTTACTGCCAACCCACGTACTGTAGAATATTTTGTTGCTGTTCAGGAGATTGCTTTAACAGTACTTTTTATTGCAGTATTTTTCTGGGCAATTAAAAAGGTAAAATCCAGGTACCTGATTTATTCCGGGGCAGTAATTATTTTACCCACTTTAACCGGAACTCTTTCTTCTATGCCAAGATATATTATGGCGGCTTTTCCTTTGTTTATAGTTCTTAGCAAACTTAAAAAAAGAAAGAAAAAAATTCTTTTGGCGGTATTTGCAATTCTTTTAATTATTAACCTGATATTATTCAGCCGCGGATATTTTGTAAGTTAGAAGAATGCTGTTTAAGCCATTGGCTTATGTTCCCAACATCCATTTGTTTACTTTCAATGCTTAAAACCAATTCAATAAATTCGTTTTTTTCTGCTTTAATATTCACGCTATTTATATTTAAAAAATATAAACACGCAGCTAAAGCGGTTCTTTTATTGGCGTCAACAAAAGCATGGTTCAAGATTAAAGTTTGCAGTAAAACTGCAGCTTTTGAAAAAATACTGGAATATAAATCTTTTCCAGCGAAAGTGGATTTAGGTTTTTCCACTGCTGAGTAAAGAAGCGATAGGTCACGAATTCCCTTACTTCCCTTACTTTTTTCAAGTATTTTCTGGTGGAGAAAAACAACTTCCTCAACAGTTGGGTATTTCATTTTTCAGCAAGCTCATCAAGAAGGCTTTGGTTTTTGCTAATAAAGGTTTCCGCCCATGTTTTTATATTTTCTTTATTGAAAGAGCTATCTTTGGGCTTAATAATAATAGTCTGGGATTGAATATCAGTATCAACTTTAACTTTTTTACCTATCTTAAGATCAGTTGATTCTAAAAAGTCTTTTGGAATCGTGACGGCAGCTGAATTGCCGACTTTAATTATTTTTTGAAACATGAGTACTTTTCAATTTAGTTATAACTAAATTATAACTGAAAATAATAGATTGTCAACAATAAATGTATTCTGATAGACTAGGGGTATGAAAAAGTTTAAAAAACTTTCCATAATTATCCCCGTATACAATGAAGAAAAAACAATTAAACAGGTAATAAAAGAAGTAAAAAAATCCAAAACATTAGGTTTAAAAAAAGAAATTGTAATCATTGACGACGGATCAAATAAAGCAACAAAAAGTATTCTTAAAAAATACAAAAACGAAAAGAATATTATTCTTTTAAATAATAAAAAAAATAAAGGAAAAGGATATTGTATTAAAAGAGGATTTAAACAGAGTACAGGTGATATAGTTTTGATACAGGATGCTGATTTAGAATATTCTCCAAAAGAATACCCCGAACTTATATCTCCCATTTTGCAAAACAAAGCAGATGCGGTAATCGGTTCCCGCTTTATGACTCAAAAAGCACACAGAACCTTGTATTTTCACCACTACCTATTTAACAAAATGCTGACTTTTTTTTCCAATATTTTAACCAATCTCAATCTTTCGGACATGGAATGCGGATATAAAGTGTTTAAAGGTGAATTTGCAAGAAAAATTGTACCCAAGCTTAAATCCAATTCCTTTACTATTGAACCGGAGCTAATTGCCAAAGTGGCAAAAAACAACCTTTCAGTATATGAAGTTGGTGTTTCATATAGGGGAAGGACATATGCAGAAGGCAAAAAAATCACCTGGGTTGATGGAATAAAAGCATTTTTTGGAATTATATATTTTAACCTACTTGCCTAAGGTCCTTCCCAATTTCTTTTCCCGAGACGGACAACTTTCGGGCTATACTACAATTTGCTCCCAGGGATAAGTTTTATTTCCAAAATGTCCGTATCTAGCTGTTTTTTGGTAAACTGGTTTTTTTAAATCCAAGCCTTTAATAATTCCATTAACAGATAAATCCAAAAGATTCCAAGCAAAATTATTTATTTTATTCATACTCTTTTTCTCAGTTCCAAAAGTATTTATAGATTTTGCAATCGGCTGGACATGGCCGATTACATAAGCAAGCTGAACTTCACATCTTTCTGCCAATCCGGCAGCAACAATGTTTTTAGCAATGTATCTTGCTGCATATGCACCGCTTCTATCAACTTTAGTTAAGTCTTTTCCAGAAAAGCATCCGCCGCCAACTCTTGCCATGCCTCCATAAGAATCAACAATTATTTTTCTGCCAGTTTCACCAGTGTCAGAAGCAGGCCCGCCGATTTCCCATTTTCCTGTTCCATTAATTATTAAGTCTTTTGTTTTAATAATTTTCTGCTTGTATTTTTCAAGGATTGGAACAACAGCTTTTTTGTACAAATCATTTTTAAGCTGTTTTACACTTACATTCTGGTTGTGAGGTGCAGCTAAAACTATTTTAGCCACATTCTCTGGTCTTCCATTGCGGTAATTAACAATTACTTCGCTCTTTCCGTCAGGACGCAGATAGTTTAGTTTAGACAGTCTTAATGTATCTATTTTTTCTGTAAGTTTGTGAGCAAGCATTATTGGCAAAGGCATCAGCTCCGGTGTTTCATTACAAGCATATCCAAACATCATACCCTGGTCACCTGCGCCACCATTGTCTACACCTTGAGAAATATCAGCAGATTGTTTGTTTACTTTAACAAGGATAGGGGATTTGTCTGAATATCCCCATTCAGGGTGTGTGTATCCCAGTTCTTTTATCTTTTTTTTGGCAATATGTTTGTAATCAATTTCTTTTTTGCAGGTCACTTCACCTGCAATAGTGGTATGGTTTTTAGTTGCCAAACATTCTACTGCCACTCTGGATTCAGGATCAGCAGTATAGGCTGCATCTAAAACAGCGTCAGAAATTTGGTCACAGATCTTGTCCGGGTGACCGGCACAAACAGATTCGGAAACAAATACGGGGTATTTCATTTTCCCTCCTAGAAATTATATATATAGTTGGGCGTGTCATTCCCTTTTTGGTCTGGTATTAGCACCGTGCAAATGTCGGTTGCTGAATGGCTCAAACGGGCCAGTTCCCTTGCCACTGCTCTAGACAACTAACCCCATTATATTTCCCAAAATTAGATTCTGTCAATTGTAATATGCTAAAATTATTAGCAATGAAAGATTTAGCAATCATAATTGTCTCTTACAATACCAAAGATTTATTAGACCAGTGTATAAACTCCATATACAAACACACCCGGGATATAGATTTTGAAATTATTATTGTTGACAATAATTCATCAGACGGCACAAAAGAGATGATAAACAAGAAATATCCTAATATTTATTTAATTGAAAACAAAGAAAATATTGGCTATGGAAACGCAAACAACCAGGGGATGAAAAAAGCTGATGCCAAATATTTATGTCTTTTAAATTCGGATACATATATTCATTCAAATGTTTTTAAAAAGATGTATGATTTTATGCAGGAGAATAAACAGGTTGATGTTTTGGGTCCAAAGCTATTGCATCAGAACGCGCATGCTCAAAGGTCAGTGGGAAAAGACTACACACTCCCAATTGTTTTTATAATGCTTTTTGGCGGAGACAAAATCTTAAGAACCGCACCTAAAAGAACAAAAAAGGTTGATTGGATTATGGGTGCCTGTTTTATGCTTAAAAGCAAAGTATTTGAAAATACCAAGGGATTTGATCCGGACTTTTTTATGTATGTTGAAGAAGTGGAATGGTGTAAAAGGATCCGCCAGTCTGGCTTTAATATCTTTCACAACCCCAATTTTTCACTTTACCATTTAGAAAGAGGTAGTTCAGGAGGTAAAAAAACAAACGCAATTGTGGGCATTTACAAAGGAATAATGCTTTATTATAAAAAGCATTATTCAAAAGTAGGGCAGAGGACTGCCAAATTCCTTCTTAAACTCAAAGCCCAAATTTCAATCATAATCGGCAAATTAATAAAAAGCGATTATTTAATTGAAACTTACACTAGAGCTTTGGAAGTTTTCTAATTCTTCTGGAGTTCCTAAAATATTACATTTATCAGCAGTATCAAGAATAAATTTCTTGCCTTTTTTAATTAAATCGTTATACATCGGAGCAATATAAAATTCACCTTTTGTTTTTTTGTCTTTTTGAATATGCTTGCTGCCAGTACTAAAAAAATCAGCTGCTTTTTTAAAATGATACAAGCCTGTTAAGGCTTTGTTTGAAATTGGCTCTTTTTCAGTTAGTCTTTTCACAAAGCCTTTTGCATTAGTTTGGGCAAAACTATAACGCTTTTTTGTTGATTGAAAAGAGCCGATTACACCGTCAATATTGTTTTTTTTAAGGTTGTCAACTAAGCTTTTTGATTGAAAACAAGTATCAATATTAAAAATTAAAAGTGGTTCATCGGGATTAATTTTAGAATGCGCTTTTAAAACAGTTTCTGCTTGGCCCTGGGTGTATTTGGAGATATAAACAAATTCTATTTTATCTGTAAATTTCTTGTACCATTGATAAACTTTTTTAGAAATATTCAGTTCTTTTTCTTGTTTTTCTAAAGCTACAAAGATAATTTTTGTAGCCAAATCTATTGGCAGAGAATTTACACTCAATTGTAAAAGAGTTTTATCATGTACTTTAATTAAAGGTTTTGCTGTTTTATAACCAGCTTTTTTAAAACGACTTCCCTTCCCAGCCATTGGTATTATAATATTAAGCTTCATTTAATAGTTTTAATCCGTGAAAATACATAATTTTTTGTTTATGATATGAATCATGATGCAGAGGAGTCATGGAGATAAATAATAAGCCGACAATAAACTTGATATCGTTTTTATTATATGACATTTTTTTAATTAAATTTGCGCATAATTTTTTAATCAGTTTGTTTTCTTTTCTATAATTCAACCGATATTTAATATTTTGCTTTCCAGTTTCAATTTCAAATAGGTTATTAACAATGTAGTCATAACCATAGATTGCAGAATGGGCAAGTTTGGCAATATCATATTTTTGGTCTCCATAAATACCCGGACATGATCTGCCTAAGCTGCCTCTTTGATCAATTAGTCTAATGATACCGGTTTTTAAATCATAAAGAATGTTATTAAAACAAAAATCTCCGTGCATAATGCACAAATGTTTTTTAGCATATAATTTTTCTATACGTGAATCAATTTTATTAGATAAATTGTCAAGCGGTTGACATTGCAGGTTGTTAATTTGTATTTCTTTTTTATAGAGTTCTTTTTCTTTAACGGGAATCTGTTTTAAGAATTCCTTTATCCTTTTTTTTGTTTTATGCAAATAAAATTTTTGATAGGTTTTTTTGTCAATTATTGGTTTCTCTTTTTGAAAATGTTTCAGTATTTCTTCTAGATAAGAAAATATTTTATGCCAATGTGCTGGGTCAATGTCCCAGTAAAGCATATATTCAGCCAGGTTGGGGTAACCGTAGTATTCTATTTTATATCTGTCTTTATTATTGTAAGTTTTTATCAGCCTGGGAAAATATATGCGGTATTTTTCAGGCAGCTTTTCTAAAAAATTAGCTTCGTTTGCAAGCTTTTTATTGTTTTTTGATTTTTTTGTCAGTACTCCTGCAGGAAGATTAACACTAATCTGGTTAAATACGCGTGATGCAAGTAATTTGTTTCTTGCTTCAAAATAGTTGATTTCGTGTCCGCAGTCGATCCAGTTGACTTTTTTAAATTTCAAGTTAATTTGCTGATTTAATCTTTTAATTAATTCCAAAAGGTCCTGTTGGTTTTCAATTTTAGTTAAGGTCTTTTTTAATGCCGCAGTTTTTGTATAAAAAAGACCAGTAAATGGATAAGCATGGTTTAAAAAGGATTTGTTTTTAGTCAAAAAAATGGGTTTGTTGTTTTTAAATTGGATGCCGGCGCCAACGCGGTAGTTGCGCTGCTTGGATGAAATTTGTACTTCGTTTAATAAGGGAAGACGTGTGGGAATTGTTGTAACTAAATTTACGATTATATTTTTTTTAGGTTTTATTTTTTTGATACTTTGCGCTAAGGAGTCATTTACACCGGAAGAGTTTTTTAAAGCGATAAGTGAATAATTGTGTAATGACTGATTAAGTTCATTACTTACATTTTGTGCTTGTTTCTGAGAGACAACGACATTTATTGGGAAATTTGTTTTATTTCTGTAAAAGTCCAGCAGGTACCAGAGCAGGGGTCGGTTATTAACCGGTATTAAAGCTGGCGAAGCAAATTTACTCCTAATATAAGGCAGTTTTTTGCTTATATCACCAGCTGCCAATATTATAATTTCAGTTGTAGTTTTATTCTCTGCCATAATCTTATTAAAGCTTGTTCAAGTTTCCAGCGGTATTTGTTTATTTTCAGTTTATCTTTTCCAACGCGTAAAATATAGCAGTACATGGAAAAAGTTTTTGTTTTTATTTTAGCTTTATTTAGGTGATATCTCATTAATCTTTGCTCGACACGGTAATTTACCCATTGGCCATTGCCAAGAGGATTTTTCCAGTAGGAAGGTAATTTTTCCCAGACAGAAGTATAATAATCCATATTAGAGGAATTAGACACGGCAAACTTATCACTTGCCATATACAAAGGAACTGTTCCATATTTATCAACCCAAAGTATATCGAAATTATTTTTTACTATGTTTGGAATTTCCTCCATCAGCATCAAATCCGGTCTAATTCTAATAACCATATCATAGACAAAATTATTTTCAGCCTCGTAGTTTTTTTTTAGTTGATTGCAAGCATACATTTTATAAAAGAGGGGCAGGTTTGACTTAGAGTGTAGAGGGCTTTTTTTTCTTAATATTTCAGGTCTGCGGATACCTTTTAATTCATTAAAATATTCTTTTTTAAAAGGCTCGATTACAACTGCTACAGGAGAATAAAGATCATTCAGAAGTGCATCAGTTACTTTATATGCAGATTTTTTCTTTTTTTGTTTATTTTGAACTCTTTGACCGGTTCTTTCCCAGGTATGAATAAAAATGTCAGGCTGCAAAGGCTGCAACATATATTTCTTTAGATTACCGTAACAGCGTTTATAAGTACGCATTTGTCCGGAAATGCAGAGTGCAGTCTTTAGTTTGCGCTTTTTCTTCATGAATTTAATTATACAACAGATTTTTTCCCCGATTCGGACATTCTTCGAATTTTAGGCAAGTGGAAGCGGACGAAAAAGCTATGCTGTGAAATGATAAATTAGCAATAATTAAATTTTTTTGTGCTATTATAAAATTATTGTGAAAAAGAAACATATTATTACTTCTTTTCTTCTTTTAATCTTTTCTATTTTGAGTATTTTTCTTATCTATAAAAATAAAATTCTGCAGAAAGATGCAGATACTTTTCTTGTCCGTGAAGTTTTTGACGGAGATTCTTTTTTGATTGAGTTGAATGAAGATGTCCGCCTAGTTAACTTAGACGCGCCGCAACTAAAATATTGCATGGGAAAAGAGGCAAAAGAGCGTTTGGAAGAATTAATCCTTCATAAAGAAATACGTTTGGAAGAGGCAGGAATGGGTGAGTTTAATAGAATCTTGGTTTTTGTATATGTAGATGATTTATTTATTAATGAAATAATGGTCAAAGAAGGTTATGCAAGATACCGGCCTTTAAAAACAAATAAAAAAGAAATTATTAAAGAAGCAGATGCATATGCTAGGGAAAATAATTTAGGAATTTGGGGCAAATGTAGACAAAGACAAAATCCTGATAATCCGAACTGTAATATAAAGGGAAATATTGAGATCCGCTCAAAAGAAAAAAGATACTTTTTCCCGGGATGTACAAACTATACTAATGTAATTATAGATAAAGATCTTGGAGAAGAGTGGTTTTGTACAGAAAAAGAAGCACAAGAGGCAGGTTTTGAAAGATCCGGTGATTGTCCTTAGTCATATAGTATAATCATATTTATGAAAAAAAGATATATATTTCTGCTTGCACTAATTACTCTTCTTGGTTTTTGGTTGCGTTTTAATTCAGTTTTTGAAACGGCAATCTATAATGGGGATGAAGGCAGAGATTATTTAAATGCATACCGAATTTGGAATGGTAAGTTAACTCTTTTGGGTCCAGCTATTTCTACTGTAAGATTTTTTCTGCCTCCTACATGGTATTATTTAGTTTCCATTCCTCTAAAAATCGGCGGTTGGAAAATAGAGGCCGCTCTACTTTTTATTAACCTTCTTTATGCAGCCGGAACAGTTATCTACTATTTGCTGGGAAAAGAAGCCACTAATAAGGAAATTGGAGGAATAATATCTGCTGCTCTTTTTACATTTTCTCCTTATATGACTAAAGCAGGCAGGTTTACAGGCAACCATATTGTAATTCCTGTTTTTACAGCTGCTTATTTATTGTTTTTAGTCCGTTATTGGGAAAATAAAAGGAAAAAGGATCTTTTATTAAGTTCTATTCTTTTGGGATTTACTTTTTCATTTCATTTTTCCATGTACTTATTTGTCATAATACAGATGGGGTTTCTTTTGTATTATTGGCTAAAACAAAAAATTATTAATTGGCAAGAATATATTTTAAATAACATTTCATTGTTTTTCTTCTGGCTGCCCATATTAATTTTTGATCTCAGGCACGGATTTATTAATGTAAAGGGATTCTGGTATTACATGAATGAAGGCAGAACAGACCAGTTAAGAGAAACTGTGGGGCAGGGGGCTTGGTCTGTTAAGAACAACTTACAAGTAGTTGCAGATATTTTTCAGCAATATTTTAGAATAGGGGAAATATGGCCCTGGATTTATTTAATATTGGGAATTATTGGACTTTTTCTGGTTATTAAAAAGAATGATAAAAAGGTTATAGTTTTAAGAATTCTAGGAATAATTTTTTTGTTTTTTATAAATGTTTTAATTTACAACGGGTATATTGCCTACCACTTCTTTTTTGTCATTGTTCCATTTTATTTTCTGCTTATCAGTATTGGTTTATCAAAAATTATTAAAAGCTATATATTCTTAACTATTTTTCTTTTAATTATTACTCCTTTTTCTTTGATCTCTAAACAAGCTTATGCAAAAAAACCTAAAAGAGTTTTAAAAGTAAAAAAAGTAAGCAATATCATAATTAATGATTTAAAAAATTCACCAGAAAAGAAATACTCAATTTTTCTTAAAAAGAAAGAGGATTTCTGGGCGTTGGCAAAAGAATACAAATATCTAGTAGAAATAAAGACAAATAAGGAATTAGTTTCTGATCATCATTATGAGAATGCCGAGGTATTATATGTCGTTTCAGAAATAGAGGCTCCTAATCCTATGGATTATGCAAATATTGAATTAGAGAATTTTAATCCCAAAGAAATTGTTTGGGAAAAAGAAGTTGATGACTACAAAATATACAAGCTGAAAAATTAAATTTAATAGATATAAGGAAAACAATTTTTAGTATAATTAATTATATGAAAAAACAAGAAAATAGAGTAATTTTTAAAATATTTATTTTAGGAATTCTATTACGTCTTATATTAATGCCTTGGTTTGCTCATGGTGATATTATTGCCGTACATAGAAGAGTAGAAACAATTATTTGCGGAAACAGAAGCCTGCTTAGCTATAGTGCGATAGGTGTCCATTTTATGGAATCTCTGTTTGCTAAAATATATTCTCCTTTTGTTAACTGCTCAATGCTTTCTGGGATTCAGGAGAGTTATTACAATGCGCCTTTTATCAACAGGATGCTTTTCTTTTTTAAGTTGCCATATCTTTTGTTTGAAATAGGGTATTGGTATTTAATGTGGATTTTTGCAAAAGATAAGGATATAAAATGGAGAAAAATATTTGCTTATTTACTTGCATTTAATCCAGTGGTTATTTTTGCTGTCTATATTTTTGGCCGTTTTGAAGCATATAACCTGTTTCTTTCTGCTGCTATTTTATATTTATTTAAAAAATACGAAAATCAAAAGCTTGATTTTAAAAAAATCTTTTTATTAACAATTCTTTTTGCGGTTTTACTTCTATTTAGAAAATCATATGCAATAATTTTCCCTGCGCTTTTACTGGCTTTTGGCTTTCCTAAACTGAAAAGCTTGTATGCAATCTTTATTTCAATTGCTGGATATTTTCTTTTTAAGCTATTCAATTTCGTATCCGGGCACGGATTTGATTTAACCAAAGAAATTGACTGGCTAAAAACAGGAACGCATACCCAGTATTTCTTTGATGCAAAAATATATTTAGGTAATGGCAGATTTATTTATCTTTTCTTTTTAGTATTAGGGCTTGTATTTTTATGGTGGTTGTTTAATAGGAAGAAATTATTAGAGTTGGGTAGGGTAGAGGTGTTTTCTCTATTTTCCTTTCTTTTGTTTATGACATATTTTACAACCTCAACATTTCATCCCCACTATTTTTCCTGGGTTATTCCTTTTCTATTAGTTTTAATAATAAAAAAGAAGGATAAAATCCTTTTAAAATCATTTTATTTAATCATTCCTTTTTACATTCTCTACTTTCTTAATTGGGGTCCGCATATTACTTTTGGGCTTCTTTTCCCAATTTCTCCTGCATTTAGACAAATTAGCCCTGCTTGGTTTCTTCCATTTTTTTCTTTAAGCACTTGGGCAGATATTGGCAGGTACACTTTTTCTGGGATTGGGTTTTTAAATATGCTTTATCTAGCAAGAAAATATGCAAAAAATAATTAAAACACTTGTTATTATTACAGTTTTGTTTTTTAGCAGTATCAAATCTGCTGATGCTTTAATGGAGCAGGTATTGGTTGTTGAGGATCAAGAGAGTAACAAAGTTACTGTTCAAGCAGGGGAGAAAATAGAACAGGCGTTTGTCATGCCAACTGACAGTTTTGGAATTGTCACAGTTAACTTTATCCTGCCGGAAAGAGAGAGCAAGGTAAAGGTGGAGTTTAAAATAAAGGAAAAAGGAGAGGATGGATGGATTTTTGAAGGCAGTAATTTTGTGCATGCACTAGACTTTTACCAGGATAACGGGATACCTTTCCCTTTTGGGTTTCCTACTATCCAAAACGCAAAAGGTATAGAATATGTGTTTGAAATCCAACCGGAGGAAGAAATAACAATTCTTGAAACTAATGGTAAAATATTTTTTAGTGTAGCCAGAGAAAAACCTGCAAAAGAGTTAGTATTAAATGATTTACAAAGAAAAATTTATGAAGATGGTATTTTTATTTTTATATGGTTAATAATTTGTACTGTATTTTTATTTAAATATCTGAAATTAAACAAATGAAAAAAGTTTTATTAACCGGCGGAGCCGGATTTATTGGTTCACATATTGCAGAAACATACCTTAATAAGGGGTATAAAGTTGTTGTAATTGATAATCTTTCTTCAGGTAAGAAGAAAAACATTCCCAGCAAAGCAAAGTTCTATAAAATAGATATTTTGAATAAAAATATAATAAAGGTGATTAAAGAAGAAAACCCAGACATTATTAATCATCATGCAGCACATATTAATGCTGTTGAAGCTGTTGAAAAGCCTTTAAAAGACGGGAAAATAAATGTTTTGGGACTTTTAAATATACTAGAGGGTGCAAAAAACACAAATGTAAAAAGAATCATATTTGCTTCAAGTGGAGGAGCAATATGCGGAGAAACAAAAAAAGCTGCAAACGAGTCTATTTTGCCAAAGCCTTTATCTCCATATGGTATTAACAAACTAATAGGCGAGTTTTATATAAAAAATTTTTCAGATAGATTAAATATACCCAGTATTTGTTTAAGGTATTCAAATGTATACGGACCAAGACAAAGAGCTGATGGAGAAGGCGGAGTAGTGGCAATATTTACAAAAAATATGCTAAAAAACAAAAAAGTTAAAATATATGGAGATGGAAAACAAACAAGAGATTTTGTCTATGTTAAAGATGTTGCTGAGGCAAATATATTAGCTACTGAAAGTAACAAACAAGGAATTTTTAATATATCAAAAGGAGAAGATATTTCAGTAAACGATTTATTTAATAAAATAGCAAAAATTTGTAATTATAATTTAAAACCAGAATATGCAGAAAAAAGAAAGGGAGATATTAAATACAGCTGTTTGGATAACAAAAAAGCCAAGAATATATTAAATTGGCAAGCAGAAACTTCCTTAGATAAAGGATTAAGAGAGACAGTTCAATTTTTTAGTTAAATAATGTTAAGATATTAAAGTATGGATAAAAAACATATTTTCTTTGCAATTACTGTCGGGTTGGAAACATTTATCTTCTATACCCTATTTATTATCCCTTTTGAATATTTTTTAACCGAAAAGTATCCAATCATGCATTTTATCAGTTCTGATTTAAAATCAATTATATTTTTAGTTTTTTTTATTATATTTTTTTCACTTAACTATTCTTTTAAAAAAATAAGATTAAAATCAGAAAAAATCATTATTCCTTTAAGCTTGCTTTTTATAATTACTATTTTTGGATTTAAAAAATATACTAGTTTTTATTCAGACTTACGCAAAGGACCACGTATATATGAAGTTAATGTTGTTAATAACCACAGGCGCTGGGGTATACAAGGAGACAAAATAGAAATTTATGGAACAAATTTCGGTGATATAAAAAAAGGTTCTGTCTATATTCATGATAAAGAAACAACTTTATCACCAATTGAACAAAAAAAAGAAATCAAGAACGATTTTAAGCTAGAAGTTCAAGTGTGGCAAAATGATAAAATCATTGCTGAACAACCTGTCCCTCCTAAGTTTTTCCGTGGTCAATTATATGTAGTTAATTACCAGGGCGATGAAAGTAACAAACTGGATTATCAGGTGCGTAACCCAACACCAGTATTAACAGCTAAGTAATAAGATGAATTATAAGAGAGTAATACCAGCTATTCTAGGATTAACTATCTATTTAATCCTATTTTATCCTCTAAACTGGCTGATAACCCAGAAATTAATGTTAATTCCCAAGATCCCTAAATTGGTAAACACAATAATTTTGATATTATTTATTATCTTTTTTTCATTTTTAAATATAGATAAGATTTGGGAAAACAAAAAAAAGAAAAAATACTTTATTGTATTAATTGTTTTTTTAGCTATTAGTTCTCTAATTTTGAATCATTTTTACAAAAAAGAAAGAAACAAGTTTTTAAGTTCTCCCAAGATCTATTCATTAAGTAAAAATTGGGGAATTCAGGGAGAGGAAATAACGATTAAGGGAATTATTTTTATGGCTGAGGGTAAAGTAGGAGAGGTTTATATTGATGAACAAAAAGCTTTAATAAAAGACTGGAATAATGACATGGTTAAAATAAAACTTCCAGTGCCAAAAAAACAAAAACAAACAGAGTTGTATATAAAAAGAGCAGACGGTAAGGAAAGCAATAAAGAGGAGTTTATCTTTCCTGATCCAAATGAATTAGTTACAATAAAAGGTAAGTTTTATAAATCAAGTATTCTCAAATGGTTAAAAGAAAAAATATACTAAAAATCAGTGATTTATTAGTACATCTTTCAATTACAATCTTTGTATTTTTAGGTATTGTTGCCTTAGGGGATTATTTTGAATTTTTAGAACTAGGAAACTTAAATTTATTTGTAATTTTTTCTTTTGCACTGTTAAGTATAACAACCATTTTTAATTTAATTTTGAACAATTTTTATAAACAAAAACTATCAAAGATTTTTTATAAAGCATCTTTCAAAAAAAATTCTAAAACTGAAGAAAAAAAGAATTTATTTTTTATTAAAGAATATATAAGTAAATTAATAATAAGTTTAATTTTTGTATTAGGAACAATTTATTTATTCAGCTTTTTAGGATTAGGGGTTGTTTTTAAACTAAAATATATTTTTTTAGTAAACTTAGTCTTTATACTTTTATATCTAATTCTTCATTTATGGCAATACAATTTTGATTTTAACAAAGCTTTTGGAAAGATATATTTGTATTCTTTAGCTACTAAAAACCCGATTAAGGGAATATTTATATTTTTTTTATTATACATTTTCATTTTAGAATTTAATTTTAAATTTTATGGTTTGCCGAGTCATTTGTTTAATATTCTAAGTATTTCAAATATATTTAAAGTGATAATATTTATAATCACTTTTTTAATAGGTATATTTTTAATAATAAAGAACAAAAATATAATTGCACAAAGAATAAATTTAGATTATCAAAAAGAAAAAATAAAAGAAAAAAAGAGAATAAAAAGAATTGAAAAATCAAAATTATTTATTTTTAAAATTCCGTTTTTATCATGGGTATTTAAAGAAGTTTACAAAAATGGAATTCTCCATCTTTTTTTCTTGATCTTAATAATAGGAGTTTTTACGGCTATTAAACTGCCTTACATGCAAAATCCATTGTTAGGTGCACATACTGCAAAATATACGAGTTATGTTGAACCAGCAATATTTATGATTGAGAATAATACGCCTTTTTGGAATCAAGAAATAAATGGAGTTGATCCTATTAATAATCCAAAGGGAATAAAAAAAGGATTTCTTAGTTGGCCATTTATGGAGTGGAGTATTTATAAAACTTTTAAAATTTTCCCAAAAAATAGTATAGGAACTAATGTAAGAATAGTAATGCATGTCTTAGGTGTTGTAATTTTAGTTTTGGCTTACAAATTTTTTAATAAGTTTTTCATCAGAATTCAATCTTTACTAATAACATTGTTAATCTCTTTTAACCCGATGTTTATTTTTTCGACCTATCTGACTGTACAAGATCCTTGGGCGATTATGTTTATGTTTTTATCTTTTATATTTCTTGCTAAGTATTTTCAAAGGAAAAAATTTTCGTATTTATACTTAAGCAGTATATTTGTAGGGTTGGGGTTAGTTTCTAAATATTCTTTAATGCTATGGCTCCTCCCGATTGTATTTTTCCTTATTTTGTTTAGAAAAAAAGACTGGAGTGAGTGTATATATATAAGTATAATTTACTTTGGATTAGCATTATTGCAGATTTTTGTAGCACAAACAGTAAATAGTAATTTAATTACAAGTACAAGTTTAGCTTTAAGTATACTGACAATTTGGATTTTATTTCATATACTTTTGTTCAACTTTATAACTAAAGTTGAACAAAAATTCAAGAATTTGATAAAGAATATTCTACAAAATAAGTATTTAATTTTACTTTTTTCTATTTTTATTATTGTCATATTAATATTTTTTATAAGAAAAACTAGGTTATTTACATTTACTTCAAATTTTTTAACAGATAAACATCTTATTTTAAATTATAAGATGTATAGATATACGTTTTTAAAACAATTTAAAAACTACATTACAGAAGCAATTTTTTATTTTGGTCTGCTTGGAATAATTTATACTTTAATTTTAAATAGAACAAGAAAAATATTTGCAGTAACTATAGGTTTTTTAAGTGGAAGTTTATTATATTGGATTTTAGCATCTAAACCAATGTTTTTTCATAATTATTATACATTAATCATAATGATTTTATTTAGTCTTGGTACTGCCAATTTGATTTATATTGTTCAAAATTTAATTAATAAAAATAATGAAAAACATTATTATTTATTAATTGTAGCTATTTTTATACTGTTAATTTTCCCAACTATGAAAGAAGCAGCTAAAAATAATTTATACTATTCCAAAGATAGAACAGCTAATTTTTTGCAAGTGATATCTTTTATTAAGCAAAACACTAAAGAAAACGAATTTGTATTAACCGAAAATTGTCCTGCTACAATTAGCACATATAGTAAAAGGGGAGTACCTTCGGTTGTATTTTTACAGTCACAACAGCTTGAAAAACTTGTTAAAAAAAGTGGATTAAAAAATACTATGGATCATTATAATATTAAATTTTTAGTAATAAGAGGTGATAACCCTAATTACTACAGATATATCCATCTGTTTAGTAATGAAAATTTTGAAAAAGCAGACTATAATCGAACTAATTTAATTAACTCAACTATTGAAGAAGGTCGTTCATTTGTGGGTAATGCAAACAACTATTTAAACATTGATAATATTAATTCTGAATTAACAGATTTAAATTTAAAAGACAAATTTATTTTAGAAGAAAAAATTGGTAGTTACAAAATTTATAGTTTTAATAATTAGAAAAAACTATTAAATAAAAATAAATACTTTTATAAGGTCTTTTTATATATTTGATATGTTTTTTCTATTGTTGTAGAAAGATAGTAATTTTTCAATAATTTTTTTCCATTACGAATCATTTTAGTTCTTATTGTTTTATTTTCTAACAGCTTTACAACAGTTTCTTTAATAGATTCTTTATGTTTTGGATCAAAAAATAAAGCAGCATCTTTAGCTATTTCTTTAAAAATTTCTATGTTACTTAGGACAACTGGACATCTGTTTTTAAAAGCTTCTAAGATAGGAAAACCAAACCCTTCATATAAAGATGGATAAACAAATATTTGAGCATTTTGATACAAATAGTCTAAGAGTTTATCGTTTACTGAAACTTGTTTTACTTTATTCTCAATTGATAATTTATTTAGTTCTTTTTTTTCCTCCAAACTAAATTTATTTCCCCCGACACATACTAAAAATAATCTATAATTATTTTTTAAAATTGGCGCAATTGAATCTAAAAAAGTAAGAAAATTCTTATATCCTCGTCGACTACCAACATATAAAATAAAATTTTGGGGAAATCTATTTATGTCTTTAATTGTAATTTTTTCATATTTTGAATTTATTCCGTGATGGACGACATTAACTTTTTCACAGTTAATAGAGAATGTGTTAAGTAAATCGTTCTTTGTGTTATTTGAGACACATATAATTTGGTTTGCCTTTTCCGAGAGTATCTTTTTCCATGTGGATATTTTGACATGATTAGGAAAATATTGAGGAAACAACTCATGATTCATATCATGGATTGTTAAAACAAAAGGAGTTTTATCTATATATTTCAAAAAATAAGGATCATAATAGGTCGGATGCAAAACATCATAATTATATTTTCTTAATTTATTGACTGTATCCATTTTGTTTATTAGTTTAATAAAAAAATTTTTTCCCTTAAATTTCAAATTGGGTAAAAATAAAGAAAACTCATTTTGATCTACTTCTTCAAAAAATTGATTTCTCGTAAGAAGGTTTGCGAACTCTACTTGTATATCTAAGTCACTATTATTTTTGTAGTTTCTATATAATTGATAGAAATATCGAGATATTCCTCCATACTTTTGGCATAAAATTTGGCCATCATATAATATTTTCATAATCTAAAATTGTCTTTATTTAATTTTTTACTATCTGATAGAGTATGTGATCTGTTTGAGTGTTTTATTATTGGATAAGGGAAAATATTTGATAACTTTGTTATTAAGTAAAAATTAAGTTTAGAAATTGACATTTTAGTAAACAAATGGAGATTTATTTTATTTGTGTAAAAGTTTAAAGAGAACTTACTAGCTAAGTGTTTTAATGTTTTTAATGAATAAAAAGATATATGTTGTCCGTGGTCAAATCCGTAATAATACCAATCGTTAGGTTTTGGAATTGGATTTGGCAAAACATCTGTTGAAATTAATATATTAGAACAAATGTCTAACATCTTTTTAAGTTCTTCTAACGGGTTTTTGAAGTGTTCAAATGTTTCAAAAGAAGTGATTAAGGATATCCTTTTTTTACCATTATATTCAAAACCTTTAGCAAATAAATTTTTTGTAAATGGGTCAAACCAATAAAAATTAAACCCTAAATCCCTCATTAATCTAGTAAATATACCATAACCTCCTCCATAATCTAAAAAGTTTATTTTATTTTTTAAAAAAAAGTAAATTAGTGATGTTGTTTTTTTTGAAAGTTTTATATTTCTTTTTAATAAGCCTGTGTCTGTTTTATTAATGGAATTTTTGTAGGCTTCTTCCAGCCAATACGGTTCTTCTGTTTGTAATAAACCACAACTATTACAATAAAAATATTTTACTTTATATTTACCTAAGATTTTTCTTTCAAATAATTGCTCTGTAGTGGCCTTACAAATTCTACATTTCATAAAATATATAAATTTTTATAACCAAAAAGATAAATCTTCTTTTATCAACTTTTCTAAAATTTTTATGTCATTAATATAATATTTTTTTAAGAATTTTCTTGTTTTCATAGACATCTTGGGTTTTTCTAAAAATTTATTTTTGATCTTATTAAAAAATTGAAAACAAGATAGTTTATCAAAAATTGAAAAAATAAACTTGTTATACGGAATCCCACTTCTATTAAATTTAGTTTTTGTATTTAAAGGATTATAATCTTTATCAACCTGTAAGTATTTGTATGTATACTTTACTATCTTTTTAGTATTTTTTATAAAATTTTCAAACAAAAGAACTTTGACATTTTTAAAATTTTTTAAATAGGCTTCTACTTGTTTATAGTAAAGTCCAACTTCTTTATAATAAAAAGGCCAACTCCAATTTTTTGTTTTTCTGTATTCTTCCTTCTCTAGAGCATCTTCAAAACTAAGTTCTTCCCAACCATTTCTTACTGCCTGAAGGTAATTTGAATAAGCTCTTTCAATAGGATTCCTTAGCATAATTATTATTTTAATTTGTGTTCCTAAGTGCTTTTTAATGTTCTTTATACTTTTGTTGTAATAATAAAGATAATCAGGTGAGACATCTCCTATAGCTTTTTCTTTTTTTACACCTTTAAACAGTTCCAAGTATTCGTTCCAATTATTTATTATATCGTTTTGATAATGATTTCCAGGTCCTTTGAATGTGCCATTCATTTGAGAAAAAAAACGGCATTCTTTTATTTTAGGAATAAAGATTTGTGGATGTTGATTCAGATACTTAAATAGAGAAGTAGTTCCACT
>CAYSEI010000005.1:0-109362 GCA_964430265.1 uncultured Pseudomonadales bacterium
CAAAAAAGGTTTTACACTTCAAGAACTGCTTATAGTTATTGCTCTTATTGCTATTTTACCTTTTTAAAACCTGCTGAACTGTTCAGCAAAGCACACGACAGAAACAGAAGAACAAACATCTACAACCTATGAACTGCACTAGAAGATTATTATCCAGACAAAGGCAGTTATCTTCTCCCTCAAGATAACTGCTATAATTTTGCAACAGAAGGTAATCTCCATCATTTATGTGATAAAAAAAAGCGGTAATTCTTCTGGATAAGTAAAAAAGCTGTTGTCTAAGCTCATATCAACCGTTAAATTTACGGCATGTTTAATACATATGAGTTTATCAAGTTAGAAAGTTGCAAATGTAGGTTATTAAAGTTGTCAAGTTTGAGATTTTTAGTAAAAAGACCTAATAATCTAAAACTCTAACTATTTAACAATCTTTCTTTTACTTTTTTCTGTTGTTTAAGTTGTCAAGAAACGCTTGATTGTTCTTGGTCTTGCGCAACCTTTCCAATAGCAGCTCAGTTCTCTCTTCCCTGCCCAGCATGTCAATCATCCTGCGCATGGTAATAATCTTTTTGTAGTTTTCCTTATCAAAAAGCAACTGTTCTTGACGTGTACCGGATTTTTGGATATTAATTGCCGGGAAGATTCTTCTCTCTTCCAGCTTTCTGGAAAGATGCAGTTCCATGTTTCCGGTGCCTTTAAATTCTTCATAAATAAGGTCATCCATTCTGCTGCCAGTTTCAATTAATGCAGTTCCCAATATAGTTAGGGAGCCGCCGTTTTCAATATTTCTGGCTGCACCAAAAAATCTCTTGGGCGGATAAAGTGCATTGGGATCAAAACCACCACTTAATGTCCTACCGGACGATGGGATAGAAAGGTTGTAAGCGCGCGCTAACCTAGTTATTGAGTCCAAGAGTAGTACTACGTCTTCCCCCATTTCAACAAGTCTTTTTGCACGCTCTAAAGCAATTTCTGCAACTCTTGTTTGTCTTGTGGGTGGTTCATCAAAATTACTGGAAACCACTTCACCTTTTACTGTTCTTTCAATATCCGTCACTTCTTCCGGTCTTTCTCCAACCAAAACTGCCATAATCTTAATTTCTTTATGATTGTTTGCCACTGACATGGCAATATGTTTTAATATTGTGGTTTTACCTGCTTTAGGTGGAGATACAATTAATCCTCTTTGACCTCTTCCAACCGGAGCAACCAAATCAATAATTCTGGTTGAAAGCGGTTCCTGCCCGGTCTCTAAATTGATTTTCTCTTCCGGATATATAGGGGTTAAATTATCAAAATGCGGTCTTTTTTCTATATCTTTTATTGGAACCCCGTTTACTTTTTGTATTTTTAAAAGACCCCAGTATCTTTCCCTTTCTTTAGGCTGACGTGCCGGTCCTTGAACCATATCACCCGGACGCAGTCCAAAACGACGAATCTGGGAAGTAGAAATATATATATCTTGGGAACTTGGAACAAAATTCGGATGAAGTAATCCGTGATTCTTCGGTTCTAAATCTAAAACACCTTTTACCATTTTAGTCGGTACGCCTGCATCAGGAATTACCCGGTCATCAACTACACCGTTAAAATCACCTTTTCTATTGTTATTAGAAGCATTACTATCATTATTATTTTCTTCATTTTGATTGTCATTTTCTTTTACTGAGTCGTCTTTAGAAGGATCACCAACTAAATCTTTAACTTTTTGATCGTCATTGTTAGAAGAATCTGCCATATTAAACCTCCTTGGTTTATTGTTATTTAATTAAAATTTATATAGTAAGAAAGCTTCATAAAAATTTCTCTGAATTAGTCTTCTGAGGAAATTTGTTAAGTAAGAAACCCAACTATATATATTCAAGCAACTTTTAATTGCCATGTCAAGCTGGAAATTTCTTTTTCTCTTCCTAAGTGGGAAGTAGTTGCCTGCCCAACAAACTACTCCCCGCTTAGAAAGACAAATACTTGACAAATTGCACATTTTGTGCTTTTATATTGTTTAGGTGCGACTTTATCCTGTCCAAAGTCAAACCGGTTGAAAAAAGGCATTGTTATTCGTGCTTTTGCTCCTTGCAGAAATTAACGGTAACAATGCTTTTTTTTATGTTAAAAGAGCTTCCCTTACTTAATTGCAAATAGAATAGCACAAAACCCCTAAAAAGTCAATCCTATAATTATTTACATGCCCTAACTATCATGTCTTATAATTATTAATCAACTTCTTTTTAGCCTGTTAATTAACAATTTTGTTAATTATTTTATACATTGTGGATAAGTATATGTATAACTCAGCTTAGCCTGTTAAAATATTTTGTTTAAAAGTTTTCCTTTGATTAACATTACTTTAAAACACTGTATATAATCATATTAAAATCATGCTTCGCACAATATCTTAATACCCACTACCTGTATAAGTAAAAATTAACTATACCTGTATCCCCTACATGCCTTACTACCTTCCCCTATTTGTATTGTGCAACACTTAATTTGACTATTTTGTGCATTTTGTGTAAAATAGATTCAATATGAATGTAAAAAAAGTCAGCGCAACAAAACTTAAAAGAAACATTTCCGATGTCTTACATACTGTAAGTTTTGAAAAGCAGCCGGTAATAATTGAACGCTATGATAAACCAATAGCAAAAATTTATCCCATTGACAAAAAATTGGAATCAAATAAGGCAATAACCAGAGAAACAGAAGCACAAATTGCACCTCAATTAAAAGAATTGGCCCAGGAACAGGTACAGCAAGGGTATTACTCTTCCCTACAGGAAGTAATCAATGATGCTTTAAGAAAATTATTAATTGAATAATTGCTTGTGTAACAGGTAAATGCTAAAATATGGACATGAATAAATTAAAAGAATCTATCAGAGAAGCACTTGATAAAGACCCAGAAGTCCTGGCTGTTTATCTTTTTGGTTCAATGTCTAATAACCTAAATTCCAATAAGTCTGATCTGGATATTGGAGTTGTTTTTGAGAATCCGCAAATAATTTTAGAAAAACCGCAAAAATCTTTGCAAAAATATGAAGAACTCTATGACCTTTTTATTCCACTGGTCAAAAATTTGCCAAAAAAAATTAATAAACTTGATTTGATTTTTATTCAAAACGCTTCTCTTCCCCTACAAAAAGATGTAGTTTTAAACGGCAAACTCCTCTATGTTAAAGATATCCAAAAGTTATTGCAATATAAGGAAAAAACACTATTAAAATATGCTGACTTTAAGCCTTTTTTAAAGAATTACTATCAAACAGTTTATAATACACGACTATGAGTAAATTGAAATATTCAATCAACCAGGACATGCTGAACTCACGTCTAATGGATATTGAAAATTCGATCTCACGCCTAAAAGAATTGAAAAAGGAATACAACAAAAACGACTTTGTCAAAGATAAAGACGCATACGGTATAGCCGCTTATCACCTACAACGTTCTTTAGAAGGCTTACTTTCTTGCGGGAGCCATATTTTATCCCGAATCCCTGGAGCAAAGTTTGATGAATATGCAACTATTGCTGAACAATTAGCAAAGTATGATATATTGCCCGCTTCCTTTAAAAAGACTGGAATTAAAATGGCAAAATACAGAAATCGACTGGTACACTTTTATCATGAAGTTAATAAAGAAGAATTATATACAATATTACAAAAGAATCTAAAAGATTTAGAAAAATTCCACAGCTCTCTACTGCAATTTGCTAAAAATCACTCATAATTTCTATTTTCTTAAAAACCTTTCCAAGCTCTCATCTACTCTGTCTTCTTTTATCTGACCATTTTTTACTGATTTTAAAATTGTCTGGTATGTATTGATTTGATCATTTTTATAGCCGGAAATTAAAACTAAGTCGTGTCCTGCTAATATTGCTTTTGTTGCGGCTTCACTAATAGTAAACTTGTTTGTAATTGAATTCATAACCAAATCATCACTAATAATAAGTCCTTCATAGCCCAGTTCTCCCCTTAAAATGCCGCTAATAAAGTTATCAGAGGTAGTAACCGGGTTTTGCGCATCAATTTGTGCGTATTTTAAGTGGGTTGTCATAATTGCATCAACTTTTTTATTTTCAATTAACTTTTGAAAAACATATAAGTCATTTTTTAATTCATTTTTATTATTTTGTAAAACTGGCATTTCCTGGTGCGGATCCTGAATTGTGTTTCCAAGACCGCCCGGAAAATGCTTGACAACCGGTAAAACACCAGCTTCTTTATAACCTCTAATCATTGCTTCTGATAAAATATAGACATTTTCATTATCTCCCTGAAACGCTCTTCCTTCCCTATTTATATATGCTAATTTACTATTTACTTTTTCAGCTACGGGTGCAAAATTGGCATTGATTCCTAAATTTTTTAAATTTTGTCCACGATTTTTTGCAATTTTATAAGCTTCTGTACTTTTTTTGATTTCTGCCTGCGGTTTATTTTCAACATTTTCAAATTCCAAAGTACTTACACTTCCGCCTTCCTGATCAACAAAAATTAACGGCTCAAAAACACAACTTGATGTTGTTTGAGTGTTTTTCTTCGTGTCTTTATCGGGTTCTGGATCCTCCTGTAAGTTACAAGCTGTTAATTTAATATTTGTGATCAATTCTTTTAATTCTTCCTGATCTGAGAAGTTTTTGCTTTTCACAAAAAAAGCATTAAAATGATATTTTTCTATTAATTCTTTTAGTTCATTGTTCCAACCTTGCTTTTCAAGCCCGACTACAAAAAGTTTGCCTACTTTTTGCTCCAAACTCATGTTTGCAATTATTTTTTTCATTTTTTCCGTTTTCGCGATTTTTTTAGCTTCTCTAGGATCTTGAACTTTAAATAAAGCTGCCCATCCATCACCTCTTCGACTTAAGTCAGTTATTTCTCCTTGTTCATCAGGATGTTTCGAAGGAAAGTCTTTTATTAATTCTGCACTAGCTAACGCTTCTTTTATAAAGGGCAGTTCGTTATTAACAATTTTCCTACGCATTTCCCCACTTAATAAAATATAGTCAATGTTCTGCCAGTTATTTTTTAATTCTTTTTCCCTTATTGCATGATCTTCCTCTACTTTCCAAAACCACTCTGCATCCTGAAAACCTGCCAAACGTAGATCTAAAAAGCAGAAATTATCAATTACTAAAAATCCATCTTTTTTCAGGTTTGTTTTAACATATTCAGCTGCCTGTAATTGAGCTTTTGTCGGTTTGCTTGTATAAACATCAGTCTCTTGAAAGATCATAATAAGAGATATTGCTAAAATTCCAATAACTTGAATAAGCCAAAATCTAAATAATTGTATTTTTTTGAATGCATTAACAGCTACACCTATAGAAATTGATAAAAGCGCAAGCAAAGGAAGAATATAAAATTCTAGAACCAGACCTCCCCTTAATAAAAACAGCATATATAAAAAAGCCAAAAGCAGAATTATTCTTTTTTTCTTGTTTTTCCATTCAAAAAACAAGATATAAAGCAATGACCAAATCCCAAGTCCCAATAAAATCGGCCCTTTATTAAACCATTGAATCACCTGATTATAAGTCATGCTTTGAGGATTCCAGGGTTTTAAGCCTGTTCCCCGAGAAAGCTGGTATTTTATTGTTTCCAAAAAGGATACGTGTTCACCAGTGTTAAACCAAGAACTGGGAAAAAACTCTCCTTTAAGCAATGCTATCAACGGAAAAATACTGATTAAAAAAACTGAAGTAACTAAAAATATCAAAAGACTAAACCTTTTATTTTCCTTTTTACTTAAAATAAATAGTCCGTAAATCATTACAGGATATAAAAAGATTACTGCTTCCTTGCTTAAAAAGGCCAAGCCAAAAAATAGGGCTGATAAAAATATTTTTTTAATATCCGACCTTGACCTTAATAAAAACCAAACAGATAACAATAACCAGAGGGTTTCTAAATTATCCAACAGCACTCGGCGCTGGTATGTTACAGCTAAAGGAGAAAAGACCAGAAGCAGACTGCTAAAAAGAGCAGTTTTCCTGCTGTTAGAGACCAATTCTATAATCTTGTATACCAATAAATTTGTCAGTACAGCCACAATAACCATAAAAATACGGGTTGAAAAAAGCGAAAAGCCAAAACTTAAGGGGCCGCCGGTGATTTTCTGCCATAAACCAATTGTCAGCCAGCCAAAAGGAGCATGATCATACCAGTAGGTATAAGGGGCAATTTCGCCTTTGTCAGCCAGCCACCAAGCTTGGCTGGTATATACCCCCTCATCATTTTCAAAATATGGATAGCCAAATAGGTTAAAACTCCTGGTTGCAATTGTCATTAAGGCAACCAACAGAGGGAAAATGTGTTTTTTTATCTTCATTAAATCTATTATACTAGATTAGTTGTTTTTCAGTGCAAGTCTGTGTTTGTTTAAATGATATGTTTTTTCCCAATTACCTTTACCCAAAATTAACCTTATTAATGCCCGGGTAAAAGAAACTCCTAGTAAAAATTGATAGGGAACAAAAAATATGACTACAAACAAGTATGCTAGAAATGAAAACTGTAGGTTGTAGTTTTTTTTCAAGTCAAAAAGCCCGATAAAATACAATCCCAGTTGTAAAATTAAAAAATACAAGGGTGCCCAGGAAAACATTGCAATCCAAACTCTTGTTTTAAGGCTTAAACTAATAAAAGGTATTGCCAACATAGTTAAAAACATAAACTGGTGGATAATTGGCTGAACCAGTACATATAAACTCAAAACCTGTTTTTTCAAGCTATCAATCTGCATCCAGTCTCCCTTTAAAAGGATCTGCAAATATCCCTGGTCCCAGCGGGTACGCTGCTTAATAAATGCCCTAACATCAACAGGGGTCTCTTCCAAGGTCGCCATTTCTTCTAAATAGACCATCTCTGTTTTGTATCCCTTAACAGAAGCCCGAATACCAATATCTGCATCCTCAGTCAAGCATTCCTCATCCCAGCCGCCCAAGTCCTCAATCACCTTTTTTTTGAAAAATACTGTATTCCCTCCTAAAGGAGTAGCACCTTTACTAGATAAATACGGAAGAACTGACTTAAACCAAAAATAGTACTCTAAACAGTTTAAAGGGGAAAACCAGTAAGAGCCGATATTAATTAACTGTACCCCTGCCTGGACAACATCTGCCTTTTTGTTGTAAACAACCTCATCAACTGACTTTAAAATATCCGGGTGCGGATGGTCTTCTGCATCAAAAACAGCAATAATATCACCCTTTGCATAGTGCAAGGCCATATTTAAAGAATAAGACTTATTGATCGGGAACCCGTCAATCTTTACCAGCTTGATATTTTCCCTACCAGTCTCTTCAATTGCCTTTTTCACTTCTTTTTTGGTTTTTAAATCATCATCTCTAACAACTACCAAAACCTCATACTTGTCAACCGGGTAATCAATATTTGCCATTGACCAGATGGTGTCACCAATTACCTTTTCTTCATCTTTGGCAGGGACAATAAGGGTGAATTTGTAGTGACTGCCTCCCATAACAACCCGCGGAGGCATAACTTTGTAAGTATTTTCCGGCTTGACAAAGGAAAAAAGCATTGCAAAAGTAGCAAACCCGCCTTGTACTAACAAAACCAAGGTAATACCTAATATCAGCGCCTCCCCTACAGAAAGACGCAGAAAAGAGGTAATAAATACAAAAAATATTAAAAATAGTGCTATTATATTTTGTATTTTCACTTATATCCTGTCCAAATTAATATATCTATATTTTACTACATTCCTTGAAAAATGAAGCATCTTCAATTCTTAAGGAATGAGACGAGAGAGTATTGTAAAGATTGATGTAGGAGGCCAAAGATGGCCGTCGGATGGCGTAAGCCGTCCGCATCTTTGCCCTCCGGGCATCCCATCTCATTCCGCTCGCGCTTGTCGGTAACTAAAGACCAAGGTCTTTAGTTTTCTGCCATTCGATGACGACAATGTTGATTTCCTCACGAACTACGTCCGGGAGGCCCTGAAGAGCTTCTTCAAGCTCATCAAGCTTCAACATCATCAATATCGGAATCGGCGGACTCTGCTCCGCTTCCGTCAACTTCCAGGTTTCACCCCAGCAACCAAAGGGACCTGCGTAATCATCGCCGGTCTCCTCTGGCTGGTCATGTTGACAGACTTCCCATTCGTCGCCAGAAGGCCGAAGCCAACTGGACTCAGGGAAGTACCCTGGTTTCCAGGGAGTTGACGTTCCAAACCAGGTAACGTTGCCATCCTCGTCAAAGGTTGACAACATCTTCAAAGAATCATTGCCCCATTCGTCTCGAGGAGGTTTTGACTCCTCATTGAGCCAAAGAGCGTCAGCGCTCCACCATTGAAGCGATGCTCCAGTGGTTTCGGAGACAACTTTGGTCAAGTATTCGCGACGATAAGCCACGAGATACTCGCCATCATGCCCTTCAGCCTCATCCCATCCTTCTCGCCCATGCCAGGCGAACACCCAGTTGGTGATGTCGAACTTGTATCCCTCATCCGGATCCTTGGGCGTCTGTGGTTCACAGCTCACTTCACAGCTCCACGTTTCCGTGGTGCTGTTCCAGTGGCAGTACGGCTCGGGACTTTCAGCAGGCAAGCCATGAATCACAGGCTCGTTGTCGTCCTGCTCCTGCTCGACTTCGATTTGCTTCTCGGCTTGCGAACTGATTTCTTGTTGCTTTGCCCCTACTACCCTTGGTCTCAGAACAATCCCAAGAGTTACAAGCATGCCTCCCACCAGCATGCTCACTACGATTACTACTAACATACCAAGTCTTTTCTTCATTTTTTCCCTCTCTTTCTCTTTCTCTAATGCGCGAGCTAATTAACCGACGGCAGGAAAGAAACAACAAAAAGGTTATTCCCTTTCTGCCGCCGGTAATATACTCTCTCGTCTTGTTAAAGTGCGATGAAATTTCTCTTTATGACAGGCGCTTCTGCCTGATAAAAGAGGAAATTCCATAAATTACCCTGTTTTACCAGAGTTGAGGAATTATATAATAACAGCAGTATTGTGTCAACCTATAATATTAGTTATATTACGCCTGTTATTGCTGTACTATACCTGTTAAAAAAAGCGTTTATTGCAACAAGGTTATTTATCTTATAATTTTTATCTCATCAATAAAAATTGCTGAATGTGAAGCGCCTGAAGCTTCCCTGATTGCCATTCCTGAAAGCAGTTCGTTTTCAAGTTCAAACTCTTTTAAAGGAATTTGCACTTTAATCCAGTTGTTATCTAAAGGTGTCTGGTAGTCTTTGGCCTTTACTTCGCCTATTTTTTGTTCTTTTGCATCATTAATATTTACCATCAAGTCAAACGGCTCGTTTTCAAAAAAGTTAATAAAAAACTGTAAAAATTTAAAATTTTTAGCATCAACCAGATCATATGTATGCAACCCTAACCCCGCAAATTCTTTTTTATAAATCAGTTTTAGACTGTTTTCCCCCTGGTATACTAGCTCTGTACTTTGCAAATCAATTTCCCTTTCCCAACCTTGTTCAACAAAACCATGCTTAAAGCTGTCTGAGTAGATAACAATTTCGTTAGGTTTTTTATCTTTTGAATCTTCAATTTCCACTACCTGAGGCTGTTTTTGCAGTTCCTGATAAACTAATTCACCCCAATTACTAGGCTCAAAAGTTTTATAGTCTTTTAATAAACAGGGGCAGCCCTCTGAATGAAAATGCCAAGCTGTCCAACCCAACCCTAGTTTTTCTGCATAACTAAGCAAAGCTTCTACTGATTCTTCACTCATGGGAGGATATCCTCCGGCCCCAAACTCGGTTAAAAATACCGGATATTCTTTAGCAACTTCTCCAAACAATCCTTCAAACTCTCCTGCTCGGTTATAAGGGTTGGAACGGTAGACAATATTTTCATAGGGTAAAGGATTTTCTAGATATGAGTTAATCTCCCTTCCCCAGCCTAACCCTGTCACAAGAATTAATGACTTGGGATGCACTTCTCTAATCTCCTCTATTACCTGTGTATAAGCATTTCTTAGTTTTTCTTTGGTAGTGTTATGGGGTTCAGGTATTGGGTCATACAAAATTATTGGGTCGTTTTTATAATGCTCTGCAACTTCACCCCACATTTCAATTGCTTTCTCATCAGGTAAATCATCCGGACTCTCTTCCATAAAAGAATGCAGAATTACGTAAACGCCTTTTTTTCGCGCGGGATTAATTACTTGTTCCTCCATTTTTTGATAAAAAGCCTGCTTGTCAGCAAAAAAGTCATTAGGATATATCCGCGTACGGATAATATTGGCATTCCATTGTTTGATAGCATAGTTTGTTGCTCTAGGATTCCATTTATCATAACCCCAGTTAATACTGCCAATATTTACCCCACGCAGAATTTTTACTTTTCCTTCCTCATCAATTATTTTGTTTCCCTCAACAGAAAGCCAATCAATTGGAGCATAAAAAATCCTTCTGATTGGTTTTACCCTGGTAGTCCTTACAAGAGAAAGTATTTTGTTTTCCAAATTAAAACGGGAATAGATAATGAACAAAAGAAAAACAGCAGGAAATAAAAGAAATACTTTTTTTAAAGTATCAAAAATTTTATTTTTATTCATTTAAGTAGTTTTATTGTTTGTTTTAAATCTTTCTCTTTTTCACCAATAATATTTTCATATCCCATTTTCTTGGCTTCTTTAATTCTTTTTTTCATAAAAGAAACTCTGCGTACTTCCCCTAACAAGCCTAGTTCTCCAATAACAGCTGTTTTAGCAGATAATGCTTTATTTTTAAAAGAAGATGCAATTGCCAGTGCAATAGCCAAATCCGCTGATGGCTCAGTAAGCTTAAAACCGCCTGCAACATTTACAAATATGTCATGCTCATATAATGGAAGGTTTGCCTTTTTTTGTAAAACTGCAATAATCACTTGCAGCCGGGAATAATCTACTCCAGAAGCAACTCTTCTGGGAACAGCCAAACTTGAAGGCACTGCTAGTCCTTGAATTTCCACCAGCATCGGTCTTATTCCCTGCATGGTTACAGTTACTGCTGCACCAGGAGCATTTTCTGTTTCCCCCAAAAGCATTTCCGAAGGATTTTTTATTTCCTTCATTCCTTTATCAGTCATTCTAAAAATACCTACCTCATCAGTTGGGCCAAAGCGGTTTTTAACTGCCCGTAAAACCCGGAAATCATTTTCTTTTTCACCTTCTAAAGATAAAACCGTATCCACCAGATGCTCCAAAACCTTTGGACCGGCAATTCTTCCCTCTTTAGTTACATGTCCAACTAAAAAAACCGGCGTGTTTGAAGCTTTGGCAAATTCTAATAGTTTATTTGCTGAATACCTGACCTGGCCTACAGATCCGGCTGATCCTGTTAAGGTATCACTCCACATTGTTTGGATGGAATCAACAATGATCAAATTGTTAGATTGGGAAGATTGTAAAGCATCAACAACATTTTCTACATTTGTCTCGGGAAGAAATAACAAACTGTCATCAACTATAGATTTTTTATCATTAACTAGCCTTTGCAACCTAAGTTTTATTTGCGAAGGAGATTCCTCACCACAAACATATAACACTGCTTTATTTTCATTTTTTTCTTTACCCGAGAGTTTCAGCGCTAACTGAGAAAGAAGCGTACTTTTACCAATTCCTGGCTGTCCAGCAACTAAAACTACTGATCCAGAAACTATTCCTCCGCCTAAAACTCTGTCAAGCTCATCAATCTTGGTTTTAGTCCTATTTTCCTTGATTGTCTCTATCTGAGAGTATGAAATTGCTTTAATCTCGCCTTTAATTTTTTTTCCTCGCTTAGTCTTTTGAACAATTTCTTCTACTAAAGTATTCCATTCCTTACATTCCCTGCACTGCCCCTGCCATTTGGGTGAAGTCCAACCGCAATTTTGACATACATATCGAGTTTTGTTTTTAGCCATTTGTTTATAGTATACAGTAGATAATATTAAAAAGAAAAAGGCACCTTTTAAAGGTGCCTTTAACTAAATAATATTGTTTACAACAAAAAGTTAATAATTGTTCAGTCCCTATTTATAGCCTACCGGCTTTTCGGTTAGAACCAAACCAAGACTCATTCTGCGTTTTTCTTTGTCAATGCTTTCAATATATACTTCAACTTTATCTCCTACATCCATACTAAAATCTGCAGGAATTTTACTGATATGAATCAATCCTTCAATACCAGGCTCAAGCTCAACAAAAGCACCAAATGCAACCAAACGAGTAATTTTGCCTTTAACTTTTTTGTCTTCCGGATACTTTTCCTCAATACTTTCCCATGGATCAGGTTTTAACCTTTTAATACTTAAATTAAGTTTGGCCGAATCTTCCTCAAGTGCAATAACTTTAACTTTAACTCTATCTCCTACATTGAATCTGCTCTTGACATTTTCTACTCTCTCCCAGGAAATCTCACTGATATGTACTAATCCTTCCAAAAAGAGATTTTCGTCTTCATCATCGCCATTTTCATCAATTATGACCCGGACAAAAACACCAAAAGGTTTTACTCCAGATACAACACCTTCATAAACTTCGCCAATTTCTACTTCTTTTAAAGCTTCTTCCTGTTTTTCAATTACATCTGCTTCAGAAACTGCTTTTTCTGAGAAAATTAAACGGTTTTTACTTCTGTCAACTTCAATAATCTTGACTTTAACTTTTTCATTTTGCAGATCATCAATTTTACCCAAATACTGCCTGCCAAACTGTGAAGCGGGAATAAAACCGCGAATACCAAATTTTCTAGCAATTAATCCACCTTTATTTACTCGTAAACCGCGCACTTCAATTACTTTTCCTGTGTCTTGATATTGCTCCAAAAGGTTCCATTTGTGGGCATCCGCTGCTCTTTGTAAAGATAAAAGTATTTGTCCTTTTTCATTTTCAGGAGAAATAACTTCAGCGGTTACTTCATCTCCAACCTCAAGTTTGGAAATAAACTCTTCAGCTTTTTTGTACTCTTTATCCGTTACCAAACCTTCTGTTTTTGCACCAATATCAACCAAAACCGCACTCTCAGTAATATCAGTAACTGTTCCAACTTCCTCTTCCCCTTTATTTAAGACTTTGAGTTTATAATCAGTTTTCTCTAGAAGTTCCTCCATTGTTTGTGGAGTTTTATTAGTAGTCTTTTTCTTTTTTGAAGTTTTTGTTTTACTTTTTGATTCTGTTTTTTTGCTTTTCTTTTTTGCTTGTTTACTTTCCTTTTTCTCTTTTTTCACTTCTTCTTTTACTTTTTTTTGTTTTTTTTCTTCTGTAGTTTTTTTGTTATTATTTTTCTTTTTTGCCATAATTTTTTTTATTCATTTTCCTCCTTTGTTATGTTGCCTCTATTATATCGCCCAAGGTGGGGCGTTTACAAATTTAAAATAGCCTTGGCAATGAGGTATCTTCGCAGTCCCTCGCGAGATTACTATTGTCCCCGCTGCCACCTTTTACAACCTTGTTCGGAATGGGTAAGAGTAGTACGACGGCGCTCCAATCACCAAGGCTATTAAAACTTTAATTTTTAAATTTGCAATCCAAATTAGGGATTCCTCCCTAAAAAGTGAAGAGATGCTTTCTATATAGATGAAACTATCTTTAGTTAAATTATTCTCTTCGATCTATTAGTACCAGTCGGCTGAATCCGTCACCGGACTTACACCTCTGGCCTATCAAAGAGGTAATCTACCTCAGATCTACCATCCAACCGAAGTTGGAATAAGATACCTCATCTTAGGAAAGGCTTCCCGCTTGAGATGCTTTCAGCGGTTATCCTAAACCAATGTAGCTACCCAGCGATGCAACTGACGTTACAACTGGTACACTAGGGATTGGCTCACCCAGGTCCTCTCGTACTGTGGGCGAATTCCTTCAAGTATCTTGCGCTTACTGCGGATAGAGACCGAACTGTCTTACGCATGTAATTCCCTCACTTTCGTGGGGCATGGACTATGTCTTCACCCTCCTGTAAAGGGGCCGGCGTATAGTCTCTACGGGGCTATTCCGATTTTATACAGTAAAGAAGGAACAATGTAAGGTTTAACTAATTTTATAAACCTTTCTGTATGCTTCTTTAACACTCTGGTTTTATACTTTGTTCTATCTTTAATCAAAGTTGTTTCAATTCCCAATTGTTTCATTAACTCCTTTATTCTTTTTAATTCGCCAGAGTTAAAACAATGGGTACAAAACCAGATAGAATCTCTATGTGTGTCATAATAACCATCATCCATATACCATATGGCAAGAGCAAATGGAGAAAGTTTAATATCAGAAGGTAAAGTTTTTCTACCTTCTATATACCACTTTTTCCTTAATCTAGTAAACATTGGTAAACTTCTGGTACGAAAGTAATAAGAATCATTGATTCTTCTAGGAGAAGATTTTGTAAATTCTTTTATTTCCTGATAGCACCAATCAACATAATCTTTCTGTTTGATCGAATGCCTAACTTGGAAACGAGAATTTGCAGTTCCTCTATCCTCTAAACTTCCATCACCTAAAAGTTTTCCTGTTAATAGATCTTGCTGATGTTTTGTTATCATTTAACATATCATAGCAGAATCCTTCTTTTTCGGAAAGCTTCCCTCGGCGTTACCGTTCTTTAGTCTATCTAAAGTTTAGGTTTCACCGATATAGCCAGTGCTAGTACAACATTACTGCTGTCAAACGCAGTAAGAACTACGTTCTGAACCCAGCTCACGTAGGATTTTAAGGGGCGAACAGACCAACCCTTGGGGGCTTCTACACCCCCAGGATATCCTGAGCCGACATCGCCTTGAACAAACCTCACTATTTCTAGTCAGTGTAGACTATATCTTCACCATTCAATTAAATTGATTAGGTGCTGACGTATGATAAAAACTATATATTTTTCTTGTAACAAAACAAGAAAGCAGCTTTTATCTCATCCATAAAGGAATCAGTCGTTACGGGGTTATAACGGTAGCTTGTATTTCAAGCTTGGTATAACAAAGGGTTTGACTAAATTAATAAAAGTTCCAATGCTTTTTACTCTAATTCTGATGCGAAAATACTCTTTATCTTTATTAAGTGTACTCTCAATACCAAAATTGTTTTTTAAGAACTTTATCAATCTGTTTTGTTGTTCCACACTAAACTGTTGTGAATTTAGATATACTGTATTATAACTTTTACTCCCATCATCCATAAACCAAACAGCTAAAGCTAGATTATCTAAACTCAAATCCTTGGGTATAATCTTCACTCCCTTCTTATAAAATTGTTTATAAAAAGGAGTTAAACTTTCTAAACTTCTAGTAAAAAACCTGTAACAATTTCTACCGTTATTAAAGTAGTATGTTGGTTTTGTTCTTACTAGGTTTTTCAGCTTATTATACTTCCAGATTACTAGTTTTTTCTGCTTTAAACTGTGTGTTATTTGGAGATGTGCATTATTTTTGCAACGCATATATCCATCACCCAGTAAAGTGCCGACAACAACTGAACTTTGTTCTTCCGTTAAACTTCCCACGGGATTGCCTTTTAATATTATTTCATTATAGCACTAATATTAGTAAGGTTCCCCCGTTATTAGTCAGTGTTTATACAGCACTTTAATGTTTCCATTAAAGGTCCCCGATGTGTTGAGGTCGCGAACCGAGCCGTCGATATGAACTCTTGGGCCCGACCACGCTGTTATCCCCAAAGTAGCTTTTATCCGATAAGCTCCGCACTCATCCACAGAGTGCTGGAGGATCACTAAGACCGAGTTTCCTCTCAGCTCCACGAGCTTGTGTCGCTGTTAAGCATGCTTTTACCTTTACACGTCCAGCCCGATTTCCATCCGGGCCAAGCATACCTTTGTGCGCTTGCGTTACCTTTTAGCAAGCAACCTCCCCAGTTAAACTGCCCACCAAACACTGTCCCTAGACCCGTTTAGGGTCCCTGGTTAGAGACCAACCTACCAAAGAGAGGTATTCCACTGACGGACTGACAAAGTCAGCCCTCCCTCCTATTCTCGACAGTTGGTAAATTGGCCCCAATGTCAAGCTACAGTAAAGCTTTATGGGGTCTTTTTGTCCTGCAGTAAGTAGGCCGCATCTTCACGGCCATTTCAATTTCACCGAGTCTATTTCCAAGACAGCTTCCAAGTCGTTAAACCTTTCATGCACGTCGGAACTTACCCGACACAGTTCTGTTACTTTATGACCCAAAAATTGGGCGGCATACTGTTTCCAGTATGCTCTACATGTCGCCATGTAGCTCAGACTATATCTTTCCAAATACTTTTAAAAGTCTTTGGACTTGGCGTATAGTCGTTGAGGATCCAGTGCAATCTTGAAATTCTTTTCCTCATTTTCTTCAGTTTAGAAGGATAAAGACAGCAAAAAATCTCTAGTGCTTTTTGCACTTCATTTTTGCTGTTAATTTCAAAGTGAAGCATTTTTTCCTTCACCCTTTTGTGTATATGACCCATTTTGAGAAAATCTTTAAAAAGATTTATTATCTTTTTTTCTCTCATTGCGATTGCAAAAAATGGTTGCATATATTGACCGCTTTGCTTTAAACCTACTGAACCTTCTGCATCAAAAATTAATTGTTCATAGCTTTTAATAGGCAAAGCTGTCTTCTTTATCTTCCTAAAAAGAACTCGTATTTCTTCTAATGATTTTTGTTGCTGTTTACTTCTTTTATAAGAAGTTCTTTCTTCAAGTAATCTAATAGCTTGATTGATCAAGGCTAATTTGCTGAATGTAATATCACCTATAATTGGCGGATATTTTCTAAAGAAAAATAAAACTTTTTTTACTTTTCTTTTACCTCTAATAGAGAGGTTATATCCTCCGTTAGTTATAGTTATTACTCCTTCATTTTCAACAATTACTTTATTAACCTCTCCTAAAAAATCTCTATCAGAGTTACTTATAGTAATATCTGGAGTATAATAAACACCTCCAGTTTTACTTTTCCGATTAGATAATTTTAGAAGAGAACAAGAAAGTTCTCCACAACAAAAACCCGTGTAGTAAAAGAATTTCTGCGCTGTTTCCTGCTGATTGTCCGGCATGTCATTTGACATCCAATGATGGATTTTCACTTTGATATTAGTATATATCAATAGTACCATCATATACACCCGGAGGTTCCAGCATATAGCCAAGTTCTCCCTCTAAGCCTAAAGCCTAAAAGGACCCCTGTAGTGAGGTACTTCGCTCATAAAGTTATTTTATAACTTACGTAGTGTTAACCTTAAAGGTGCTTTTACGCTTTTAAAAGCTCTCTTAGTCGCCTAAGAGTTCGGACTATATCTTCCCATTTCTAAAATGGGTCCTACGTATAGTCTCTGAGGATGTTAAAAACTTTGGGATTTTCTGTTCGTTTATCCGATAAGATATTCTGGCAATTTTTTCAATTCCTTCCAATTTTAAGTGGATTTTCTCTTCAACCATAAGTTGAACCACCTCAGAAAAAAGATCAAAGGACTTTGCTTTGTAGGTCCTTAATCTATTTTTCTTAAAAAACGGAATTATCTTTTTGCTCAGATCTTTAAGACTTCTAACACAATATCTGTGTAAGTCTTCTTTGTGATTGTCATGTCTTCGATTAATAAAAATTCTCCCACATCTAAAATAGTCTTTTACTATTTCTAATGCTTTAAAACTCTTTTCGCCTTGCGTTAAAACAAATTCTGGCATTACTTGCCAGCCAAGACGAGTAGTACGATTTTTATTAATAGAAACACAAAAACAACCATCTCCATCGGTAAAACCAACAATCCATCCTTCAAGCTTTAACCTTTCCTGCTGATTGTCCGCACTTGAATCATTTTCACTCATAATTAAGTAAAATCTAGCACATAGTTATGAGTAGATCAAGATACACGGAGTTTCCAGCATATAGTAGGATTTTACTATGGCAGCGAATTCTACCATAGAACAGTTATAGTTACTGCTGCCGTTCACCGGAGCTTATACCAAAGGCTATCTTACAAAGTAAGACCACCCTCAGCACTTAACTTACCGGCACTGGGCAGGTATCAGCCCCTATACATCCTCTTTCGAGTTAGCAGAGACCTGTGTTTTTGTTAAACAGTCGCTTGGAAATCTTTAGCTGCGACTTTCCTTATGCAAGCACAAGGAAAGTAGGGCATCTTCCGAAGTTACGCCCAGCTTGATTGCCGAGTTCCTTGGAAATAGTTCTCTCGCTCATCTTCCCATTCTCAGGGTGTCCACCAGTGTCGGTAATGAGGTACGGTTTCTGTTCTTCCTCCTTACGACGCTTTTCCCGGATGCAGAATTGTTTCAACTCATCTCCTTGAAACAAGGAAATTTGCATTCGTTACTCAACATTAACGTCACTACGGATTTACCTATAGTGACTGTTTTGTAGCTTAGACTCGGCAACTTCATCGCCGAGCTTGAATTGTCCCGCATCGTCACGCCTTAAGTAATATCGCAAAAACAGAAGTACAGGAATATTAACCTGTTGTCCATCGACTACGCCGTTTGGCCTCGCCTTAGGACCGACTAACCCAACGCCGACGAACGTTGCGTTGGAAACCTTGGACATTACGATGTTCTGGATTCTCACCAGAATTTCGTTACTCATACCGGCATTCTCGCATCTGACAACTCCATCCCTAGCTCACGCCGGAACTTCAATGTCGTCAGATCGCTCCCCTACCGCAGGCTACTATCCGAAGATAATAACCTACCCCTATTTTCGGTCCAGTACTTATTCTCATTAAATCTTAGGCGCCACAAATCCTAGACCAGTGAGCTGTTACGCTTTCTTTCAAGGATGGCTGCTTCTAAGCCGACCTCCTGGCTGTCTGAGATTTATGACTTCCTTTTACTTAGTACTGAGTTAGAGACCTTAAATGAGGGTCTGGGATGTTTCCCTTTCGCAACTGGAGCTTAGCCCCCAGTCACTGAGTGCACTAATCTTCACAAGAGTATTCGGAGTTTGGTTGATTACAGGAACTTGAAAGCTCCTGCAACCATCCAGTGCTCTACCTCTCTAGTTTAAATTAGAACCCTATACCTAAATATATTTCGGGGAGAACCAGCTATCTCCGAGCTCGATTAGCATGTTACTACGACCCACAGATCATCTTAAGCATTTGCATTTGCCACAAGTTCGGGCTTCCCCCTGGCTTTCGCCAGAGTTCACCCTGTCCATGGGTAGCTCGCCCGGTTTCGGGTCTTTTGAATTGCGCTGAACGCCTTATTCAGACTCGGTTTCCCTACGCCTTCACTACAGAGTAGTTTAGACTCGCACTAATTCAAAAACTCGCCGGTTCATTCTTCAATAGGCACGCCATCACCCACGATAAATCGGGGCTCTGACCGCTTGTTAGCAAACAGTTTCAGATTCTATTTCACTCCCCTCCCGGGGTTCTTTTCACCTTTCCCTCACGGTACTTGTACACTATCGGTGATTTTCTGTATTTAGCCTTGGGAGAGTGGTTCTCCCGGATTCCCACAAAAGTTGCATCAATCGTGGTACTCAGGAACTTTACACTGTCGTAATCAATTTTTGGGTACGGGACGTTCGCCCTCTTTGGTTGTTCAATTCCGGAACATTCCCCTAATTTTTCCGACATAAAAGTAAAGCCCTGCAACCCCAGCCGATATGGCTGGTTTGGGCTGTTCCGTTTTCGCTCGTCGCTACTAACGGAATCGATTTTCTTTCTCTTCCTCCAGGTACTAAGATATTTCAGTTCCCTGGGTTATCTCCTAACTACCTATGTATTCAGTAGTTGGTGTCAAGGCTTTACAGCCAAGACAGGTTTCCCCATTCGGATACCACCGGATCAAAGCTTTTTTGGCAGCTCCCCGGCGCTTTTCGCAGCCTAGTGCGTCCTTCATCGTCAGAAAATCCCATAGGCATTCACTGTTTGCTTTAATTGGAATAATTAACTAAAAAATCATTCCATCTATTCCACCTGACGGCGGACACTAAATTGTTTTGAAAACAAAACAAGATAGGTTAGATAAGCAATCTCTTCACTTTTCAAAGAGCAATCCAAAGTTTAATTTGGGTGGACCCGAGCGGGTTTGAACCGCTGACCTCCACTGTGCAAGAGTGGTGCTCTCCCAACTGAGCTACAGGCCCATAAAAAAAGCCTCCGTAAAGGAGACTCTATTCTTAATCCGCTTTGGGATTAAAACACTACATTTTGCCTTGGTAACCTATTTTGAATTTTGATTTACAAAGCAATTCACACATATATATTTTTGCAAGTCTCCTTACAAAGCTTAGAATACCAAAACATAGGGGGTAAGTCAAGCAGCAATTATTTAAAAATGTATGCTGGAATTCCCAGTATTAAAAGAAGTGCTCCCAAAGCTAAAAATGCAAAAGTATATTCAATAGTTCCGGACTCCGGCAAAGCTGAAGGTGTCGCATCTTCATCAGTTCCACCTCCGACACCCGCATCTTCCGATGCTTCCGGTGACGGAGAGGCTGTTACTGTTCCTTCTCCTAAAGTATAGCTGCCATCTACATTTGCACTACAAACTATTATATCTGTTGGGGTTGGATCATTAATTCCTGAATCTGTACTGTCTCCTGCAGTACAATCAAAAGTCAGTGCGGCTGTTCCACTTGTGCTTTTGGCTTCAACTATCATAGTTGCCAAAGTCCCGGTTCCCGTTTTACTCTCCAAAGAAGAACCCAAAGAAAGATTTGCATTTATGATTACTTGACTGGAGTAAATATTGTGTGAAACATCATCAAAGAAACTTCCTCCCTCAATAGATGTAACTTCTAATTTTGATGAGTCAAAGTTAATTACTGCTTTAGCGCTTTTTGCCTCTTGTCCTCCAGTATCTATTAAAACATCAATTTCACTTCCAGATGTTTCTATTGTTCCACTGGTCGGAGAAAATTCCAAGTGAGGGTCTGCTGCAAAAGCATTAGTAGCAAAAACTGTTAGCAAAAAAACTGTACTCAAAATGTATAGGCAGGTTCTTTTCATAATATTCATTATAATTATTTTATGCTGATTGTCAAAGGTCCAATTTGACCCAACAGCTCTTTACCTCCGTAAGCAGCCATACTACTTTCTTTTTGATTAATGCCTATCTTTACTGTTCCTTCCTCTTTTGGAACAATAGTATAGGTTGTTAAAAGTTCATTATTCATCGGCTTTTCTACATTCAATTCTTGAATAGTAATTATTTGCGCTTCACCCTTTTGATTGTCAATTTCATTTTTCAAATAAGTAAAAAACTGCCCAGGTATCGGATTCTGGAGTTCAATTTTGTCCGGATTATATTCTAAAATATATTCCACACCATCAATTATTTCCCCATTTCCATCCCCATAAACAGAAATTTGAAAACCTTCGTTTACATTATATGTATTTCTATCACTTGTTATATATATCCTAGCATTTTCTTTTACCTCTACATCAGTAGAGATTACTTCCTGCTTCCCTTTATCAGGAATTTCCTTAATAACCTTTTTTTGCGGAGCTTTTTTTTCTTTTTTAAAGTCACCAGGTCTAAACTCTTTGATTGTAGAAATTTCTCCTGTATATAGATAGTATCCTATTATACCCATAATTAAACTAGTCAAAAGTATTAAACTATAGCTGATTAGCTTTTTTTTCATTTTCTCTGCTCCTTATTCATCATCTTGCTTATGTGTTATTGTTTTTTGGAATAAGTATTTATCTGTGTCATCCACAACTCCATTAAAGTTGCCGTCTGCTGCCCAACATCCCTTATCTCCGGCATAATCACCCTCGGCCTCATATTTGTCATCTCCAGCCTTACTATTCATGCATTCCTTTATTATAGAATAGTCTTTTACTCCCACAACATGATCCTCATCAACATCTCCAAATTCCATAGGCTGGATTTGTTCTCCTTCATCCACTAAGGAAAAGTTGAGTGTTTTTTCTTCTCCGCTTGTTATCTGAATATAATCGCTCCTAGAACAAAGGTCATTAATTCCTTGATTTTCACTGCAAAATCTTATTCTACGGTGATTTGGTCCCTTGATTAAGAAGTTGTATCCTCCAGTCAACATGGAATGAGTATCAAAAGTAAACGTTTTGTGGTAATTTTTTGTATCCGGATTGTATTCAAAGTCAAAGTAGTCGGCAATAATATAAGTGTTGTCTTCCGCTTGAATTGCAAACTGAACCTCTAAGTTTCTGTATCTGTCTCTTAAATTACAATACCTGGGATCACAATCTTCATCAAGACAGCAATAATCATTATTATTAGCCGGTACACCGTCAAATTTAACCTGTATATTAAGTTTAGTTATATCACTATCATCACTTGGCGATGGACTTGGATTTGAGGAAGGACTTGGACTTGGTAACGGAGATCCGCACACATATCCAGCCTGGAAACAAGTCCCATTACACACTACACAACCAAATTCCTCTGGACAACCCATACTTGCCAAATCTCCTACAGGACAACAACCGCTCTCTGGATTAGAAGCACAGTCAAAATCATAACAATCCGTATCGCCATCACAATCATTATCTTTTTGATCACTACAATCCTCAGTCGCACCAGGATAAACATTTCTGTCATTGTCATCACAGTCTTGTCCACCACATTCAATATTTACATATTCGTCTGCATCCATATCAGTGGTACAAATTCCATTAGTACAACAAACATCACCTTCAGAACAAGCTCTACCATTACAATCTAAATCAGCACAATCGATTTTTCCGTCTCCATCATTATCTTGCGAGTCCGAACAATTCTGTTCAGCTGTTGATGTTGATGGGCTTGGTGATGCCTGAGGAACACATTCTGCTGCATTACATGTTTCACCCGTTCCACAAGAAACTCCACATCCGCCGCAATTATTTTCATCAGTAAGTAAATCGGCTTCACAACCATCCCCCCAGTTATTATTGCAATTATCAAAACCACATTCACAATTACAGCTCTTAAATGCCTCTACTTCTCCCCAATCAATTCTGTCAAACCACTCCTTAAAACTCCATTTAAAATTAGCTATTGTTCCTTCGCCAGGCTTGTATCTTGTCTGCCAGACATTTGTTCCCTGTACAATAGCTGAGTAGTAATATCCGTCTTCCTCTCTTTTATATGTTGAAAAAGCACCAATTGAATTATCAGCACTAAAAGTATTAATTCCTTCCCAATCTACATTGTCTACCCAATTGGAAAAATCCCATTTTAAGTTTGCTTTTGTTCCTTCAGCGGGTTTGTATTTTGTCTGCCAGACATTTGTTCCCTGCGTTATCATAGTATAGTAGTAGCCGTCTTCATCAATTTTATATATACTCATAGCCTCTATACGGTCATTAGTATTAAAAGGATCAATTCCATTCCAGTCTATTTTGCTTGCCCATTCTTTGAAACTCCATTTAAATGTTGCTTTTGTTCCTTCAGCAGGTTTGTATTTTGTCTGCCAGACATTTGTTCCCTGCGTTATCATAGTATAGTAGTAGCCATCTTCATCAATTTTAAATATCGCCATAGAATCAATCGGGTCATTAATACTAAAAGGATCAATTCCGTTCCAGTCTATTCTGCTTGACCATTCTTGGAAGTTCCACTTAAAAGTTGCAACTGTTCCTTCCCCAGCCTTGTATTTTGTCTGCCAGATATTATTGTCTTCAGTCAGCATAGTATAATAGTAACCGTCTTCATCAAGTCTGAATTGTGCAATTGAATCAAGGTTTTCACTGGGTGCAAAATCACCAATGCAAACAGCATTTGCCCCGCAGTCCTGATCTTCACTGCAAGACTCCTGCACATAAACTTCCGGTTCTTTTGTGGGAGTTTTCATCGCCTGCCAAACACTGTATCCTGAACCAACCACTACTGCCAAGCTGAAGATATATACAGCTTTTTTTAGAAATCCTGGTTTTTGTTCTATATTTATTTTATCCATTTCTTTGATAATTTCTTAAATCAACTTCACAACCATTACTCCAATCGTGATCACAGTTGTCAAAAGGAACCTCGCATTCACATTCTCCGTCTGCATTCAAATCTGCATTAGGTCCACAAACATCTTTAATACTATATGCTTCACATTGCTGTGTATCTGTATTCCAACACAAATTCGGACCACAGTTACAACCTTCTGAAATTACTTGAGCACAAGTCATATCCGGATTTTTTGCATATCCACATCTATCCTTGCATGAATTGGGAAAGTCTATTTTCCAACTCCCTCCTCCTTGATCACAAATCTCTTGCGGATCCAAGTTTTGATCTGCAGAGGGAATTTGTACACTATTTGCACTTGATAATGACTGGTCTATAACATTACCGCCTGAAGTTCCAGCCAACTGGACTGCAGTTTCTGACAAAGAAATTGAAACATTTGCGTCCCGCGTATTATCCAAAACATTAAAAGTGACATCTACAAATTTTTCTGGATCAGCTGAAGAATGGCTGATTGCACTTGCTTCATCAGTTACAAAAAGAAAAATATATTTTCCTGCATTACCTGCCAAAGGATGGCTAAGAAAGTTTCCCCGAGATGTATGTCCGCTCTTGCCGGCATATTCAAGAATACTTTCATCCCATTGCAAAACCACAGCTGCAGAATAATAACTGTCATTGGGATGTGTAGCCAAATTAACTGAAACTTTAACTTGTTCTCCTATTGACGGCAAAGTAGAAGCGCCTGTTTCAACTTCAAAATATGCTTGATTTTCTGTTGAAACCGGATATAGCTCGGGGGTTTTGGGAGTTTTTGTTTCTAAAATATTTTTTAAAATTAAAGAAGATGCAAAAACAAGTAATAAACTAAAAATTAGAAATAATGTTTTATCGTCTTTTATTAATCTTTTCTGCATTTAAATTTTGCCTCTAATATTTCATTATATGTAAATAACAATTTGCATGCAACTTTCTTTATAAACTTGCCCCCCAGCAATCAAAGAGCCCTAATAATTCTTTCATTCCAAAACCATTGCCCCAGTTATTAAAAACTATTAACAAATCAGCAATATCAATCACAGAATTTGAATTATCGTAATTAAAAGCAGAACAAATACTTCCTCCACCTGTATATTTCACCCAGTCAATTCTTATATCACAATCATCATGGTCATTGCAGATATCAATATATTCAACTTCTGCATTGATAGAAACACCATTAATACCACGCTGGTTCAGGTTATTACCAGCAACCTCCCAATATTCTAACCCCGTCTTTTTAATATACACATCAAGATCATTGCAGCCATTTTTTCCTCCACCTTCACATTTAGTTCCTTCATTATCAGCTAATGATTTTATAAAAAAGTCATTGATTCTCATTCCATTGGCATTGAACCTTACACACTGACCAGTTGTTTCACTGTCTCCATCTGAAGTATTATGCTTACATGAACCGCTTTGATCAATACAGTACAAATCTCCGCCGTTATTGCAGTCTTGTGCAACAGTATTATCATTTCTGCATCCTGTTCCTGTTGCTCCACAATTGAGCTTGCTTAGTTTTGGGTTTGCACACACTGCATCATTAGGAACAGCGTATGACTCTACTGGGCAAGAATCTCCTTTCCCACCACCACCGCCGCCATCTCCACCGCCACCACCAGGAGGACAACATAAATGATTGTCCATGTTATCTCCATCACCCGTACAATATGAATGGTTTTTTCTACAATCATCCCACTCACACCAATCACAATTGCCAACACACCAGCCCCCATCACACTTTCCGCCACCACCGCCGCCGCCGTCTCCACCACCATTTCCTCCAGTATAAACACATTCACTATAATCAGATTTCCACTCATATCCAGCCGGTGGATAAGCCTGACAGTTAACAGCCCCAGAAGTTCCTTCAGTTTTACCACAACCCTCATGGCCAGGACAATGATCAGTCAAACACTGGACCGCACAACCACTCTTTTTTGCAGAACCGCAATCAGAATCACTCTGGCATGCATCTCCAGGATCTATTCCACCACCATCCCCACCATCTCCTCCATCACCACTATCTCCACCACAAATATTAGCACAACCTTCTGGTTTGTTAGCATCCGTACAATCCCATTCTTGATAACAAACACAGTAATCATACCCACAATCTTTACGTGTTTGAGAGCTTATCTTCTGGGCACATTTTTGTCTTGACACATCAAGAAAGAAGTCTTTAGGACTGGTCTTCATACACATGTTTTTTTTAGATCCACAAATATCAGCACATGTTGTGTCACCACAAAAATTTTCACAAATACCTGGCAAATTGGAATCATTACAATTCCAATATTTATAACACATTGAATAGTTAGCATCCATATCCTTACAACTTCCTGAAGGTTTCCAAACAGATTCAATATGCATAATACCACTATGAAACTTGTAACAACCAATAGATTCGTTACTGCATCCAATATTATATCCACTTGAACAACTTCTTGTCCCATTATCATCTTCATCCGGGAAACAGCAACCATTACATTCATCTGAAAAATTAATCCATTCTATGCACACATGATTATCTGAAGGCTTAGGTTTTGTACACTTATTATCATCTACTAATTTCATCATATACCTACCAATATCTTCTTTGCCATCACATATATTTGTATTTCTCGAATCTGCCAGCCAACCTGTTGATTTTATCTCGGCTTTACATCCAGGCGAACAATTACCTTGTTGTGTATATACTTCCGGCTGGCGTTTTTGCATTGAGTCTTGTTGCAAAAAAGTCATTCCCGTACCTACAATTAAAGAAAAAATAATAACATAAGGAATTAACTTGAAGGGAGAGATTAATTTTTTTGATTTTTCAATATGAATGTTAACAGGTTTCATTAATATTAAGACTATCTTTTAAAAAAACAAATGTCAAACTCTAAATTTGTTTACCCCAGCAATCAAAGAGCCCCAACAATTCTTGCATTCCAAAATGATTGCCCCAGTTGTTCAAAAGAAATAATAAATCCGAAATGTCTATTACAGAATTTGCATTATCGTAATTAAAAGCTTTACACCCACTAACACAATTACCATTTTCACAAGTTTCACCATCATTACACAAAGAACCTTCATCAATAACTCCATCACAATCATTATCCTCACCATCACAAACTTCATTTTCCACCAAACAGCAAGCACCTTCTAAACAAACCTCACCATCTCCACAAGCCAATATACGTGGATCTGCATCATTACAGTCTTCAGGTCCACATTCTTCTCCATCTGGTGAATACGCATCTCCATCTTTATCTGTACAACAAATACCAGAAAAACATTGTTCATCTCCATTGCAGCTACCACAATTTAAAGTTCCGCCACAACCATCAGCAAAAGCTCCACATTCATATCCCAACTCCTGACAAGTATCTGGAATGCAAGTATTACAGCAGCAAGTATAATCAACCCCAGCTAATTGCGGTGCTTTATAGCAATCCTGTGTATATCCCTGGATAGCAACGCCTCCATTCTCACAAATTTGCGGGTCCATAATTACTTGATATTGATCACAATAGCCACCTTCAGTATAGCCTGCTTCAGCACATAACTCTTCACAGCTCTGAGGATATTCTACACAGATGCATCCAGCTTCACAAAATCCTCTCGGACATTGTTCTCCACTATCCAGACAACCATACATACATTCTCCTCCTGCACAACTTTCTGTTGTGCAAGGATTATTATCATTACAAGTCCCGCAGTTCAAGGTTCCCCCGCAGCCATCGCTAGGCTGTCCACACACATAGCCAAGTTCATCACATGTTTTAGGTACACAATCTTCTTTGCCCGTCATTTTAAACCTAGCAGTCCGTTTCCAGTTTCCACTCGGAAGATTAAAAGCAAAAGAACATCCCTCTCCTGAGTTGACAGTAGTATTGTTTTCAATATCCACTACCCACCATTCACAGGAATCATAAGTAAGATCAGGATCAAGACTTAAAGTACAGGTTACTTGTCCTGCATCACAATTAAGTTCATTAAAATGTCCGCCAAAATCATCATTTATATTTGACCATCTAACATCTCCACAACAAGTAACAGAGATATTTGCCTGCGGAGCGCTTCCTTGTCCATATGGAGTCCAACGCTGGCTTCCCGTATCTTCAGCCAGAATTACACCATTAAAATAGTTGTAAATTGTTTGCTGATAAATCTCTGGTTCTTGAATTTCATTGATTGCTTCTTTTTTTGATAAAAAACTCATACCAGTCCCAATAATTACGGAAAAAACAAAAACCATTGCTAAGATTTCTAAAGGAGTGGTTATTTTATCATTATGGTTTTGGACAGATTTCATTATGTATATGTAAAAAAATTAAAATTTATCTTTTTGTTCATTAAAAAGAATTTCCTCAAATCCTTTTTTTTCTCTTGTTTTGTGATTACTTATCTTTGTTAAGCTGATTCTTTTAACTTCATAGGGGTTCATTGTTAAATCTAATTTCCATTCCGAATCAGAAAAATCTTCTATTCTTTCAGAAGGCTGGCTAAAAAGATCCTGCTCAAAAAACCGGTATTTACCTCCAGCAAGATCTTTAAAAGTCAAACTGAAATTTTCTGTCTGTGGTACATTTTTTGAATAATTACTTAAAATTACAGTTAATGTGCGGTCATTTTTAACTGCAAATCCCTTGACATTACTACCTTCTCCCGTCAACACAACTCTTTTTCCCTGCAAATCGCTTAACCAGCTGTATATATAGTAGCGGGGTTTTTCTTTGATCCCTTCAGATTCATGAGTTAAAAGCCCCCAACCTTTGTTCCCCTGTCCTACACCATCTTTTATTTCAAATGTATATGCATACCTTACTTTATCCAATAATTTACGTAGTGTATTCACTGCATGCGACGCTGACACCATTTTCGAATAATTTTCATCCTTAGATGAGTTTGGCCCCCATTCCGTAATAATTTTTTCAGTTCCTGCAAATTCACTATACTTTTCCTGGCTTGTTAAAACATTAACTTCATAAACGTCCTGCACAAAAACATCCGGGTTGTATGAATACCTATGCCAGGAAATAAAATCCAAACGTATACCGTTTTTCAATACATAGTCAAAAAGCATTTTTATCCATGTCGGATCCATCTCCGGAATTGACGGACCGCCGATTTTAAATTCCTTTACCCCCGCCGCTGCTTGAGCCCCTTTTACAGAGTAAAGATACAATTCCCGGTAGTCTTTTTTTCCAGACATTTTCCATCCGCCAAATGAATCAAGACTTGGTTCATTCCAAACCTCATAATATATATTATCTACCTGGCGGGAATAATGTTCCACAGTTCTTTTTACCAATCTTTCCCAGTCTCTCCAGTTATCTGGTTTTCCTGTTTTTGTTTCTGCAATTTCACTTGGCATATATGAAAGAACCAGCATTGGCTTGGCTCCAGAGGATAAAATGTCGTTTACTGTTTTGTCTAATTTTCCCCAACTCAGATTTAAAGTTCCATCACTGTTTCTTCCTTGAACTACATTATAATAGTCATCATCATATATATGATCTAAACGCACATAATCAGGATTTAACCGCTTTATCTGTGGAACTGCCGCACCAAGCATTTCTTTACCAGGTTCTTCTCCTCCTTGGGCAAAAGCACTCCAAACTTGATTAACTGGACCTATCTCCTTGTTAGGCTGCACAACAATAGCCGCAGGATAATATGGAGTTTCAACAAAAATTTGTGGTATTTTTATATTTATCTTTTTTTCAATCCACCAGATTTCAAAACAAATAAACAGAAAAAACGTTGCTAAAATACCAATTAAAATTTTTTTTATATTGTTTTCTATAAAAGTCATTTTTTTACTTATTGAGTATAATATTTGCTCCCTGTATTTCTTCCAAAATATCTGTACCTTCCATTGATATTAAATTAGAGTCAAGCAAGCTTTGCTTATTAAAATCAAACTCAATTTCAGCACTGCCCGTACTTATTGGCAAAAAATATATTTCCTTAACCAAAAATTCGTTTTCTTCTTTTCCAGTCAATTGTTTTGAGTATTCAATTAGCCCAATCTTCTCATTTACTTGCACATCACTACTAAGCACCTGTAGAAGGTCTGAAGGATAAAATATTTTTAAATCTACTTTTTTTAAAGGTTGATCTGTCTCTGCATAAAATCCGAGAGAAAATTGTTTTGCAAATCTTGCTTCGGACGGTTCTATTCTTAAACGTCCTCCCTGAGGTAATTTTTCTTGAATATCCTTTTCATGAATATCTGAAGTTTCTTTTACTGCCTGCTGTGGAAGCTGCTGCGGGGTTCTTTGTTCTTCTAAAACAGGCATCCTAAAGGAAACCCATAAAGATTGTACTATTATTAAAACAGAAAATATCCATAAATAATAATCTTTTTTAATTTCAAGCATTATTTTAATATTAAATCATTTTTGTTTTTTAATCAAAATATGATAAAATTATGGATGTTCGGGCAGATAGTTCAGTGGTAGAACGCTGTCCTGATAAGACAGAGGTCGGAGGTTCGATCCCTTCTCTGCCCACAAAAAAAGACTCCAAATCGGAGTCTTTTTTTTATTAGTTGACAATCTCAAAAAGCGGTAGGAAGAAATTTGCTTGTTAAAACAAGCAAAATAAACTCTTAGAAAGGAGGTGATCCAGCCGCTCCTTCCAGAACGGCTACCTTGTTACGACTTAGTGCTGATTACTGAGTTCGCCTTAGGGCCTCTAATGAGGTACTTCGGGCGCCCCCAGCTCTCCTCGCTTGACGGGCAGTGTGTGCAAGGAGCGAGAACGTATTCACCGCGGTCTGCTGACCCGCGATTACTACCAATTCCAACTTCATGCAGGCGAATTGCAGCCTGCAATCCGAATTGAGAATGCTTTTATGAGATTAGCTTAGCCTTGCGACATCGCAACTCATTGTAGCACCCATTGTAGGATGTGTGTTGCCCTGGACATAAGCACCATGCTGACTTGACGTCATCCCCTCCTTCCTCCCCAGTATATACTAAGGCAGTTTCTTATGATATATAACATAAGATAGGGGTTGCGTTCGTTACCCCACTTAAGGGAACGTCTCACGACACGAACTGACGACAGCCATGCAGCAGCTGTGTACCACCCTCGAAGGCGATCCACCTTTCGGTGGACTTGCAGGTACATGTCAAGTCCAGGTAAGGTTCTGCGCTTTATATCGAATTAAACCACATGCTCCACTGGTTGTACGCTCCCCCGCCAATTCCTTTGAGTTTTAACCTTGCGGTCGTACTTCCCAGGCGTCTTGCTTAACGCGTTAGCTTACGCCACTCAATCTAAGACCGAACAGCTAGCAAGAAATGTTTACAGCTAGGACTACGCGGGTCTCTAATCCGCTTTGCTCCCCTAGCTTTCGTTCCTCAGCGTCTGGAATTGTTTAGATTTCTGCCTTCGCCCTTGGTGTTCTTCCCGATATCCACGGATTTCACTCCTCCACCGGGAATTCCAAAATCCCCAACAATCCACTAGTCTAGCAGTTTACATTGCCTTTCCACCGTTGAGCAGTGGACTTTGACAACATACTTACCAAACCGCCTACGAACCCTTTACGCCCAATGAATCCGGATAACGCTTGCACCCTACGTTTTACCGCGGCTGCTGGCACGTAGTTAGCAGGTGCTTTCTAGAAAGGTACCGTCAAAATTTCTTCCCTCTCCACAGTAGTTTACAACCCGAAGGCCGTCATCCTACACGCGGTGTCGCTGCGTCAGCCTTTCGGCCATTGCGCAAGATTCTCGGTTGCTGCCATCCGTAGATGTAGGCCCCGTGTTTCAGTGACCTTGTGGGGGGCCACACTCTCATGCCCCCTACCCGTCGGCCTTGGTGAGCCTTTACCTCACCAACTAGCTGATAGGACGCAGGCTCCTCCCTAAGCGACTCAACAAAAGTTGAATCTTTTCCTCATAACCAAAAGGTTATGAGCGTATGTGGTATTACCCTACCTTTCAGCAGGCTATACCTCTCTAAGGGGTAGATTCCTACGCGTTACTCACCCGTCTGCCACTCCCACTATAAATATGTTTTCTCCGAAGAGAAAACAAAAGTGGGCGTTCGACTTGCATACCTAAGACACACCGCCAGCGTTCATCCTGAGCTAGGATCAAACTCTCAGTTAAATTTGAGACAAGAATTTTTAAATAACTATAAAAACTCTTGAAAAAATAGAAAGATATTATTTTATCTTCCTACCACTTTTTGAAATTGTCAACGAGCTAAACGCTTTGAAAAGAGACAAAAAAACCCGCTAAGAGAGGCGGGTATAAATTTCTCTTAGCTAGTAAAGGGTTTTCTACATTAATGTCTCCTTTTTCAAAGCACCTTTATTTTACCAATTTCTGTATATTAGTCAAGCCTAAAACTGGCAATTTTACTATGCACAGATCCGCTTGTTAAAGTTTTACTTTTATAAATATATACCTTGTTAACAAATATTTCCGCGCTTAAATCCATTTCTCTCAAAGCTTTTACCTGTCTACCAATCTCTCTTTTATGTGCAGCACGCGCTCTTTTAACTCTGCCAATGGTTATGTGCGGACGAAAAGGTCTTTTATCAAACTGAAAGTCTTTTTCATGCAATTCTTTGGCAATGTTTTTCTGCATTTTTGCCAGGCTGTGCAGATCTCCCTTCAATCCCAGCCACAAAACTTTAGGCCAGTCAAAATCCGGAAAAACCCCTAGCCCTTTTAAAGAAATTTTAAAAGGAGAAAGATTTTTAATTCCTTTATTAACTGCTTGTTTTAGTTCAGGTAAACGAGGTTTTTTAATGTTGCCAATAAAAACTAGGGTTAAATGCAGCTTTCCTGTTTTAACCCATTTAGCTTTCCAATGCTTTTCTTTTAAATCTTCTATTAAAGCTTTAACTTCTTTTCTTGCTGGTTTGGACAAGTCAACAGCAATAAATGTTCTCATATAAGAGATTTACCTGTCATTTCTTTGGCTTTTTTTAAACCTAAAATATCTAAAATAGTCGGAGCTAAATCTTGTAAACTTCCCTTGTCACGGTTTAGTTTTTTGTATTTATTACTAATCAAAATAAAAGGAATCGGGTTAGTTGTATGGGCAGTTTTAACATCTCCTGTCTCCGGCTCAAGCATTTCTTCTGCGTTTCCATGATCTGCCGTGATTATAATCGAATAGTCATTTTTTAATCCTTCATTAACTATTTTCCCAATTGCCTGATCAACTGTCTCCAATCCTTTGATTGCTGCGTCAATATTTCCTGTATGTCCTACCATATCTCCATTACAAAGATTAGTAAATATTATTGGATGCCTTTTCTCTTTAATGTCCTCAATAATTTCTTTAGTGATATCCGGAGTACGCATTTCCGGCTTTTTGTCATATGTATCAATATCACTAAAAGAATCAAGCATAATCCGGTCCTCACCTTCAAAAGGCGCTTCGCGCTTACAGTTTAAAAAGAAGGTTAAATGTGCAAATTTTTCTGTCTCAGTAATCCGTAGCTGTTTTAATCCAGCATCAGAAATTAACTCACCTAATGAGTTTTTTACCTTAACAGGAGGAAAAGCAACTTTCACCTCATAATCAGGACTATAACGTGTCATAGTCACGTATTCTAAATTATCAGGACCTTTCTCCAGAAATCTTTCAGTTAACTGGCGCGGCCTGTCATTTCTAAAATTAACAAAAACCACCGCATCATCAGAAGAAATTGTTCCTTGTTCACCTTCCTGAACTTCAATTAATGCCGGTTTGATAAACTCATCTGTAATTCCATTTTTGTATGCTGCATCTACTGCTTGTTCAACAGTCTTATAAACTTTTCCGTTACCTCTAGTCAAAACTTCAAAACTTTTGTCAGTTCTTTCCCAGTTTTTGTTTCTGTCCATTGCATAATAACGTCCGGATATTGATGCAATTTTTCCTACACCAATTTCCTTTATTCGCTCTTCCAATTCTCTGATATATCTTTTGGCACTTTGGGGAGGAACGTCCCTTCCATCAGTAAAAACATGTATATATATATCTTCAATTCCATACATCTTTGCACCCTTAAGCAATGCATAAACATGCTCCTGGTGAGAATGAACTCCTCCCGGACTAATTAATCCTTTGATGTGCAAAATAGAATTATTTTCTTTAACGTGTTTAAAAGCAGAAATAATTGCTTTATTGTTAAAAAAAGATTGGTTTTTAATCGACTTGTTTATTCTTACCAAATCCTGGAAAATTACTCTTCCGGCACCAATAGTCATGTGGTTTACTTCTGAAGTACCCATCTGTCCTTTAGGAAGTCCAACTGCCTCACCGGCAGATTGCAAAACTGCTCGGGGATATTTATGCCACAAATTATCAAAATTATACGTTTCTGCTTTTTTTATGGCATTACCAGCTTCATTAGAAGACAAACCCCATCCGTCTAGTATTACACAAACTACTTTACTCATTTATTAATAAGGAAATTTAGCAATTTCTGCTTTTTCCTGTAAATCTCTTTCTATGCGCATTAACTGATTATATTTAGCAACTCTTTCGGATCTTGAAAGTGATCCTGTTTTAATTTGTCCGGTTCCAGCACCCACAACAAAATCAGCAATAAAAGTATCTTCGGTTTCTCCCGAACGATGGGAAACTACAGCAGACATATCTGCTTCCTCTGCCATTTTAATTGTTCTAATTGTTTCTGTTACAGAGCCTATCTGATTAACTTTAATTAAAATCGAATTTGAAGCTTTCATTTCAATGCCTTTTTGTAACCTCTCTGGGTTAGTAACATACAAGTCATCCCCAACAATTTGAATCTGATCGCCGAGTTTTTCAGTCATTAATGCAAAGCCTTCCCAATCATCTTCTGCCAATCCGTCCTCAATTGATACAATCGGGTATTTTTCCACCCAGTCTGCATACATTTCAACCATTTCCTGACTGGACAGCTTTCTTTCTTCGGTTTTCAAGTAATACTTGCCATCTTCATAAACCTCATTTGCCGCCGGATCTAAAGCAATTGATACTTCCTTTCCTGGTTGGTAACCAGCTTTTTTAATTGCTTCAACAATTAATTGCAAAGGTTCTTCATTATTTTGCAAAGGAGGAGCAAATCCACCTTCATCTCCAACTGTAGTTTGAAAACCTTTTTCTTCTAAAATTTCAGCTAAGTGATGAAAGATTTCCGACCCCCAACGAACTGCTTCTTTTATATTTGGAGCACCTACAGGCATAACCATAAACTCTTGTAAATCAACTCCGCCCCCAGCATGTTCTCCACCATTTAAAATATTCATCATCGGAATTGGCATTTTAAAAGTTTCACTTTTTTTGTTTTCAAACAAGCTATTGATATATGTATATAACGGCATATCTTTTGCTTTTGCAGCTGCACGTACACAAGCCATGGAAACTGCCAAAACTGCATTTGCTCCCAGATTTTCCTTATTATTTGTACCATCCAGATTAATCATTGCCTCATCAATTTTTTCTTGATTTGTTACATCCATTCCTATTAATTCTGAAGCAATTTTTGTATTAATATTTTCAACTGCTTTTAAAACGCCTTTGCCTAAATAGCGATTTTTGTCTTTATCCCTTAATTCCAATGCTTCATGCGTTCCTGTGGAAGCACCGGAAGGAACCGCTGCCCTAGCACTAATTCCATTTTCTAAAACAACTCTTGCTTCTACAGTAGGATTTCCCCGCGAATCTAATATTTCTTGCGCATTGATGTTTTTAATTTTCATTATAATCTCCTCTTTATTTAAATTTTTAATAACTAAAGTAATTCTAAAAGAAATACCTTTGAAAAAAGTTTAAGTTGAAAGATTAACTGTTTTCATTTTATCAAAAAATTCGTTTTCAATTAAGCCTCTTTCTGCAGTAGTCATAATTGTTTGTTGTCTTTTAACCACATCAAAAACTTTTTCCCTGTGTTTCTTGTCCAATTCAGAAAAAATATCGTCAAGTAAAAGAACTGGACGTTCTTTTGTTTGTTTATTAATATATTCTAGTTCAAGAATTTTTAAATATAAAACTGCCATTCTCTGCTCGCCGCGGCTTCCATACATGGAAAGATTTCTGTCTCCCTGCTCTTCGTGTTTATTAATTACAAAATCATCCCGGTGCGGACCAATTAGAGTATTTCCAGCATTAATTTCAGCCTCAAGATGCTTTTTTAAGGCCGGTTCACTAATTTTACTGCTTAGGTATTCAAAAAAAAGTGAATCATTATTATTGTTTATATAATCAATAAATTCTTCCCGTTTTCTATTAATATATTGTCCGTTTTTAACCAAAAGATTGTCCCAAAAATATAGCTGCGTTTTTTTCGCTTTCCCTTTAAAAATATTACTCAACAAACGGTTCCTCTGCCTCAACCCCTTGCTATAGGAAAGATTTACCCGAGCATATTCTCTGTCTATCTGTTCTAAAACTGAGTCCATATAGTTGCGTCTAACTGAAGGACTGCCAATTACAATCTCAATATCTTCCGGACGAAAAAGAACACAGCGTAAATTTCCTACAAAATCAGTTTTTTTCTTTTCCACACCATTAATTTTAAAAATCCTTTTGGGCGTACTTTTCCCCATTACTTCTCCTTTTGTCAAAGTAACTTCAAGTTCATCTTCATCATCCAAAAGTCCCTGAATATTTCCAACTTCATTACCTTGCTTAATCATTTCTTCAATCAAAGTTGCTCGAAAACTGTTTCCAGTAGCTAATAAATACAAAGCTTCAATAATATTAGTTTTTCCTGAGGCATTGGGACCAATAAACAAAGTTGTTGCAGCAGAAAATTGCCAATTTTTCTCTGGATAATTACGAAAGTTTTTTAGATATAGATTATTAATTTTCATTTTAATTCTGGCATTTAGGACAGAAATAAGTGCCCCTGCCCCCAACTTTGATCTTTTTTATTTCTCCATCACACGCAGGACACTCTTCCCCTTCCCGACCATATACTTTTAAATGATTTTGCATTTCCCCTCTTTCACCATCAATATCACGAAAAGAGCCGTTCTCTGCAGTAGAACCGCTGTACTTAATTCCTTTTTTCAAGGCTTTTTTAATACAAGGCAAAAGTTGCTTAACTTTTTTTGGATCTTCTTTTACTACTTTATTAGCCGGTCTTCTGGGATCAATCCGGGCACAAAACAAAGCTTCAGCAGCATAAATATTGCCAACTCCGGCAATATCTTTTTGATCCATAATCACAGTTTTTATAGCTCTGCGTGTATTACCCAATATTTTTTTTAAGTATTTGAAAGTAAAATCTTTTGAAAAAGGCTCTGGTCCAAACTCTCTGTCAAAAAGTTTTTCCGGTAAAGGCTCTTTATTAAACTTTTTCACTTTAACCCAGCCAAAAGCACGCAAATCATTGAAAAACAAAAATGTATCGTCATGAAACTGAATTTCCACGCGTGTGTATTTGTTAGGAAGCTTAGCAGAATCATAAACAGATTCATTTTCCTCGTCCTTTTTTATACCTTTTTCCTCCCGGTACAAAAGTTGTCCAGTCATTTTTAAATGCACCAAAAGAAAATGAAATTCCTCAAGTTCAATTGCCAGATATTTTCCATAGCGCAAAACCTTCTCAACCTTTTTATTAATAATATCTTTTTTATTTCCCTCAAAATTCTTTTTTCTGTAAATCTTAACTTTGGAAATCTTTTTACCAATAATATTTTTTTCCAATCCTCTTCTCACTGTTTCAACTTCAGGCAATTCTGGCATATTCTCTCCTTACTGTTCTTTTTATTTTTTTAATAAATTCTTCTTCTTTAAACTGCTCAGCCTTATTAATACAAGCTTTTTTATCAAATCTTTTTACATTAAAATTATTTAAAAGTTTTACTAACTCATCAACTTTTTTCTTTTTAAGAAAAACCCCCGTTTTCTCAGGTTCAATAGTTTCTTTAACCCCACCGGATTTTAAAGCAATCACCGGTTTACCAAAAGCCATTGCTTCTAAAGGAGTAATGCCAAAATCTTCTTCTTCTGCTAAATATAAGACTGCTTTGCTATTTGTATAAAGTTCATTTAGTCTTTTATCCTTTATATAACCCATAAATCTAATATTTTCCGCTCCATCTGCTATTTTCTTTAGCCTTTTTTCATCTCTTCCTGTTCCGGCAATAATTAATTTTTCTCCGGTCTTTTTAAAAGCCTTAATTGCTAAATCAATATTTTTGTGTCTGACTAAGCGGTTTACCATTAAAAAATATTCATTTCCCTCTTCCGTATCTGCGTTCAAGTTTTCACTTTTACTAGACAAAATCGGCGGATAAATAACTTCTGCATCTCTTCTATAAAACTTTTTTATTCTTTTTTTCACTTCTTTGCTGTTGCAAACAAAATAGTCAACCCGCTGGGAAGAAAGAAAATCATAATAGCGCATAAAAGGATTAACTATTGCTGCATACAGTCTCCCAAACCAAAAGCGTCGATAATCTCTGGCTGTACGATAACCGTATAAATATCGCGGCGGAGTATGTAAATAGCAGAGATGTAAGGTTTCAGGCATTGTAACCACGCTCTTGGGCATAAACCAAGCAGAAGACGAAATTACTACATCATATTCTTTTAAATCAAATTTCTCCCAGATCCAGGGAGTTAAAAAACGCAAAGGGGAAGTAAGTTTTTTATGGATTGGGACTTTTTGAAGCCAAGAAGTTCTAATATCCCAATCTTGCCATTCTTTTTTTTCTTTTTTTATCCACTTAAAATCAGCCCAAGCAGTATAGATCGGCGCATCCGGCCAAATTTTGTGTAATGCTTCCAAAACCCGCTCTGCACCGCCGTAAACATAAAGATAATCATGAATTATTGCTACTTTCATATCTTAAAAAAGCTCAATTTGTTTTTTTTCTTGCTTCTTTTTTTCTGGAGCAGTTTCTTTTGAACGGGTCAAAATATCCATTACTTCCTCTTCCCACGTATTCTTAGGAAGCTTGCTAATCAAGCTTTTGAATTCCAGTTTTTCAAAAAGTTTAATAACTTCATCTTTGTCGTATTCTTTTAATTTAGATTCATTTAATTTTAATTCAACATTCACGTCCTGCACAATTTCTGCCAACTGCTTGGACATAAAAGCCTCTTCTTTATATTTTTCTAATTTGTTCTTTACACCTTTACTTAATTTGTCTAAGTTTTGATAAATTTCTTCTAAAGTTCCGTAATTATTAATCAATTTAGTGGCAGTTTTGGGACCAACTCCTTTTACTCCCGGTAATCCGTCAGAAGGATCACCAATCAAAGCTTTGTAATCAACAAAATATTTTAATTCAAAACCATATTTTTTTATAAAATCATTTTTCTGCATAATCTTTGCAGGTCTTTTTCCCCTCCTGGGAAAGTATATTTTAACTGCTCCATTTAAAAGCTGTAAAAGATCTTTATCACTAGTAACAATAATTGTTTCCGCTTCTTTTCTAGCCTGCTTAGCAAATGTACCAATTAAATCATCTGCCTCATATCCTTCTTTTGCAAAATGCGGGATACCCAAAGTTTCAACTACTTGCTTTACCCGTTTAATCTGGCAAGCCAGTTCTTTATCCATCTCTGGACGATGTGCTTTGTAATCTTTGAATTCTTTATGCCTGAATGTTGGTCCTTTTTTATCAAAAGCAACCACACAATATTCAGGCTTAAGCTCATTTAAAACATTTAAAAGAATCCTGGTAAATCCATACACAGCATTAATCAGTTCACCATCAGAAGTAGTTAAAGGAGGGAGTGCGTGATATGCACGGTGTAAGATACCATGGCCGTCAATTAGAACTAGCTTTTTCATTGTTCATTAATTTCTCAAACTCATCCTGTTCAATAGTCTCTTTTTCTAATAAAACATCCACAATCTTATCCAGTTTCTTTTTATTATCTTTTAAAATCTTTTCTGCATTTTTATAACACTGATCAATAATTTTATTAATCTGTTCATCTACCTTAGAACGCATCTCATCAGAAATTTCTGATGGTTTCATATATGCTTCTCCCCATTCTGTTTTGTCATATATCTTGCCAAAATGAATTGGTCCTAAATCACTCATGCCCAGCTTTATAACCATCCGGCGGACAATCTGAGTTGCCCTTTCAATGTCTGATGCTGCACCGGAAGTTAAATCATCAAAAATCATTGTCTCAGCTGCCCTTCCACCCAACAAAGACGTAATTATTTCCAACATATGGGATCTTGTTTCATGCTGTCTATCTCTTTCCGGCGGAATTAAAGTATAACCTAAGGCTTTACCTCGAGAAACAATTGAAACTCGATGAACCGGATCCATTCGTTCCAAAAGATGGGTTACCAAAGCATGCCCTGCTTCGTGGTAAGCAGTCATTTTTCTTTCGTGTTCGCTTTGCAATCTTTTCTTTTCCGGCCCCAATTTAACTTTCATTGCTGCTTCTTCCAAATCATCAGAAGTAATCTCTTTGCGGTCATGTCTAGCCGCCCAAATCGCTGCTTCATTAAGCATGTTTTCCAAATCCGCACCGGAAAAACCAACTGTTCTTTTAGCTACCCTTTTCCATTCAACTTCTTCTGAAAACGGTTTGCCTTTTTTGTGTATTTTAATAATTTTTTTACGGCCTTCAAGATCAGGCAGTTCTAAAACCACTCTACGGTCAAAACGTCCGGGACGCATTAATGCCGGGTCAAGCAAGTCCCCCCTGTTAGTGGCTGCAATTACGATTACATTATCATGCGGTTCAAATCCATCCATTTCAACAAGTATCTGATTTAAAGTCTGTTCTCGTTCACCGTGTCCTCCGGAAACACCTGCACCACGCATTCTCCCGATAGCATCAATTTCGTCTATAAAAATTATTGAAGGAGCGGCTTTTTTAGCGTTTTTGAATAAGTCTCTTGCCCTGGAAGCACCAACTCCCACTAACATTTCCATAAACTCGGATCCGGCAATTGAGAAAAAAGGCACTTTCGCTTCACCAGCAACAGCTCTTGCTAGTAAAGTTTTACCGGTTCCACTGGGTCCAACCAGTAAAACACCTTTAGGGGTTCTTGCTCCTACTTTTTCATACTTCTTAGGATGTTTTAAAAAGTCAACCACTTCCTGCATTTCATTTTTTGCTTCTTTAATGTCTCCTACATCATCAAAAGTAATATCTTGCTTGCCCTTAGCAAATAATTTGGCACTCGATTTACCAAATGAAAAAATTGAGTCTTGCGAACCTTTTGCCTGGCGGAAGATAAAAAAGAAAATTGCTCCGGTTAAGATTACAGGAAGAAGGATCTCTAGGATAGTTCCCCATGTTTTTGCCATAGACTGATCCCTGACCTTGTAATTCACTTCTGTTGGATTGATACCAGCATTATCTAAAACATCAGTAAACGTTTCCTGCGGTTCTTTGCGTGAAGTAAAAAGCTTATCGTCTTTGTATTCAACATACAAAGTTTCACCTTCCACTTCCACCTGCTCTACTTTATCTTCCCGAATATCCTGCAGAACTTGGGGTAGATTTTTGTCTCCTTCTGGAACTGGTCCTCTAAGGGCTAAAAAGAAATTAACTGCAATAAAACCAACAAACAACCAGAGAAGAATATTTTTGAGACTGAAATTAAATTTAAACTCAAACTTTTTTATCTTCTTGTCCGGAAGCTTATCTTTCCAGTTTTCCTTCTTATCACCTTGTTTCTTTTCCTCTTTATTCATACGCATAAATTATACCAAATTCTGCTATTTACTTCTAGGATAAATTTAAAATTATTTTAATAATTAGACCTTTTCTGCTAATATAAAAAGAAATATGGATCAAGAAAGACAAATATCTCCTATAAGCAAAGAACTAAGCCAAAGAATGAAAGAAGCACCTTGGCTTAATACCCGACCTGAAAAAGTTGTCATAGATCCAACAAATAATTTTATATCCAGGGGTGCAAAAACAAAGGTTTATAGAGCAAAGGCTCTTTTCCCTCAGGAAGCAAGTATTCCACCCACAGAAGCCGTAGTAAAAACACCTCACAGCTTAGGAATAGAACGTACGCAAAAACAGCTAAGTGAAACAGTACAAACAGAAGCTAAGGTTACACACCGTATTTTGGAATCCTGGCAAAATCTATTTCCTGACAGAGATTTACCAATTCCTTTATCTCAATTTTATGAAGGTATAGAAATACAGACTGTTCAACCTGACAAGGCTCGTGAAGAAGAAAAGATTCCCCCAAAAGCTGATACTATTCTTATATCTGAGTATGTTGACTCAGAATATGTAAATTTCTTTAAAGCTTGTACAGAAAATAGCCAGGATGCTTTTACTGCACAAGAAATTTTTGATTACACATTATATGAAAGTTTGCGCTTAGCAGAAGCTATGCACAAAGCCGGTATCTACGTAGCTGACAGAAAACATAATGATATTCGAGTAAAATATGAAAGTAGTCAAAGTAGTACAGATGTTTCTGTACGAGTGTTAGACTGGAATGTTGCTGACATAAAAGAAAAACTTGAACAAAATGACAGATCTTTTGACACGAATGCTCTAAGACAAATCAGAATACACTTAGGCCTCTTTCGCGACTTTTTTGGTGTAAAATTTGAAGGAAAAAAAGAGATTTACGGAACAGATATAGAAAAAATTGCTGGATCAAATGATACTTTTATTACTGTGTTTAAAAAAAGAATAGAACAAATAGACCGGCTTTGCCAAGCAATTGATACATATAAGCCGCGCGTAGTAGAACAAAAAGCTGAACGTAATAGAGAAGGAGTCCGCATATCAGAAACAGTAGAAAAACCATTAAGTTATACAGACAGTTATCTTCCTGATACAGCTGCCAATGCTATTGGAATATTAAAAGCAGCCTTTTTAAAAGGTAGTTACCACCTAGATAAGCTTTTAGAACGAACAACTATTAGCAAAGAACATATCATCCCTCATAATCAAGAATTATCTATAAGACAATTAAAAAGAGAAACTATATTAGAGCATTTAATCCAAAAACAAAAAAATGAAAGTCTTTTAAAAAAATTACAAATCAGTCTAAATGAAGGTTATCACACGGAAAGTATGAAAGCGTTATATCTTTTATTTCAAGCAATGGAGACCAGTTATGATCCTAACTGGTCTTTTATAAAACAAGATGCAATAAAAATAATAAAAGAAATTGGCAAGAGAATGAAAGCTGGTGAAAGTTTGTTGGATATCCTTCCTTCTTCCTATGAATACGAAGATTTTTCTTCAGAAGCCTTTATCAATGATTTGTTTTTAGTTGGATTTACTGATTTAGCAACAGAAGCAAACGAGCAACGCTTATTTCAAGCGCTTCAAATTATAGAAAGAATGTAATCCCCGGAGTCTATACACATTAAACCCCGGGTTCAGTAAATCACATCAAATTCTTATACACATTTTCTACATCCTTATCCCCTCTTCCTGAAAGATTAACTACCAGCACTTTGTCTTTTTCCAACTTTTTTCCTAATTTCAATGCATATGCAACTGCATGTGCTGATTCCAAAGCAGGTATAATTCCTTCTTTTTCTGATAAAAGACTAAATGCATCAACCGCTTCTTTATCAGTTATTCCAACCGCCCTCAAACGTTTTATCTGATGCAAGTAACAAGGTTCTGGCCCTACACCGGGATAATCAAGTCCTGATGCTGCTGAATAGGATTCTTTAACATTTCCTTTTTCATCTTGCAAAACTTTGCTCTTAAATCCATGTAAAATCCCTGGATGTCCTTTTTGCAGAACAAGACCGTGCTTTTGAGTATTTTCACCTTTACCACCCGGTTCAACCGCAATTAATTTCACTTCTTTATCATTAATAAACTCATAAAAAAGCCCCATTGCATTTGAACCACCACCCACACAAGCAATCAAGTAATTAGGTAAAGTTCCTTCTTTTTTCAAGATCTGTTTTTTTGCTTCTTCTCCAATTACTTTCTGAAAGTCCCTAACCATTGTTGGATAAGGATGTGGCCCTACAACTGAACCTAGACAATAAAAAGCATTTTCGTCCTTTAAATATGCTCCTAATGCCGCATCTACTGCCTCTTTTAAGGTCTTGCGACCCTTAGTAACTTTAACAACTTTTGCTCCTAATAACTGCATGCGGTAAACATTTATGTTCTGGTTAATATAGTCACGTTCACCCATATACACTTCACATTCAATTCCCATTAAAGCAGCTGCCGTTGCTGTTGCTACTCCATGCTGACCTGCTCCTGTTTCTGCAATTAATTTTTCTTTGTTCATTTTTTTTGCAATCAATCCCTGGCCCAAAGTATTGTTTATCTTATGTGCCCCAGTGTGGTTTAAATCCTCTCGCTTTAAATAAATTCTGGTTCCATTGCATAACTTAGATAATTTAGATGCAAAATATAAAGGACTTGGACGTCCAATATAATCCATTTGCAAACTTAAAAGTTCATCTTTAAACTTTTTGTCATCCTTTATTTGTAAATACACCTTTTCCAGTTCTTCAAGCCTTTTTACTAACGGCTCAGGAACATAACAACCACCATAATCACCAAAATATTGCGAAAAATTCATTTTAATATCCTTTCTAAAATAAATAACTTAAAATAACTAATATCTAATAAGTAAATATCTAATTAAAAATAACTAGATAACAAAAAAGCCCGCAAAAAGCGGGCTTTATACACTAAAGTAATATTATTACTTCACCACCCGCTTCTTGGATATCTTTTCCACCAAATATAGTCGGTTTTAAATTTAAAATTCATATTGAATATTTATTTATTAACCCAATTTTGTCTCTTACCTCTTCCATTTTTTCTTGTGCTTCTTTTTTAACTAACGCAGTACCCTGCTTTAAAATTTCTTTTATTTTCTCTGGATTTTGCTTTAAGTTTCGATATCTCTTTCTAAACTCTGAAAACTTTTTCAAATGAGCTTGAAAAAGTTTTTCTTTTACTTCCACATCTCCCACTTCACCTTTTCTATACCTTTCTTTCAAGTCCTTAACTTGCTTTTTATCTTCATTTAACAAATCATGATAAATAAAAATCGGATTATCTATTACCCTGCCCGGATCAGTTGGGTGAATTCTTTTAGGGTCAGTAAAAGTTTCCATTATTTGTTTTTTAATCTTTTTTTCATCTTCAAAAACTGAAATAACATTTCCTAAGCTTTTGCTCATTTTCCTCTTCCCGTCTGTTCCCACCAGACGAGCAACTTGTTTTTGAATGTATGCTTCTGGTAATTTAAAAGTTTCACCATAAGTACTGTTAAAATACTCAGCAATGTCTCTTGTAACTTCAACATGCTGCTTTTGGTCGTCTCCAACAGGCACATAGTCCGGCTCATATAATAAAATATCTGCGGCCATTAAAACAGGATAGCTGAATAGTCCCATATTTATTTTGCTGGGATCATAACCTTTTTCCAATTTATCTTTATATGCATGGCAACGTTTAATTAATCCAATCGGAGTAACATTATTTAAGAGCGTCTGTAAATTTGGATGCAAAACAATATCAGATTGCCGATAGAATAATACTTTCTCAGGATCAAAACCAAATGACAAATAAGACAAAATTATGTTTTCAACATTTCTTTGCAAATCTTTTTTATTTTGAACAGTTGTTAAAGCATGTAAATCTGCAATAAAAAAATAGACTTTTTCAGCTTTTTGCGCCATTTCTAAAAATGGCTTCACGGTTCCAAAATAGTTACCAATATGCACCTCTCCGCTACCAGACGGAGTAATTCCAGTCAAAATTGAATATTTTTTTTTCATTTTTTCTCCTTATTCTGCCATAGCCTTTTTTTGCGTAGACAGACTTAATTTACTAAAAAAGCCCTTGCAAAAACACGAATTTAGTCATGTTTTTGCAAGGGCCTTTCTGGCGGTACCACCTTGCTTTATCAGAACTTTACAGTTCTGAACTCTGCAACCGACTCTTTTTGATATCGGTTTGAAAGATAACGGTCTCCTTCCGGGAAAGACTACTTAATTTCTTGTTCATCCCTCCAGCTGATAGGGCCCATTCTCCCCGTCATTGCTTTTATTTTCTCAATCTTAACACAAATAAAAATTTAATCAAGCTCTTTTTTAACCGGCTCCAAAAACTGCTCTTTGGTTAACCAAGGCGCCAATTTGTGCACCTTGTCCAAAATCTTTTTTCTTGCTGTTTTACTGGCATTTTTTAGATACTCTTTTCTAAGTCTGCCAAGTTTTTCCTGCCTTTTTTGCTTTTGCTGAATTTGCATTTTTCTTCTTTTTGGATTTGATCTTCCCATATTTTCCTTTCTATTTAAAAATTACTTTATGTGCCAGCGGGTGGAATCGAACCACCGACCTTGGCCTTATGAAGACCCTGCTCTAACCCCTGAGCCACGCTGGCTTCATAAAAATTGTAGCGGGTCCTAGGTACCGCCCCTAGGTTAAGTGAGGTTATGAGCCTCACGGGATACTTACCCCCCACCCGCTGTCTTGCTTAACGCAACCTATATTTTAACATCTAAACATTTTTTCGACAAGATCAGTAAATGATTTTTACTCTTTTATAAACACATTCAACCATTTTTCCCAGTTAGGAAGATTTTGTTTTTCTTCTTCTCCCAAATGTTTATCTGTTAACTCTAGTTCTTCCGGAAGAATTATTACAGTTTCGTCTGGCTTTGCCATTCCTAATTTATCTCTAATTTCTTTCTCAAGATAATAATCATTTTTACCGTCTTTTTGCTGTTTTTTAAGTTTTTCGTTCTCTTCTACTATTGCTGCTAATTTTTTTTCCGCATCCTCTAAACGTTGTCCTGCATTCATTAAACGATATATATCCTTGCTAACATTAAAAATTAACAGTAATATCAAGCAAATAGATAAATAGTAAGTAGTTTTTTTTATAATTGACATAAATTACCGTTAATGTTATTATAAGACATTCTAAAAAATTACTCCCTGCCTTAAAAATAAGCAAATGAACGAAAATATAATCACAATTGAACTAGCCTATAAAAAATTTCTAGATTATTTAAAAGATATTGGCCGCAGCCACTCTACTATCTTAGCATATGGTGCAGACCTGCGACAATTAAAACACTCTCTAGAAAAAAGAGGGAAAAATCAAATAGAAGAAATTAATATTGAAGATCTGCGCAATTTTAAAAAAGAACTCAAAGAAGATAAAGGTTTCTCCCCTAAAACAATCTCCAGAAAAATTAACTCCATGCGAACTTTTTTCCGTTTTTTAATTAAAGAAGGGCTTGTCGAAGAAAACTTGGCAAAAGAGCTTGAACAACCGGAAATTAAAGTTAAACCGCCTAATTTTCTTTCTAAAACCGAGTACCGTGCTCTAAGAGATGCTTGTAGAAATGATAAAAGAATTTTTGCAATTGTTGAACTTTTACTTCAAACCGGAGTAAGAGTTGGCGAGATCACCAACATTCGTGTTACTGATGTAGGGAAAAATTATCTTTATATCCGTCCGCACGGCAAATACAAAGGAAGAAAAATTCCCTTAAACAAAGCAGTTAAAAAAGCAATTGAAGATTATTTGGAAGAAAGGCCGGAAACAGATTCGGAATTCCTTTTTGTAACCAAAAACAACACTAAACTTTTAATCAGAAATATCAGGACGATTGTGGACCGGTATTTTGAACAAGCCGGAATCAAAGACGGTAAGCTCAATGATTTACGTAACACTTTTATTGTTCATCAACTAAAAGCAGGTGTACCATTAACAACTGTTTCACAATTGGCGGGACACAAACAAATTACTACAACTGAAAGATATTTGAAGCTTGCAAAAGCAACTAATCCAAAACCGCCCAAGTCAGAAATGGCAATTCTTTAAAGCCTTGCCCTTCTGGCAATTTCTGCTTCTACTACAGCTCTATCTTTTCCGTATTTTAAGCGTGAAAGCTGTTTAATCATTTCAGCTACTTTGGAATTTCGCAGTTTATCTATTTTATCCATATCTTTGGTTAAATCCATTGAAAACGGATGAACCGGCTCATTATCAACTATTGTCTTCATGTATGCATGGTATTTTTCAATATTAATCAAATCCCGTTCCGAAAAAGTGGGTTGGAACTCATGTTGCAAATAATTGGCGTCCGTAACACCGATCCTAAAAGAAATTAATGAACCGACGTTTCCAAAAACAGCATTCTTAACTTCCTCTTCAACCTGACCGATAAACTGGTTGGCAACACACAAGTTTAGGCGATATTTCCTTGCTTCAGACAAAATTTGGGCAAAGTCGGGTGTAGCAAAGTTTTGAAACTCATCCACATAAAGATAAAAGTCCTTTCTTTCTTTTTCCGGAATATCCTGACGGCTCATTGCAGCTACCAAAATCTTTGGAACCAATATCAAACCCAGAAAATTACTCATTTCTTCCCCAATCCTTCCCTTGGCAAGATTAATCAAAAGAATCTTCCCTTCATCCATTACTTTTCTAAAATCAAAAGCAGATTTGGATTGACCAATAATATTACGCATCATTTTGTTGGTAATAAACCTGCCAAACTTGGAAACAATATAGTCCAAAACTTCCGATTTATGAAAGTCCGAAGTTTGCGCAATTTGATCAGTCCAATAACGCCGTACCATAGGATCTTTTACTTTAGGCAAAAGCTCCTGCACAAATTTTTGATCAGTTAAAGCACGCACAACTTCAACAAAAGTACTCCCGGGCTCACTCATCACTGTCAACATTGCATTTCTAATTGCATGTTCAAAACGAGGGCCAATAATACCAGTTTTGTGCGGGTCATACAATTTGTACATCAATCCAATTATTGAAGAGACTACAAAATGCCTCTGATCTTCTGTTTCTGTTTCCAACATATTTAATCCTAAAGGTCTTTCCGTATCCGAAGGATTAAAATAGATCACGTCTTCTGCTCTTTCCGGTGGAATTAATTCCATTATTTGTTCCACTGTATCGTGAGGGTCAATAAAGCAAACTCCTCTTCCTTCACGGATGTCTTGCAATGCCATTTCCATCATTAATTGGGATTTACCCACACCAGTTTTACCAATTATATACATATGCCTACGGCGATCTTTTTTAGCAATGCAAACCGGCCGTGTCATTCCCCGATAAGTGCTTTTACCAATATACAGGCCTGTTTTGGGAACTTCTGCCGGTGCTGGTGCTGATTTTGCCGCCAGCCAATGGATATGCGGTGTTTCAACGGATTTATTGGGCAGATGATACATTCCTGCCAGCTCTTCAGTAGATAAAACACTTTGACCGCCAAAAAGAGACTGGTAGCGATATATAAAATCAATCATAAAAAGCTTTTTAAACCAAATCTTTTTCTTTTTAAACCCATTTAAACTGGAATTAAATTGTGTAAAAGAAGATGTCAAATTTTTTAAATGTCTATCTGCCTGATGTTTTGTTTCTGAAGAAACAACAATTCTAATTGAAGTATTAAAACCTGCTTTGCTGCATTTATTGTCAATTCTTTCCAAATCTTTTGGATCTACTTTGTATTGTGCTTCTTCCGGGTCTGCTTCCTTACTTTTTATCTTGGAAATATAGCTTTGTCCGGAACTTTCCCACTTGCTTCCTGCCGGGCTGATAATAAATTGGATTGCTGCTCCTTCATTCTCTCCCATTTTTGCTAAAGACGAAGTAATCATACTTAAAGGATCTGTCGGAAGATCCCGATAAATTTTCAAAGGATAAAATGAGGCATTTTTCAAAACCAGTGAAGCACTGGCAACCTTGCCTTTTTCAGAAAAAAGATTATATTCTTCCACTTGTTTTACTTCAGCATCCGGATAAGCACCATGAATTTGTTTCTCAACCAAATCACGTAAGTCCTCGTGTACAGCAACATAAAAACGGATGTTTTCTTTACTGGCTACAATCTCAAAAGATAAATGATTTGGCGCTTTAAATTTTGATAAAAAGCCCGATTTTTTAATTGAGTATAGCGAAGCAAACATTTGTTCTGCAGCATCAATTTTTGTTTCATTATCCCTGGGTACAGCAATTTGCAAAAGAACAAACTTTAAAGAACGCTCTTCCCTATCTTTAAATTTCATCCAAATCAAAAAAAGATAAAAAATACCAATTAACGCCAAAACCAATAAACCTGCAATAAATATCAAAATTAAAAATATTTTTGAATAGCTGGCTAATTGTGCTAATGGATCCATAATTTATTTTTCTTTATAAGACACCCTACTGGGAAACATTTTAACAACTCTTAAACACCATTCCGACAACCAACGAATGGAATCAGAAACTTTTTCCTTTAATCCTTCCTCTATTTTCTCTTTTTCCAATGGTAGAACAATCTTAGCTTTTACAACCTGAGAAGCTTCCATTAGAATCTGTCCGTACTGATCTTTAACCGGTCCTGGAAGTGTAATTTCCTCACCTTTTTCCAATTTTTCCATCCATCCTTCAACTTCAGGAGGCGGCTCAAATTCTTTTTTTTCTACTATTACCGGTGCTTGTTCTTTAAAAAAAGTTCCGCCCGCTTCTCTTTCTTTTGCCATTCCAGGCGAGCCACTAATCTGAGGTTTTGGCGGAGGCTGTATTTTCTTGTCATCTTTTACAACCGGCTGCTGCGGATCATTGGGATCAGCACCAGAGGGCAGATTATCTCTCTTCATAAATATAATATTAACACAAATTAGTGGTAAGTATTAAGTAGAAAGCTGCAATTATTTGACCGCTTAAATCTCAAGTAAACGAATCATACTTGTTTTTCCCGGTGTTCCCCATGATTTCCCACAAACCATAATTATCTTGTCACCTTTTTCAATCTTTTCTTCTTTTTGATCAAGAAATTCAAGTATCCTTTTGATCTCTTTATCACTTAAAGTCTTGTAATTAAAAAGATACGGTTTTACTCCCCACGTCAAATACATTCTATCCCTGACATTTTCATCGTGAGTAAATGCATATATTGGCATTTGTGGTCTTAATCTTGCCAGCATACTAGCAGTATGTCCTCCTTCGGTTAAAACCAAAAATCCTTTTAATTCCGGAAGATCCCTGCTTAATTGATAAGCTGCCATTGTCACAGCAGCAGTTTGATCTACAATAGGATAATTTTTCACATTATGACTATTGTTAAGAGTTTCGTTGTCCTCAAGAAAAAGTGCAGATCGTACCATCCAACTGACAGCTTCAACCGGATATTTTCCCACTGCTGTTTCACCAGAAAGCATTAATGCATCTGTTTTATCCAATACCGCATTACCCACATCAGAGATCTCAGCACGCGTTGGTAAAGGTTCTTTTACCATACTTTCCAACATCTGCGTCGCTGTAATCACTGGCTTTCCCTGTCTTAAACATTTTTTAATAATTGTTTTCTGCCAAAAAGGTATTTCTTCCATTGGAGTTTCAATTCCTAAATCTCCCCGAGCAATCATAATCCCTTCAGAAACTTCCAGAATCTCGTCAAAATTATCCAAAGACTGTTGGGTCTCAATTTTTGAAATAACTCCTGCATTCATTTTTCTTTTACGTAATTCTTTTTTCAAATCCAAAATATCATTTTTATAACGCACAAAAGAAAGTGCAACATAATCAACATCATCTTTTTGCATACCGTTTAAACAATCAAAATCCTTTTCTGCCAAAGAAGCAATGTTTAGATCAACACCCGGAAGATTAACACTTTTTCTTCCTTCAATTTTACCACCTTCGACAACTCTAAGCACTGCTTTTCCTTCTTTAATATCTATTACCTGAAATCTTAGCTTGCCATCGTCAATATATACGTCATCTCCTTTACGGATATCCGGGATTACTTCTTTGCGGTCCAAAAGAATGTCTGCCGGCTTTTCAGCTCCAAAAATTACTTCCTCGCCAGGTTTGAATTCTTTCCTTTCCCCGGTTGCCCTAATTTCTGGTCCTTGAAGATCCATTACAGTACAAACGCTTATCCCTTTTTCCTTTGCTACTTCTCTTACCTTTGCAATTCTTTGGCCATGCCATTCACAAGTATTGTGCTTCATATTAAACCTAAACGCACGTACCCCCAAGTCTAACATCTTGGAAATAATCTGCTTGTCATCAGATGCTGGTCCGTATGTAACCAAAATTTTTGTTTTTAAGCGTTTCTTGTCTTTCATAAAAATACCTTTCTCTTCTCATTAGAAATCTTATTAAACCTTTGAGGCCAATTAGATTTTACCTCAAAACCAGCTCTTTTTAAAGTTTTTGCTACTTTTCCCAAGGGAAAACCCCAAATATTGCTTAAACTACCAGTGTATTTTTTAACAAATCTGCCTCCTTGTTCCTGAATAGCATAGGCTCCAGCTTTGTCTTGCCAAGCTGCTTGATCCAAATATTTTTCCAATTCTTTTTCTTTTATTTCTCTAAAAAACACTTCACTTTTATCAATAAAACAATTTTTTTTACTATTCCAGAAAAAACAAACACTGGTAATTACTAAATGTTTTTTACCTGAAAGCTGATTCAAAATTCTTTTAGCATCTTTTTTATTGTCAGGCTTGCCTATTTTTTCCCAACTTTTTTGCTTTTTCAAAAAAACCATTGTATCTGCACTAATTATCAGTACATTCTTTTTATTCACTTTTTGCTTAACTTCCCTTCCTTTTTTTAAAGCAATATTTTTTACCAGCTTTTTGGGCGGAATATTCTCTATTTTTTCTTCTATATTGCTAGGAATAACTTTAAAATCATCGATTAATAAATTTAGAAGTTCTTTTCTTCGTTTAGAGGCAGACGCTAAAACTACTTCCATTCTCCGTTTTCAATCCTTTTTTTCAATCTTTCCAGCATTTCTAAATACTCTTTTTCCAAATCAACATCATTCTGCTCTGCTAAAACTAAAAGATCATATAAAACATCACACAAAGAATCTTTAAACCCTTCTTTTTGCCAGCCGGGTTTGTTACCTTTAGCTCTTTGCTTGGTTAAAACTGCATTGGCAAGCTCACCAATTTCTTCGACTAGATCAATAAAACGGATATTATTGTCCCAAGCTTTCCAGTTGTCGAATTTCTGATTAACCTTTACTGTTTCTTTGGTTAATTCTTTTAAATCCATTATTTTATTCCTTTTAATTTAACTTCTGGAAAAAAAGTTTCAATTTCTTTTTTAAATTCACTAAATTTTTTATCCGCTAATGGTTTTTTCTTATTATATTGATCTTTTAAGCAATTCTGTGGTCTAAACTTCTGTAAAAACCACACTTTTTCTTTTTCTTCTCCATATTGATTATACAAACTATTTAATTCCTTTGCTAGTTCAAGCAAATTTTGTTTTTTGTGTATTCCTGGAACAACCGTTGTTCTGAATTCATGCTCAATATCTGACTGTAAAATTAGCTTAATACTTTTTTTTATATTATCAATAGGATAATTAATTCCCACTGCTTTGTTATAATCAGAAAAATTGTTTTTTAAATCCATGGCAATAAAATCAACAACTTTTTTATTTATCATTTTACTCAACATCTTCGGATTAGTCCCATTACTATCCAACTTAACTTCAAACCCCATGTCTTTTATTTTCTTACAAAAGTCTGGCAAGTCATTTTGCAAGGTTGGCTCTCCTCCGGTTATACAAACTCCGTCTAAAATTCCTTTTCTTTTATTTAAAAAAGTAAAAAAATCCTTTTCCGGTATTTGAGGAAGTTTTTTTTGTTCAAAGTTTTTTAATGTCACAAGATCTTTGTTATGACAAAAAGGACAACGAAAGTTACAGCCTACAGTAAAGACTGTACATGCAATACGACCAGGAAAATCAATTAAAGTAGTTTTTTGCAATCCTCCTAACAGCATCTATTTTATGCTTATGAGACCTTGTATGTTTTTCTTTTATAGAATTCTGCTTCTTTTCCCGGATTCCACTGGGAAACAGGTCTTAAATAACCCACAATGCGTGAATAAACTTCACATTTTGTGCGCTCTTGTTTCTTTTCTGTTTTTTGTGCTGCCATTTTACACCTCCTTTTGGTAGCCAATTTCTTGATCACATTTTGGACAAAACTTATGTTCTCCCTTAAGATATCCATGTTTGGGACAAATGGAAAAACTTGGAGTCAATGAAAAATAAGGAAGACTATAGTTTTTAGCTATTTTTTGCACCATTTTTTTGACAATTTTCGTATTGTCCGGACTTTCTCCCAAGAAACCGTGCAAAACCGTTCCGCCGGTGTATGAAGTCTGTAATTCATCTTGATTATCTAAAGCTTCAAATATATCGTTTGTATAATCAACCGGTAAATGTGTTGAGTTGGTATAAAAAGGCTCTGTCCTTTTATCATCAACGTCTTTTTGGTTTGCACAAATTATTTCATTCCCAAAATATTCTTTGTCAATTCTAGCAAAACGATATGAAGTTCCTTCGGCCGGAGTTGCTTCCAAATTAAACATTTGGTCAGTTTCCTTCTGGAAATCCAGCAATTTATCGTTCATAAAGTTCATAACTTTTAAGGCAAATTCCTTTCCTTCCGGTTCAACAATTGTTTTACCCATAAAATTAACCAATGCTTCATTCATTCCATTAATCCCGATAGTACTAAAATGGTTATGCCAGTATTCTCCGGTTCTTTTTTTAATATCGTTTAAATAATAACGGCAGTACGGATAAAGTCCCTTTTCTGTAAATCCTTCTACAATTTCCCTTTTAATTTGTAAGGAATCTTTTGCCAATTCCATTAATTCTTCTACTTTTTCAAAAAAATCTTCTTCTGTTTCAGCTTGGTATCCAATCCGTGGAAGGTTTAAAGTTACTACTCCCACTGAACCGGTCAACGGATTAGCAGCAAATAACCCCCCTCTTTTACGCAGTTTTTTATTGTCCAGCTGCAATCTGCAACACATACTGCGAATATCTTCCGGATCCATATCCGAATTAACAAAGTTAGAAAAATATGGAATCCCATATTTGCGTGTCATCTCCCATATTGGTTCCAAAACCTTGTTGTCCCACTCAAAATTCTTGGTTACAGAATAAGTTGGAATTGGAAAAGTAAATACTCTTCCGTGTGCATCGCCTTCCATCATTACTTCAGCAAAAGCGCGGTTAAATTGATCAACTTCTTCTTGAAATTCTTTATATGTTCGTTCTTGCATTTTGCCACCAATAATTACAGCTTCGTCTTTAAATATTTTGGGAATTACTAAATCCATGGTTACATTTGTAAAAGGAGTATTTCCTGTTATAAAAACTTTTCCTTTTCTCCTAGCAATTATTGTTTCGTTTTTCGTATGTGGACACCAAATAACGCCCTCATAATCAACCTCTTTTATTTCCTGGATATATGTTTCTTTGTGTCTTATTAAACGCAAAACAAAAATTTCCTTATTCCCAATAACTGTCGCTTTTCTTTCTAAAACCGTAAAACCATATTCACAATTTACTACCATCTCCTGTAAATCTTCTAATAAATTAGGATGTGACACAGCAATCTTACAATCTTCAAATCCATCCGCCTTTAAATATGTGTTAATAAACACACGTGATTGTTTTGTGTTCATTTTTAACATTTTATGAGGAATGAAATGTATGTTCTCTTTTGTTCCAAACCATTGGTGAATTGTTTTAGAGCTCTCTGCATTCAATCTAAGACGGTTTACGTCTTCTCCCAAAGATGCATGTTTGTATTCTGAATATTCAAACCCAAAATGATCAAGCAGTTCCTTAATCTCTAGATAATTTTTTTTATTTCTCAATTCTGATTGATAAATGCTGACACGATAACAACAACGATGCTTTCCTGGTCTTTCAATTGTCCCGTCTGCAATTATCCAAGCCATTAATTTAATTTGCTCATCACTAATCTCTGCTTTCTTATTACTATTTTTTCCACTTACCGGAATTATTACAGGAGATTTTAATTTTTTAACTTCTTCTATTGGTTCCAAAACATATTTATCTGAATTAAATTTTTTACGTACAACTCTGTGTTTAGGAGAAATTAATTGATCCTGAATGCGGTTTTTCAGGTTAAACATCTTCCCTTTGTATTTTCTTTTAAAAACACTTTCTACTTCTTGTTCTTCAATCTCTTTTTTTTCAAGATTAAAGGTTTTAATTTTATCTCCCTTTTTAACTTCTTGGTAGTCTTTCCAACCTTCAGAAGTTAAAATCTCTGTATCTTCAGAAACACATTGAAAACCTACCCGTGTAGGAACATTCATGTTATAAACAAACTCCTGCATAGCCTGTTTAACCTCTTCATATGATAAATTATCATAAGCAATAAACGGTGCCATTAAAGTATCAAAATTAGCAACTGCAATTGCACCGGCAACTTCACCCTGCAAGGTATAGAAAAAGTTTACTAACTGTCCTAAAGCTGTCCGTAAGTGTTTAGGGGGAGAAGAATGTATTTTACCTCTAACTCCGCCAAATCCCCGTAATAAAAAGTCTTTTAGATCCCATCCCGTACAATATGCAGAAATCAATGCCAAGTCATGAATGTGCAATTCCCCATGAGTATGTGCTTTTCTAATTTCTCGAGGATAAATCTTATGCAGCCAAAAGTTGGAAGAAATAATTGAGGCAACATGATTGTTTAAACCTTGTAAGGAATAGGTCATATTAGCATTCTCTTTAACCAACCAATCTTCTTTTTCCAGGTATTTTTCAATTAGCTCATTTGAATCAACCAAACTACCAATATCCCTCATCTTGCGGTGCAAATCACGATACAGTGTAAAGGCTTTATGAATCTTTTTTTCTTGGTTTTCAAGAAGCTTTTTTTCAACCAGGTCCTGCACTTGTTCCACTTCCGGAGTAATTGTCTGATTAAACCGCTTTTCCATTTCATCCACTACCTGCTGAGACAGTTTTCTGATCTTTTTTTTATTCTTAAAACCGGCAGCCCTGCTGGCTAACCAAATTGCTCTTTCTATTTTGGCAGGATCAAAATCTTCAATTCTTCCGTCTCTTTTTCTAATTTTTTCAATTACACTAGTTAATGCTGCATCTGGCATGTTCCCTTTCTATACAATATTTAATTATTGTAAATCATGAATTAAATCCTGAAATTCTCCAATGCTTTTAAATTCCAGAAAAACACTGGCAAATCTGGTGTAAGCTATTCTGTCCAACTTTTTCAACCGGGTCAAAATCATCCTACCTATGTCGCTTGACGAAACTTCAGTAGATTTACGATTTAACAAACGCATTTCAATCTCATCAATTATGTCCTTTATTTCCTCTTCACTAACCGGTCTTTTTTCACAAGCTTTTTCAATTCCCCAACGCATTTTTTTACGGTTAAACTCTTCAACTTCTCCACTCTTTTTTATTACATTCAAATCAATAACCTCTACACGTTCATAAGTAGTAAATCGTTTGCCGCATTTTTCACACTCTCTTCTTCTTCTGGTAACTGCTCCGTCTTCACAATCTCTGGATTCTAAAACACTTGTTTCTGTGCTCATGCAATATGGACACTTCATATTTTTCTCCTAATTTTCAAAAACACTAGTCATAGTGTACAGTCTAAAGTTAAAACACTAGTTGTGGCATGTCAACTATCATTTAATACATCAAAAAATATCAGCAAGTAAAATTTTTACAGAAGGAGCTTCTCAATAACAAAAACACTACTTTTTGCTACCAAAAATTCGCTTTTCATTTTCCGGATTCTAGTAAAAAATTAAAGTGTGAAAAAATGTACTCAAATAATTAAATTTTACTTATATTATAAATATATTTAAATCTACCAATTTTGTGCCTTTTTTTCTAACCTCTGATGTCTTATCTTTAACCTCTGGTACAATTCTTCTGACATATTGTTTTCAAAATTTTGCTGTACTTCCCAGTGTTTTGCCAGTGCTTTTTCTAAAGTTTTTTTTATGTTGTGATTTTCTATTTTTTCGGCATTCAAAAAAGTTCTTTCCAAATATTTTTCCGCTTTGGTAAATGTGGTTATTGCCAACTGTTCTTTATTTTTTTGTAATAATTTTTCTGCTGCAGCTGCTCTTTTGTCTGCATAAAGTAAAAGCAGTTTTGTTTTTTCAATCTGGTTACGTGATAATATAAGTTGAACTCTGTCTCGAACCATTTTCAGCCAATACAAAGGGTGATCAGGAAGAATTCCAGGATAAGCAAGAGTATAATCACTTTGTTTGCTTGCTTGTTTTTGCAAATGTTCAACTTCCTTTTCCTGCGCTTTTATCTCCTTTATTCCTTTAATATCCTGTCTTGGAACCCGAAAAAAAGAAATAGCTAAAATTGCAATTCCCAAAAACAAACCAATAACTGAAAAAATAATAAACGTACTTTTTAATTTCATTTTTGCTCCTCTATAGGTTTAGTGTAGCGTTCGCTTGATATACGTAAAGCCTTTTTTCTATTCTGATTTTTACATTCAGGTAAAGGCAATGTTTTTGCATAGAAGGGTTTACATGTTTTTCTGTTAATCGAAAGCCGCAGTAATATCTCAAAATTATCCAATGCCACCAAATCTTCTTCTTCATATCTTTCTCCAAACTCGCGGGACAAATAATGTGCATCTTGTGCTCCTACCAGAAAGGAAGCTAATGTTCCTACATTCCCAAAAATTGCTTTTTGCATGTCATCAGTTAACTGACCCATATATTGATTAGCAACAGAGATATTAAGACGGTATTTTCTTGCTTCGGACAAAATTTTTACAAAAGAGGAAGTGGCAAAGTTCTGAAACTCATCAACATACAAATAAAAGTCACGTCTTTTTTCTTCGTCCATATCGACCCTGCTCATAGCAGCCAACTGCATTTTGGTTATTAGCATTGCTCCTAAAAGTGCAGCATTGTCTTCTCCAATTTTTCCTTGGGAAAGATTGATAATTAATATTTTCCCTTCATCCATAAATTCCTTTAAGTCAATAGTTGAATGCGGATGACCAATAATATTTCTTATAGTTGGTGAATTAACAAACTGTCCAACCTTATTTTGTATTGGTGACACAGCTTGAGAACGCAGTCTTTCAGACATTTTATTAAATTCGTTATACCAGAAATTTTTTAAAGTATCATCACAATATTTATCTACCACTTTTTTGCGGAATACATCATCTGAAAGTATTTTTAGAACATCCTCTAAAGTACTTTGGGGACGTTTTACTAATGTCAGCAGAGCGTTTCTAAAAATATATTCCATGCGCGGTCCCCAGGAATAGTGGTAAAGCTTATGAAAGATTGATACAATTCCCGAAGCTACAAGTTCTGCATGCTCTTTATTCCTCACCTGCAAAGGATTTAAGTGAAATGCTCGTTTATTGTCCGACGGGTCAAGATAACAAACATCATTTAATCGATGTGAGGGAATATAGTCCAAAAGAATCTCGCAAAGGTCACCGTGTGGATCCAGAACCGCCATTCCATTGTTGCTCTGCATATCATTAATTGCCATATTAGCAATCATCGTAGATTTACCTACACCGGTTTTCCCAATAATATACATATGCCTGCGTCTATCTTCTTTTTTTATACCAAAGTTTGCTGTTTTGTTTTTATATTCAGTTTGAGCAAAAAAGTTGATTTTTTCTTTTTCTTCATCCGTAAGACCTTCAGAAGTCGGCAAATCCTCAGGTGGTTCCCCAATTATCTTCCCACCCCAGGAAATATTGCGTATTTTAGAAAGTTTCTCATTAGGAAAATGGTATACTGTTGCCAACTCTTCAATATTTAAGTATTGATATCTTGGTGTCGGTTTAAACTCTCTATTTTTAATAGAATTCAAAAGCCTTTTTTTTAACAGCTTGGGTTTTTTTAGACGCAAGCTATTTCCTTCCCCAAGTGTAAATGAACCAAAACTGCCTGCAAGATGGTTTAAAAACTTGGAGCTTGAATTTTCATTGACCGAAATTGCCAAAAGCCTCATACCAGCATGCATCGCCTTGTGTGATATTTTTTGTGTGATTAACCCTGATTGGGGATGCGAGCGAGTACTCTGACCATCCGGTGAGGGAACTCCTTTGTTTAGTATTTTCCTGGCAGCATTTTCATAAGAAGATCCAACCGGAGCAATCACTAACTGAAAAAGCGCCCTGTCTTTAGGTCCTGCTTTAGAAAGAGTTCCCAGAAATGCAGCTAATGGATCAATCTCGCGAAAGTCATTATATGTTTTTAAAGGAAACCAATATGCTTTATCCAAAACCAACTGACCAAAATCAGCTTTTTCCAAGTCCCAATTTTTCAAGTAATCCTTTATTTTTGCATAATTAGATTTAGGATATTGAGCAGTTAATTGAGAAGTAAAATATGGCTCGAACTCTTTTTCCAACACACTGTAAAAATGAATTGTTTGTTTTTCCAAAACAATTTCAAAAACTACACATTTACGTTTCCCAAATAATTTTTGCCAAAAAGAGGATTTATAATTAGACAAACCGGCAAAGATTCCGGCCATTGATTCAGGAGTCTCTTCACTATTTCGGGGAATTTTAATCTCAAGAATATTTTTTTCCATGCCTTTATTTTAACACATCTTAAAATATTTGATACAAAATATTATCTCTCATGCATAAAATCATAAGGGCTTTTTAATTCTAGGTCTTTTGCTTTTTTTTGTGCTTCATATGCGTCTTTTTCTACTTCTAATTTTTCACTTCGAACAAGATAATGAAAAGCCAATCCAAATGTAGGAAGCAAAACTGGTTGCAAACCAGGACAAATACTTTCCATAGATCTTAGAGCTGCAGCAGTAGCAAGAAATAATACAAAAAAACGGCGTGAGATCTTTTTCCTCTCAATATATTTCTCTAAATCCTCTGGCTTTTCCATGGCTTGAATCAAATGATAGAACTCATGCTCAGTTGCTGTCTGAACCAATTGCTTATATGCTGCTATCCGTACATCCTCTGACATTTTCGAATATTCTTTAACCTGAAAACTATCCATGTTAGAATAATTGAAGTTAATTTTTTCTAAGTTTGCACCAAGTCCAGCAATATTTACCATTAATCTATAATTTCCATTCTCTATTGGCTTAATCGCTCCTCCTAATAACCCTTTAGGAACCATATTGATTACGCGATGAAAAATTTTTCTTAAACGAGTATCTTCTATTTGACTTTCACTTGGCTCACAAAGTTCAAAATCAACATGCTCATGGAAAAAGCTTTTTGCTTCCTCTCTATTTCTCCCAAAATGTTCAGCAAAATCTCCAAAACTCTCTTGAAGTCTCCTTCTTGAAGTTTCTATATGTATAAATTCCCCAGTGGAAAGACGCACTGTATCTTTATAAATCTTATTTTTTTCTTCTGCTTCAGCATGAATTTCCGAAGTTTCAATTCCTGCTTCTTCCATAGTTTAATTATAAAGCTTTAGCAATTTTTTTGCTATAAAACATGTTTAATCCTGCTTTTATAAAATAACATTTAATTTGTTTGTACATTTCTTACAAAAAACACCTGCATCTGTTACTTTTAATCCAGACAAATCCGGTTGCCATCCCATTCTTTCAACTACTGTTTTATTACACTTTGGACAGATCGTATCTCCCATAGCAAAACCTCTGGATCCTCTTCCACTTGGCGCCCAAACATAAACATGTTTAAGTCCGGCATCAAGACCTATTTTGTATGCTTGTCTTAGTTTGTCAACTGACGTCTCTTCAATTTGCTGAAAATCTTTATCTGGTGCTAGTTCAGGAGAGAAACGGGACAAATGCCAGGGAACCTCATCTCCTAACTTCTCCGTAATCCAATTGGCAATATTTTCTAATTCTTCTTCAGAATCATTTATTCCAGGGATTACCAATGTTGTTAACTCTGTAAAAATATTAAACTCATTTACAACCTTTTCTGTAAGTTTTAAAACATTACCAAAATATGCTCCCATATCTGAATATGTTTTTCTGGTAAATCCTTTGATATCAATGTTGCAAGCATCAATCACCGGAGCCAATTTATTCAAGCTTTCTTCAGTCCATGAACCGTTGCTAACATAAACAGTGTATAAACCTTTTTCTTTTGCCAGTTTGGCAACATCATAAACATATTCCGGCCAAATTGAAGGCTCATTGTATGTAAAAGCAATGCCGGGAATGTTTCTTTCAATTGCTAAATCCACCATCTCTTCCGGCCTAACAATATCTTCTTCCTTTCCTTCTTTTAATTTGTTTAGGATATTTGTTGCCGGCTGTCCCCATGAACAACTGAAATTTAAACACTGCTTACAACGATAATTGCACCCATAAGAGCCTATGGACAAAACTTCTGTCCCTGGATAAAAATGGTAAAGTGGTTTTTTTTCAATCGGATCAACATTGGAAGCACTTAAAATCCCATATATTAAAGAATACAATTCTCCTTCTTTGTTCAAACGTGTTTTACAAACACCAACATCCCCATTGCCTATTTCACAATACCATTGACATGCCTGACATTTAACTTTTTTATTCTCTAATTGTTTGTAAATTCTTGCTTTTTTCATCTTAAATATATTATATCTTTACCTACGGCAGATTTAAAATGCTCTCATATCCAAAGATTTCAGATAACATAAAAGTAAAAACGCGAAAAGATTTAAACTTATTCTTTAAAATTTTCCATTATTGTATTGCTTCTGTCTTGAGGATGAAAAAAAGCAGCATGATAACTTATTTTTTCATTAGTAATTTTCTTTCTCATATATATAAATTGTATTTTGAATAAGAGTTTATCAATAAAATCAAGGAAACTTTTTAAAATTACATTTTTTGTTCCTGGTTTATCCAGAAGGTTTTGTTTTTTCAGCTCTTTATATATATTGGGCCAATATTCTTCTACCCAATTGTTACTTTTAATAAACTGCTGATAAGCTTTTTGTTTATTTACCAACGGTTTTATCTGGCAAATCTCATGTGCTGTATATGCATTTTTCTGCTTTATCTCTAAACTGGATTGATCCAAAAAAAGATTTAAGCAAATTTTGTCTTTTATTTTTTTGTCTAACGGTCTGCGACGTTTACCCAATAACTCTAAAATAAGAATACACAAAAAACGACTGATCCATAAGCGATTTTTTGCTGTAGTTATAAAAAGATCTATATCTTCATTTTTATCACAGTTTTCCATTGCCAGAGATCCGCTAACTGCAATCATTTTAATAAAGGGGATTTTTGCCAAAATATGACTATATTTTCCTGCTGTTTTTAATTTTTTACTAGAAAAATGTTCTCTTTTTTTCCTTTTTTCAATGATATTTTTCTTATTGGGAAAAAAATAGTACTTTTCTTTTTTTTTGACTTTGTTTTTTTTTATTAAACTTTTTAGTTTCCTATATACTTCATTCTTTTTTGCTTTTTTTTTATACAACCATAAATACACTTGTCTCCTATTTAATGGATAATCAAAAAGTTGATGATATTGCAAAGACTTTAAAATGGCTTTTTCCATTTTATTGTGCAGTTGTATTCTCAGGACTGGCAATTCCGTAGCTGGAAAGCACCTGTTTTACGCCTGAAGCAGCAGTAGTCAAAACCTCTTTTGCTTCCTGCCCTTCTAAATATCCGTTTACGGCATTTTCATAATATTTAATAATCCTGTCATTGATACCATTATCAAAAGTACGGGAGCATAAATACCATGACTCTGCATAAGGTCCTTGTTTTACAAAAGAATATACAATGGGATCGTCCTGCAACTGCGATGCCATATCTACTCTTGGATAAGGTTCTCCAAAACGCCTCATTCCAGATGCTGCACTGTAAAAAGTATTTAAGGCTTTTTGTGTTGACATAAACTCTAAAAATTTCCAGGCTTCTTTTTTTTCTTTGCTTTTTTCCCAAACACCTTCCGCCCAATAGGTTGCCCAAGCAATTTTTTCGCCTGGCAGCTGTGGTACAGGTACAGTTGCATAGTTAAGATCCTCACTTATTTCATTAATTTGATGTGCACGCCAGGAAGGAGCAAAAATCATAGCAACTTTTCCAGTTGCAAATGCATATATTGAATTTGGCAATGTCTCATCCCAAACCTTATCCTTTTCAGCAAATATAGTATAAAACTTAAGTGCGTCTGTTGACAGTTCAGAAGATGGCTCTGCAGGATTCGCTCCATTCTGTAGCATCATCAACCCTAAAATATCGCTCCAGTGCTCTACATTATTGGTAGTACCCAAGGCAACTCCAGCAGTATGAATTTTCCCTGTATCATCTTTTACTGTCAAATCAACAGCCAACTGCCGCAAATCTTCCCAAGTTGATGGTGGAGTCTCATTGGCCTGCTCCAAAAGTTCTTGGTTGTAATACAAAGCCAAACTATCAAAATATATTGGAATCCCCATTATTTCTTGATTAGTCGTTAAGTTTTTGGAAACTACAGGATAATAATTAGTGGATAAGTTTATTGATTCCTTTACATCATTGGGTGCAACATCCAAATCGTTTTTAAGCATTGGCACCCAAGTATTGTGAAAACGAAAAATATCTGGTCCTTCACCTTTTGCTAATGCAGATTGCAAGCGTTCTCGATAATCTTCTTTTGACTGCTGAGTATATTGAATATTAACGTTGGGGTTTTCCTTTTTATATTCAGCAATTAATTGGGACATTACCTGCTCTGGCTCCCATAATCCCCAATATACTAAATCAACTGTTTTTCCTGGAGCTGAAACGCCTCCTCCATCACTACCTCCTTCACCAGTAAGAAGTTGTTTACCTTTATTAATCAAACCCGGCAAAACTTTAAACCCAACAAAAAACAAGATAATCCCTATTACAGCCACTACAATAATTGGGGTAACTTTTTTAAATGGAGATTGTTTAATAAAATTATTTTCTGACGAAGTAGCCGGTTGCTTATTTTTTTTCTTTTTTGCACTGGCAAAATCCTCTGACTGTATATTCTCTTGCTTCACTTCCTTTTTCTCTTTTTCCAGTGTATCTTTAGGTGCAGGAATTGAAGAACTAGTATCTTTTTTTTCAGTATCATTATTATCAGAAAACTCCGTAGGCAAAGGCTGATTTTCTGTTTCTTTTTTTGGTGGGCTAGGCTTTTTTTGTACCGGATGTTCTTCAACTTCAATCCAAGGAGGTTTTATTTCTCCTGAGGTTTCTTCAGTTTGTTGAGAAGGTTTGACAGGTTGCTTTAAATCCTTCTCCTCCTGGTTGTTATCTTTCATTATTTACCTTTTTCTGATATTTTAAAAGGAGACCTATGTTTATAATAAACAAGATGTCCCATACATTTCAAGCGGCTATTTTAATTCTAGCCACTTTACTGCTATTTGCAAGTCTATTCTTAATAACTTTCTTTGTTTTAACACAAAAAAGAATATTTCCTAATATAAGCGTTGCTGAATATTATCTTGGTTGCAAAGATAAACATAATGCAAGCCAAGAGCTTGAAAAATATTTTCAGGAGAAAAAGCAAGAAAAATTGATCTTTAGCTATCAAAATAATACTTATCAGATATCAACAAATGCAATTGAATTAAATTATTTAGCAGACGAAAGTGTGGAAAAAGCTTTTCAAATTACTAGAAACCAAGACTTGTTCAAAAATTTAAAAATAAAATTTCAGGCATTAAAAAATAGCTTCAACCTTAAACCAGAATTTAAATACAATCAACAAAAATGGGAGCAAAAAACAGCTTCTTTTAGTGCAGAGTTGACTAATCCTCCTATCCCTCCCTCTTTGAAACTAGAGAATAATCAAATTCAGGTTGACAAAGGTCGTGAAGGTCAAGAAATTGAAAAAGAAAAACTAACAAAAAACATGGAAAGGAATTTAGCTGAATTTGCAGAAAAAGAAATTAATATTCCCATTAAAACAGTTAAACTAGATTTAAGTGAAGAACAGATAGAAAACACTATTCTAAGAGCTGAGCAATTAATAGGTAAAAAAATTGAATTAAAAATAAACGGAGATACATGGATATTAGAAGACAAAGATCTGATAAATTTTATTTCTTTTAAAAATAGTTATAAAGATGAGAAAATAGCTTCCTGGAGTGCTGAATTGGCTAATGCGATTAAAACAGAACCGCAAAATGCCTTGTTCCGCTTTGAAAATAATAAAGTAATTGAATTCAAACCAGCAAAAAAAGGAAGAACTTTAAAAAAAGCAGAAACTGTTTCTTTAATTAAACAAGCCTTACAAGGCCTGGAACAAGAACAAAACCAAATTGCCCAGATTACTTTGCCAATTAAATACACGGACCCAGAAATTCAAAACAATCAAGCAAATGATCTGGGCATTCATGAACAAATTGGTAAAGGTGAATCATATTTCCGCGGTTCTGCGGCTTCAAGGATTTTTAATCTGGATTTAGCCTCCGGAAGGCTTAACGGAATCCTTGTTCCGCCCGGAGAAGAATTTTCCTTTAACAAAAACCTCGGAGAAATATCCCAGCAAACCGGATATAAACAATCATATATCATAAAAGAAGGCAAAACTGTTTTGGGAGATGGCGGCGGTGTATGCCAGGTTTCTACTACTCTTTTCCGTGCCGCTATAAACGCAGGCTTAGAAGTAACAGAAAGACATGCACATGCATATCGGGTACATTATTACGAACAAAACTCACCTCTTGGCCAAGACGCTACTGTTTATTCACCTTCCGTTGATTTTAAATTCAAAAACAATACACCCAAACACATTCTTATTCAGCGAGAAATTGACAAAAGTAATTACTACCTATCTTTTCAAATTTATGGATCTGACGATGGCAGGGATATATATGTTTCTGATACTCGTGTCTGGGATAAAGCACCCGCCCCACCGCCAAGGTACCAAGAAACTCCTACCCTTCCAAAGGAAGAAATCAGACAAATTGACTGGGCTTCGCCGGGAGCAAAAGCATCCTTTGATTATAAGGTCACCTTAAATGATCAAGTACTACAGGAAAAAACATTCTATTCCTCTTATCAACCATGGCAAGCAGTTTACTTAAAGGGTATTGGTGAATAAGCATTTTTATTTTCTTTTACCATTATTAATAATTCTAATAATTATCTTTATTCATCCTGTGGTAGGCTTAGACCAAGATTTAGGCAGACATATTAAATTGGGTGAAATTATTTGGAAAAACAAATCAATACCAAAAACAAACCTTTTTTCTTATACCCATCCTAACTTTCCTTTTATTAATCACCACTGGCTGCCAGAAGTGCTTTTTTACTTATTCCAAATTAATTTTGGTTTTAACTCTCTAATAATTTTTAAAACAATTATTTTAAGCTTAACTTTTTTTATTTTATCCTATTTTACTTATAAAAAAGCTCCACATTCTTTAACAATAATTTTTAGCTTACTTTCCTTAATGCTTTTTTCCCGTCGTTCGTGGATCAGGCCAGAAATGTTTTCTTATTTTTTCACCTCTATATATTTAATAGCTCTTTTTTTAAAGAAAGATACAAAAATCAAGTGGATACTCCCTTTAATTCAGCTTGTTTGGGTAAATTCACACATCTATTTTTTTATTGGCCCTTGCCTAGCTTTTTTTTATTTAATCAAGAATATTTTAGATAACAAAAATAAAATTAATAAAAACAAAAGTTCTTTTTTTATTTTTTTTCTTGTCTGCTTGAGCAATTTAATAAATCCCAACTTTTTAAAAGGAGCCTTTTATCCATTTTTTGTTTTGAAAAATTATGGTTATCAAATAGTTGAAAATCAAACTATTTTTTTCATGAGCCGTTATACCAGGAGTCTTTACCTACCCGTTTTTTGGTTAATGCTTTTACTTTGGATTTTTAGTGCTGCACTTAATAGAAAAAAACAAAACTTTTTTTCTGTTTCATCTTTGCTTTTCTTTACCGCAATGGTTTTTAAAGCAATCCGTAGCAGCGCTTTTTTTGCACTTGCTTTTTTACCTTTTACCTCTATCAATACTTATCAATTTGTCAGAAATATTAAACCAGAAATGAAAAAAAACCTCTTGTATGTACCACTGGTTTTACTTTTACCTCTACTTTTTCTTCTTGTTATTCAGAAACCGGAAACCACAAGTTTTGGGATTAAATCTAAAGGTAAAGAAGGCGTTGATTATGTTTTAAAAGAAAAACTCCAAGGACCAATATTTAATAATTTTGATATTGGTGGATATTTAATTTACCGCCTATATCCCGATTACAAAGTTTTTGTTGACAACCGCCCTGAGGCATATCCAAAAGATTTTTTTAGACAAGAATATATCCCTGCCCAGAATAACCCTGAGAAGTGGGAAGAGCTGGAAAAAAAGTATGGCTTTAAGTTGGTAATCTTTTCAAAAACAGACATTACTCCATGGGGAAGAAAATTTACACAATGGTTTCCCCAAAAAAAAGACTGGAAAGAAGTTTACTCAGACGATTATTTGCTCATCCATAAAAAAATATGATAAAATTGGGGTTGTTCGCCTGGATAGCTCAGTGGCAGAGCAATCCCCTTGTAAGGGATAGGTCGTGAGTTCAACTCTCACTCCAGGCTCATTTTTAATTTAAATTACTTTTCTTCTTTTTTCTTGGGTTTGATATTTTTTTTCAGTATCTTACGAATTCGCTTTTTTGCTTCGGAAATCGATTTACCTGTTACACAAGATATTTCTTGTGCTAATTGGCGTAAAGATCTTTTAAATACTTTGTTTTTTGAAGTAGAGCTACGGTCCAAAACATGCTTGTAAATATATACACTTTTTAAAACATCTACCAGTTCAGACGGGTCATTTGAGTTAGCCATTTTTCTTAATTTCATAGTACCGGGCAAGTTTTCTTCATCCATTTCATCTTTAAATTCTCCCAGTAATTCCTCCAATTCTTTTTCAGTTACTGCTTTTCTCATTTTTATTTGATCAACATTGTCAACCGGAAAAGAAACCCTTAGACTATCTTTACGTCTGCCATAACGGGGTTCAAGAAAAAAATATTTCTTTTTTTCACCATCTATTGTTTCTTTCTCTTTTTTCTCAACTATTTCAAATATTCCTTTGGGGCTAACTAACATATCCCCTACTTTAAATTCTCTGTTTTCATTATCTTCAGAAGCCATTTTTTACTCCCTTATAAATTAATATTAAACCTTGTTTAAGCTTACCAATTTGATACATAATATGAAGAAGAACAGGTATAATTATACAAAAAACAGGGGTAAAAGTCAAAAAAGAGCTTAATAAATAAATCTGCCTACTTGATATTTTTTCAACTCTTTGAGTAAGTTTTGCAATGGAACTGTTGCCACTGCAACATAGCTGTCAGCTGCCCCGTAATACACATAAACCAAACCTTCAATTACTATATTTCCACAACCAAAAACAGTATTTGCCCGAAAACCTTCATTTTCATAATCCGCTTCCGCCTCAAAAATCGGATAATCAATTCTTGCCAGAACCTGTAAAGGATTTTCCAAATCCAAAAGTGCTGCACCAAGCCGGTATCCGTCGTCTCTTGAGGAAACTCCGTGATAAAGAATAATCCAGCCTTCCTCAGTCCAGATCGGCTGCCCCCCGATCCCAATTTTTTTATCGTCCCACTTGCCTGTTCTGGGTTGCATTACAATCTCTCCTTCTACCCAGTCATCTTTGCCAAAATCCAAGTCTTCTTCAAAATCAAGCCAGATACATGGTTCTATCCTGTGAAAAATTGCATATTTACCACCGATTTTTTGCGGAAATAACGAAGCATCTTTATCTCCAATTCCCGGTGGCGATATTAAAGAAGGCTTACTCCATTCCCAATTTCTATTTAAAAAATCCTTTTCCTTTATTTTTGACATACCAATACGCCAATGGTCTTTACCATTAAATGCGGTATAGCACATATATAAATATTTGCCTAACTTAACAATTCTGGGATCTTCACACCCGGAAAAGCCTGGCTTTTTTTTAACTTCAAAATCCTCACGCGGAGTATAAATTGGCTCTTCCAAGCGCTCATCAATTTTAAAACCGTCTTTACTTTTTGCATAACCAATTACTGAAGTATCATCTTCCCCCATTGCCCGGTATAAAATATGGACTTCGTTGTTCAAATATATTGCTCCGGGATTAAAAGTATATTTACTTTCCCATTTATTTTCTTTTTTTGGTTTAATAATCGGATTGTCTTTAATCCTTTCTAATTTTAAATCATCTATTTCACCCATGTAATAATGCTTTTTTTTCCAGGATGTCATTTCGTGTAAAAGCTCTTTTAAATTTGTTTGTGCCATACAACAACGCGTATCTGCCGCTCCGTAATAGATGAATAACTGATTATTTTCAACTCTGGCTCCAGAAGGAAATACAATATTGGGAATTTGTCCATATTTTTCATATTCCTCCTGCGGAACCAATAAAGGTTCCTGTGTCTTGCCAATAATTTTTAAAGGATCATTTTTATCAAGCAAAACAGCCTGGATTTCAAAAACTTTGGGAGAAGACAAGTAGTTTCTGATATAGCTGTAAACAAGCAAAAAACCCTTATCAGTTTCAACAGGCGCAGCCCCTACTTCAATATGATCCTCTCTTTTTAACTGCAAAGGGAGATCATATTTGTCTACTGCTAAACGCCAGTTCTGCCAATATTTTCGATCCCAAAGATCTTCAATCTTATTAAAAAAAGCCAGTGCAACATGCGCGGGTGGAGAATCCGTATCCACAGTTAAAACCGCTACATATTGTCCGTTTATTTTTCTGGGAAAAAGTCCCATTGCTTTAGAGTTAAAATGGGTAACCAAATGCTTTTCATCAATAGTTTTAAAATCCTTAGTCAAAGCAACCCCAATCTTAATTCCATAAGCATTGGGAGGATAATTAGAAAGCGCTGTATAAAAAATATAAAAGGTATCATCCACTTTACAAACTCTGGGATCCTCACATCCATACATTTCCCAATCCTTTTCAGGGACAATCAACTCGCGTCTATTTTTAAAATTGTCTTTTTCTTTTCCTTCCGCCACCCCAATGGTGGAAAGAGAAATTTCCTGACCATGCCATTCCTTGGGAGAAGATTCAGCTCGATAAAGCATAAAATAGTTTTTACCTTTTTTGGCAATGCTGGGGTTAAATACTGCCTTTGCTTCCCAATCACTCTCATGATTAGGGCCTAAAATTGGATTATTGGAATAACGCTTAACTTTTACCATAAAGCCTTTAATTTTATACTATCTTAAGATTTGCGGTTCCTGAAGTTTTTAATTCGTTTAAAAATTGATCCATTTTTGCTTCCGCTCCGCAAGTAACTGTATCTGCACCGCCATAATATACTAATAGTTTACCGTCTTTTTCTACTGCTCCGCAAGGGTAAGCTACCCCAGCTTTAAAACCTTGGTTTTCATACCAACACTGTGGCTCTAAAATTGGAGAATTTGTCCGATATAAAACTTTTTTGGGGTCATCTTTATCCAGAAGCATAGCTCCCATTTTGTAATCGTAACAACCTTTGTCAGCTACTGCATGATAGATAACCAGCCAACCCTCGTCAGTTTCAATCGGTGTTGGACCCACTCCCACTTTGCGACTGTCCCAGCGCTCTTTTCTTGGCTCTATTTTGTACTTACCTTGCAAAAACTTTGTTTCTCCGTCAAAATCTAGGTCGTCTACGTAATCAATTAGAATATTGGGATATATCCGATGAAATATTACATACTTACCGTTTACTTTTTTAGGCAAGATACAAGAATTTTTGTCAACTACGCCGGGTTTGGAAATTAAAACCGGATCCTCCCAATTCCAATTCTGGTTACGGAAATCGTTTTCATCAATTGAAGACATTGCCACTCGAGGGTGACTGTAACCACTGTAAGCAACATATGTCAGATATATACGTCCTTCCAACCTTGTCAAACGCGGATCTTCACATCCTCCCCATCCTCCTCCAGAAGCATAAGGAGTATAACCTTGCGGTGCTCCCATATGTGCACCTTCAAATTTTTTACGGGGATAATAAACCGGCTCATTTAAACGCTTTTTAATTTTAACTCCGTCTTCACTTGAAGCATAACCTAAAACAGACCTTCCGTCATCTCCTACCGCACGGTAAAGAATATGGACTTCATCATCCAATTTAACTGCCGCCGGATTGAAAACAGCCTGCGATTCCCAAAAATTTTCTTTGATTGGGCCTAAAAGAGGATTATTTTTAAATTTATTCAATAAAGGAATGGGTGAACTGAACTTAACTTCTTCTTTAAATTCCGGCCGAGGATAAAAATGGTTTTCTGCAAAAATACCCTCACCTTTAATTTGCCAATAAGAAAAAATCTGGTTTTTGTGTCCAATTACTCCGATTGGGCTAACTTCTTTTTCTTCCCAGCTTTGCGGTTGTTTCCATAAAGACGAACCTTTTTCCCAAATTATTTTCTCCGGGTTATTTTTATCAACCAAAACCAATTCCAAGCTGTAGTTACTATTATTTTCAGGATTGTATAAAAAGAAAATAATTAAATTTCCACCGCTTAAGGGGATAATATTACCAATCTTAATCACTCTTTTATCCTGTAGTTTGGGATCTAATCCCAAAATCGGTTTTTCTGCCTTTTCCCAATTTACAAAATCTTTTGAATAAGCAACTTTTAATTCTTTTTCACCATAATACAAAACTACTTTGTCATTATGTTTATAGCTGGGAACTAACATTCCTAATTTACTAATTCCTTTGATTTTTCCTACTTCTCCCCAGTGAGTTAAATCATCAGAATAAGCAAGTTTTAAATTTTTGTTGCGCAGGTAGGTTAAAAAATAGTGTTCTGCAAAAAAAGCCGGCCGCCATTCCTTAATCTCAGCTACTTTTATATCTTCACCAGTTTTACTTTTTAAAACAAGCTTTTTTTTGAACGGCTCAAAATCAAATCCATCGCGGCTTTCGTTGATAGCAAAGTTTTTCTTTGATTTTTTACCAGACCCAAAAAGAAGAATCCTTTTCCCAATATTTGCAACACCTAATCCAGTAAAGGCATTTTTTCCTTCCATATCATCATAATATCAACATTAAATATTTTTGTCTATTTGTATTTTTAAATTAGCCATTTTTTCAATTGAAACTAAGTTCCAAAATAGATAGAATTATATGTGAAAGGAGGTCTCAATGGGAACAGAAGGTAAAAAAATTGTTGGCCTAGACATTGATGAACTTGTTAAAAAATTAAACCAGGCATTGGCAGACGAATGGCTCGCCTATTACCAATATTGGATTGGTGCCAAAATTGCAATGGGACCAATGCGAGGAGCCGTTGTTGTAGAGTTGGTTGAACATGCAAACGACGAACTCAGACACGCTGATATGCTGGTAGAACGCATTCTACAATTGGGGGGAACTCCAATTATAGAGCCAAAAGAATGGTATGAATTAACCAACTGCGGTTATGAAACACCAAAAAACCCCAAGGTTTCTGCTCTTTTAAAGCAGAACATTAAAGGAGAACAATGTGCAATCAAAGTCTATTCCAAACTTGCAAAAATGACCAAAGACAAAGATCCACTCACCTACAATATGATTGTAGAAATTTTGACTGATGAAGTTGAACACGAAGAGGATCTGGAAGCTTTACAAGAAGACATGCAAGTATAAAAGCTTTATTAAAAAGCTTAAAGGGCCCGGAATTTATTTCCGGGTCTTTTTTTTGAATTTTAAAGTCTTTTTATAGTCCCTTGCTGCTTCAAAGAAAAAGTAGGAAAAATAAAAAAGCAAAGGCATGCCGCTAAAAGCAATCAAAGGAATTCTTCCCATTAAAAACAAAATGGTTATTATCAAACCGGCCAATGCATTATCAATAAAACCAAAAATCATTACATAGTAAGCAATTTTTTCTTTGTAAAAACGGTACGGTAGATAGTAAATAGCTGCACCCAATAAAGACATTCCTCCTAAAATCCTCCAGTAGATTGATCCTAATCCCATAATTTCACTTAAGTAACGAGGCGATAATAACAAGAAAATTCCCCAAGGAAACACTAATAGAATCAGATTTACCAAAAGTGTCTGCTTAAACCAATCCATACGTTCTTTAATCCTTTTTTTGCTCAGCTTATGCCCTTTATCAATTAGGATCAAATATACAAAGAGTGAATAAAAAGATAAAATAATCCAGCTTTCATATGCCCATAATCTGCGGTCAAGCACTACTGATCTTGGTGTACTGACAAAATGATAAAAAGCATACAAAAAACCGGTAATAAAATTCAAGTGGATAAAAAAATAAAAAAGCCTTTTTGTTCTATTCATATTTATATTTTAAAATTTGATTTGCAATAAAGTCAAATTACAATCTAAACTTAATTTGCAGGTGCTTTACCGTAAATAACCACTTCCGTTCCCGGATTGTCCTGGCTAGCATAAACACTTTGCCTGCCATTCAGCTCCGGCTTTGCCCAATAATATAATTTAGCAGCGTCTTCTGTTCTTAAATTAATACATCCATGTGACATCGGATTCCCAAAATTATTGTGCCAATAAGTTCCATGGAGAGCAAAACCGCGCCAACGCGCAATTCGGTTATTAGCAAAAAACATTGTATAGGGAACATTAGGAAGATAATAATAAGTACCCAATTCTTTGGAACCGCCTTCCATAAGCGTATAGCGTAATTTAACCCAAATTCTAAATGTTCCGGTAGGCGTCCATCCCCATTTTCCGGATGACACTAAAAAGTTGTGAACCAATTCATTACCTTCAAATGCATACAAACGCTGCTTATTTAAATCAACATAGATTCTTTTTTTGGCAGTACTTTCTCCTAAAACAGCTTCTTCATCTTTCTTTTCCGGACTGTATGTATAAGTTACTCGTGGATCTGTACATGAGTTAAATTTACCACCATGAAAATCAGCTACTTTTTCTTCCGGTTTATACCTGCCTGACAAATCAAACTCATACGGTTGCGTATATTTAAATGCCATGAGGGAAAGGATAAAAAGGTTAAAAGCTCCCAGCAGTTTTATAAATCCATTATCTTTCATCTTTTTAATATATCATTTTTTAAAAAACTTAAACAATTCTAGCCAGTTTTCCAAGCAAAGATTAGTTGGCTTACTATTAAAATCAATTCTTAGTTTCTGGGTAATATAGTTTAATTCCTTGTTGGAGAAATAACTACTTAAATTCTGATTAATTCTTCTTCCACCTTTGTATCCATTTTCAACAAAATTCTTATACTCTTTTTCTTGTGATCTTCTTAATAAAGCTTTTTTTCTTTGTGAAATTTTTAAAAGAACTGTGTTTACTTTTGCCTTAGGTTTAAAATCACTTTTATCAAACTGATGCATAACTTCAAAAGTAAACCAGGGACCATAAAGAACAGAGAACATTGAATTTGTTTTTATACCTGCCCATCTTAATGCAGGCTTTTTAATTAAAACCAAGCAAGCCTCCTTAGGTGGGTTTTTAGCATTTAATAGTTTTCTAATTAATTCTCCTTCAATATAAAAAGGCGGATTACTAAATACTTTGTATTCTGATCTTGGCAAAGGGAATTCAAGCACATCGGCCTGGAAAAGAACAACATTTTCAGCTACTCTATTTTTTAAAAATTCAATTAGAGAAGTATCAATTTCAACTGCTATGACCTGATTACTTAACTCCGACAACTCGTGGGTAATGATTCCTTTTCCCGGACCCACTTCAAAAACCACATCTTTTTTATCAATAGAAGACTTGCCAAGCAGATATTTAACAAGCTGCCGGCTGTATAAAAAATTCTGGGAGAGAGACCGTTTTGATTTGAACATCACAACGGCCCCTGACTGTAACAAATATCATAACACCTAAATTATACCACTTTTCTTACTTAATTTTTACTTTAATCTTACCTGTATTTAAAACCAGAACAATAATATAACTATGTAAATAAAATTAAATAACAAATTAAGGAGTAAAAATGAATATAAAAAGTAATGCTTTTGAACACAATGGTTTTATCCCCTCTAAATATACTTGTGACGCGCAAAATATTAATCCACCACTTGAGTTTTCAGATGTTCCTAAGAATACAAAAAGTTTGGCATTGATTGTTGAAGACCCGGATGCTCCTGGCCAAACCTGGGATCATTGGCTCCTATGGAATATTTCTCCGGACACCAAAAAAATTAAAAAAGGAAAAATGCCTGAAGAAGCAATAGCAGGAACAAATGATTTTAATAAAACTACTTATGGCGGTCCTTGCCCTCCATCTGGAACACACCGCTACTTTTTCAAGCTTTATGCTTTAAACAAAAAACTGGAACTAAAAAAAGGGGCGGATAAAAACACCTTGTTGCCACAGCTTAAAAAACATCAGCTTGATTATGCAGAGCTGGTCGGCAAATATTCCCGGTAAGTAAAAGCTTTATAAAAAGATTTCAAGTCTTTTTTACTCATATAACTTTGCTTATTTATAAAAAAGCTATATTACTTCACCCTAATCTCTTTTTATTTCCTTTAAAAATAGCTGTGTAAAATATGTGCTTAAACCAATAATTAAGATAATTAAATATCCTGGTAAAGGAAAAGCAATATTGTTTTGCAAACAAGAAACAATAAACAAAGAAACTATACCAATTCCCATTGTGGCAGCAAAAACCATAAAAGGTACTGCAAAAAACAAACCCAAACCTTTTCTTTTTTTTATTATCTGGGAGACAATAATCATTCCTGGAAGAATAAAGGCTAAATCAAGAACATGGACTGGATTTGTTAGCAATCCTGTATCCTGCAAAATTTCCGGTTTTTCAAAAGAAAAAAGAACCGGGGCTATTTCACTTAGCCACAAAAAACTAAATAAAACAGCAATAGTAATTAAAAGTTGTCTGGCTTTTTGTGCCTGTTTGTTTTTATTAAGGATTTTAAATATTTTTTTAAGTTTAATTTCCAACATACTACTTAAAGGAACATAAAAAGAAAGACCTAAAATTGCTACATAAACAAGAAACAAGTAATTAAAATGAATTGCAAAACTATAAATTGCAAATGCATATAACAGATATAGATAACAACCTAACCACACAAAGTATGCACGTAGTGATTTTTTGTTTAAATAGTAAGAAGAAATGATTAAAACAATAACTACCAAAATGTTTGCAATATCCTGTCCCAAAGCTTGTGAAGCCCAGTTAGCTGTTTCTTGAATATATGTTTTCTTCCAAAAAATACCTAACAAGCTTGTAAGAGTAACAAAAAAAGCATTTAAATAGGATAAATATATATAAACTGAGGAAACTTTAATTCTTTGCACAATTATGTTTTGGTAACTTTATTACGTCTCTTTGGCTATTTAGTTTAATTGGTTTAATCCTTCTCTTACCCCTATTTTAAGCAGCTCCGTAAAAATTGTCGGATCAAGTATATACACTAAAGCAAAAGAAGAAATAAAAATAATAACTGCCAACCAGATTGTAAATCTACCCCTTGTATTAGTAATCAAAATAACAGACAAAATTGCCAACAATGTAGGACCTAAAATTCGCAGATCACCTAATGGTACCCAATATCCTCCAATCATTTTTTCTGTTTCACCTAAAAACTCAGCAAGATTAACCTCTACATTAAAAAGAATTAGAGCAATTTCAGCAATGATAACCGCCAACATTCCCACTGAGGCAAACTTTGTAGACTTTCCTTCAGTACGATATACTTCATACCCCACCACCGGCAAAAGAAAAATTGCTAATATTAAAGCGCTTTGCTGCAGTAAAGCCCAAATTATACCAACAAAAGCCAGTATTGATAATAATGTACAAATCCTAGGTGCATTTTTGTATGCTTTAGCCATAATTGTTCCTTCTTTAAATTAATATTTATCTTATTGTAGCTTGTCAAGGGATTTAAATAAATACTAAAAATTATAAGTTTTCCAACAAGGCTTGTGTAGCTTCTTCAGCTGGAACATGAAACTTTTTTTCATAAATTAACATTGCATCCGCATCTGTTAATGATTGCATACCTATTGCGCTAGTATTGCCATTTCTAGGGAGAGGAGACGCCTGGATTTCTACACCACCACCTATTCCTTCAAGATCTTGAAAACTTTCACCCCAAAAAGACTCTATTTCTCCATATCCAGTTGTAATTAAAACCCCTCCTATTTCTAAAGATTCAATGATATAACCCCAATAATTGCTCGGCAAAAAAGTCCTCCAACTAACAAATGCAGGAACACTTTGCACAGGTAGTTCTTTTAAAAAACCCTCAGCTCTAATATGGCTAAAATAAATTTCTCTCAGACTTTCATGTCGAAAACCCTTTACAACCCAAGAAACATCTGGCTCCTTTATCTCAAATATAAACATTAACCTAAGTGCAGCTTGCAAATTTTTAGTCAACCATTCCCACTCAGTAAAATCCGCATAATTTGGATCAATAGCCATTACTTTTTCTACTCCCAATAATGAAAAAGCGCGCAAAGGATTTCTTGCCGCTCCAATATCTATTGCCCATTTCGCTCTTCCTTTTAATTCTTCTTTTAACCTTAGAAATTCCGCTTTCCCCAATTTTTTTGCTAAAGAAAAATCAATTGTTTTTAATAATTCCCAATCCCTTTTTTCTCGAGCAATTTTTTCTGGGCTTATAGTAGTTTGTAATTCTGGTCCAATTTTCATTTTAGTTTTCCAATTCTATCAGAAAACAGACGTTCTTTAAACTTTCTTACACAAATTTAGCAATTTTTTTATTTTTTATAATTAAAATAAGGTTAGTTAATAAAAATTAGATTTTTTAATATATAATGTTAGTCTTATGCATAAAAACAATCTTTTAATTAAACAAAAAATAGTTCTTCTATTATCAGCCACTTTTATGGTAATTGTTACCATCCTCTATTTTTTAAAGCCTATAGAACAAGGCAAGCAAGAAACAAATACATTTATAAAACCTGTCCCAACCCCTAAAAACAAATCAAGCTCTAATTCTGAAAATATAATACCCGTTTCTTCTTTAGAACCATCACAAAATATTCCTCAGAACAAAATATTAAAAAATGGAAAGCATATGTATCAGACATTTAATAACTGCGGTCCTGCTTCTTTAAGCATGGCTCTTTCATATTTTGACATTAACGTCAGTCAACAACAATTGGGTAACCAACTGCGGCCTTACCAACACCCAGACGGAGACAACGACGATAAATCTGTAACTTTTGCGGAATTATCAGAAAAAGCAGAGGAATATGGTTTTCTTACCTATTCCCGGCCTGCTGGAAATATTGAAATGATACAAAAATTTATTGCCAGTGATATTCCCGTAATAACCAAAACCTGGCAAAAACCAGATTTTGATATTGGTCATTACCGTGTTGTTAAAGGCTATAACAAGAATAAAAATACTATTATTCAAGATGATTCTTTACAAGGTAGAAATCTTGAATATACTTATTCCGAGTTTAATAAAATTTGGCAGGCATTTAACTATGAATTCATGGTATTGGTGCCCAAACATAAAAAAGATACAGCTAAAAACATTTTGGATAATAGATTAAATGAAAAAATGGCCTGGGAAACAGCTTTGCAAAAAGCCCAAGAACAAATTGAAAAAAATTCTGATGATGCTTATGCTAGTTTCAATCTTTTAACCGCCAATTACTATCTAAAAAATTATCAAAAAACAATAGAGACATATAACCAAATTAAAAATCAGCTTCCCCGCAGAATGCTGTGGTATCAGATTGAACCAATTCTTGCCCATTATCAGCTGGAAAACTATGATAAGGTAATGGAAATAACACAAAATATCTTTGATTCAGAAAACAAGGCTTTTTCTGAGCTTCATTATCTTAGGGCAAAAATCTATGAAAAAAAAGATCAGCCTGTTTTAGCTAAAGGAGAATATAGCCTTGCTAATCTATACAATAGTTCCGGATACTGGAAAGAAAATCTTAAAACACTGGAGATAGAAATTGAATAAAAAAAGATTGCTTTTTATTACCATATTTATTATTCTTCTTTTTACAACCGTTGTTTATTGGCAGATCAAACCTTTTTCTCAAATAGAAAACAAACAACAAACAAAAAAGCCAATAAATCAGCAGACTCAAAACTCTCCTCAACCCAGCTCAATTCCCTTTGAAAGACTAACCATCCCCTATCTAAAACAAAAAGTATATGATGGCAGTGTAAATAAATTAGAACAGTACAGGCAAAACAACAATTACACCAGCTATACAACCAGCTATGACTCAGAAAATTTAAAAATCAATGCTTTGCTTACTCTTCCTAATCAAGAAAAACCGGAAAACGGCTGGCCGGCAATTGTTTTTGTCCACGGATATATTCCTCCCAACCAGTACCAAACCACCCAAAGATATCAGGATTATGTGGATTATCTTGCCCGCAATAATTTTGTGGTTTTCAAAATTGATTTAAGAGGCCACGGAAATTCAGAAGGTGAACCCAGCAGTGCATATTATTCATCTGACTATGTAATTGACACTTTAAATACTTATCAGGCTTTGGAAAAACTTGATTTTGTCAATCCAGACAAAATTGGCTTATGGGGACACAGTATGGCAGGCAATATTATTATACGCAGCATTTTGGCTAAGCCGGATATCCCAGCTGCAGTTGTCTGGTCCGGATCTGTTTTTACTTATCAGGATTTTATTGATTACGGAATTGATGATGATTCTTATCAGCCGCCAGATCCAGATTCTCCAAGAAGAAAAAGAAGACAAGAACTCTTTGACACTTATGGCCGCTTTCGGTTAGAAAGTAATTTCTGGAGCCAAGTTTCCCCGCTAGACTACCTGAGTGATATTCAGGGTTCAATCCAGTTACACCATGCAACAAATGATAATGTTGTAAATATTGAATACAGCAGAAATATTTATAATCTTTTAATGCAAAACAATATTAATTCAGAAATATATGAATATCAGCAAGGCGGGCATAACCTTGTCAGCCCCGCGTTTTCAAATGCAATGAACAGAACAGTTAATTTTTTCAAGAATCAACTTTAAATATATATAGAAGCAAACCATTTGTCTTTATTCAACCAAGCAAGCTGCGGTAGTTTTCTAATATATAAAACAACAAATTCAGAAACAGATTTTCTTAAACCCAGATAAGCAGTTCTTTGCTTGCCAAAATGAGCAACCACATAACTACCACAATGACCAATCCCGATTTCTTCATAACGTGGAGAAACAAGGATCTGATAATGCGACGAACTATTTTTCCATGCCTGAACTACCTGAAAGTCATTTGCAAAATCTTTTGCTAAATTTTCTCCTGCAAATATAAAATTGTATCCCTTTCTGTTTATCCACCAAGTAAAAAAATTACCTTGGGTATCAGTATGTGAAAAATACTGATTATTATGCAAATCACAGGCCCGTTCTGATGCGGAAAGACTTAGAAGATAATTTTCTTTTAGCCCTGGCAAACCATGTACCTCGCGAAGCTGGTTTACCTGTTTAATTATGCCTGCATTAGAAGCAAATGCTTGCCTAGAAGCTAATAAAAAAAATGAGAAAAAAAGAATAAATACTGCACAATATTTTTTCATAGTAAAAATATTGTTTCAGTTCTTTACTCATACTTCAGTTATTTTGGGAACAAAAACTATTTCTTTTTGAAGATTATTTTTCCCCTAAGAAGTTCAATTTTGTTTTCATCCTGTAACTTGTTTAAAATCTCCGTCACCCTTGGCCTGGTTGCTCCCACAATTTCAGCCAGTTCATTATGAGATAAGGTTATTTCTTCTCCGGGAAAATGCTTTGCAAGTATTTTTAAACTTTCCCAAACTCGGTGGTAAAGGTTTTCAAAATATGCATCTTTTAATTTATGATGGCTTTCAATTAACCTTTGGGTAACTACCTTTAATATACCTGTAGTAATATGGGGATTAACTTCTAGCAGTTTTTTAAAATTCCTGTCGTTTATATCCAAAGCCAATGTTTCCCGAACTGCTTCTACTGTTGCCGTCCTGATCACTTGGTTAAAAAGGCTCATTTCTCCCACAATTTCTCCTGGCCCTGCCATTGCCAGATTAATTACGTTTCCATCAGTAGTTATCTTATATATCTTAACTAAGCCTTGAGCAATTACATATGCACCAGATTCTTTGTCTCCCTGACTGATAAGCAAATCACCCTTGGATAACTTGATCAGATTAGCAATCTCTGCGATCGCCTTGACCTCTTTATTATTTAAATTTGTAAATAAAGGGGATTTTTCAATAATCTTTATCTTCTCTGATAGGCGCATCTTTTTATTAATCTCTTAATGTGAACAAAGTATACCAAAAAAAACCATAAGTTGCGATTAAGAGAAATTACAATAATTAATCTGCTTTATTTTTTATTCAATAACAAGAACGCTTGGATCAATTATTATTAGAGTATTTTTTAGAAGTTTAAATTGTTTACCAAGCCTCTGGTTGATATACTAAATTAGTGAACTATTTATTTATCAGCATTATTTTCTTTTTTGCCGGCATAGAAGCTGAATTGTTGGGTTTTGGTATCTCTACTATCTCAATGTCTCTGCTTCCTTATGTTCTGCCTTTATCTTCCGTAATCCCTTTAGTTGCCGTAATTTCTGTAATCGCAACTGGCGTAATTGCCTACCGCACAAAAACAAAAGACCTTTCAAAATATCTTAAACCTCTCTGGATTGGTTCTATTGTTGGTATCCCCCTCGGTTTGGTATTTTTAAGATTTATTGGAGAAAAACCTCTTTCAATCACCCTAGGTTTACTTTTAATTTTTTCTGCTTTCTATCATTTAACTATCCATAAAAAAGATTCTTTTATTAATAAAATATCTGGTAGTTTAATCGGTTTTATTGCTGGATTTTTTGGCGCTGCAATTAATGTTAATGGTCCTTTATTGGCATTGTTCCCGCCAAAAGGAGTTAATTCTAAAATGAAAAAAAAAGACATAATTACCACCTATATGTTTTTTACAGGAATTTTTGTAATTATCGGTCATATTCTTGCAGGAAATATAAAAAGCAAAATTTTTACATATTTAATTTATTCAATTCCTTCCCTTTTTTTAGGAATTCTAATTGGTGAAAAAATTGACAAAAAGATTAATAGAAAAACACTTAGAGTCCTTATTGGTATATTTGTGATTGGTAGTGGTATAAAATTACTACTTTTTAAATAATAAGTACAAAAATATTTTTACTGTTTAAAATATAAAATAAACAAAAACCTTTTTTGTGATAAATATTATTTGAATGCTTCTTCAGAAAAAATAATTTTTTTGATTTAAAGCGACTCTTATGTATAATAAAATTATTAAATGAAAGATTTTATAAAAGGTATCCGCTGGTTGTTTTCAATCCCTTTTATCTTAGCCCTCTTTATCATAGTCATTACTGGAATAGCATCTATCTCAATTTCAAATACAATCACCAATTCGTCTAATTTAAAAAGATGGTTAAAAAAAGGTGAGGTTTACAATAATGTTTCAGTTTTACTCCCCAAGGTTATAGTTTCACAAGCCGACAATAAAGAACTTCGCCAGATACCCCTTGATGAGAATGATTTAATACAAATAACAACTGTTGTTTTAGAACCAAGTTGGATCAAAAAAAATATTGAAAAAATCATTGATTCTGGTTATCTTTTTCTTGAAGGCAAAACTAAAATACCAACCTTTACAATTGATATCTCAACAAGAAAAAACATTCTTGTCAACGAAATCACTTCTCAATTAAACAACCAAAGAAGCCCAGAAATGGCTCAGCAGTTGAAGCATGAACTTGAAAAAAATGAACTTTTAAATCAAGATAGAATTTATTCAGCAGAATTTATCAAAATTAACAGTAAAGAAGCCAATAAAATACAAACCGTCTATAGACATCTGCAAAGTTTACCCCTTTATGTAATAGCAGCATTTTTATTGATTTCTTTAATATTGTTTTTAATTGTCCCTCACAAAAAAATTCGACTTCTAGGTTTTGTTTGTGCTCTACCCAGTTTAATCCTTATTGCTGTTGCACCATTTGCCCAAAGCATAATTCAAACATTATATGTTACTAAAGTACAAGAAGCTGCAGTAAATAATTCCGCTTTAATTCTTAAGATCATAAATAAACCAATTAATTTAGCCATTGGGGATCTCACTTCTAAGATCATTATATATGGAATTACTTTAACAATTCTTAGTGCGCTTTTGATTTTTACCAGCTTCAAAACTAAAACTCATAAACATAAGTAAAAATTAATTGAAAATATATTTAAACAAAATTAGCTCTCTTATTTTATTTAGCTTTTTTCTCAAAATTACAACCTGGAAAGAAGACATTAATTTTTTATTCCCAGGTTCCCCATTTGCTCTGCATTATAAATTTACTAAAGAGCCTCTTGTCATCAAATCAAAGTCTTATAAGAAATCTTATTTGTGGGACCAGCAGTTAAGGTGGATAATAAAGAATTTATTAGATTATAATTGAAGCATCATGCTTAAGAGAAAGAAAATTTTATATAGCATTATTATTTTAGTTTTACTAACAACAGCCTTCTTATTAGTAAAATTTATTCTTTTTAAAAACTCTCAAACATCTTTACCTTCTATTTCTAAAATACTGTCTAGACATTTACCTATGGATTTTGCAGTAATTGAGGCTTGTTATAGCCCTGACGGAACAACATTCACTAAAAAGAAAAATGTGGCTAATAATTTTGGCAAACAATCAGGCTTATTAATGCCAGATGGAGCAATTTTGCTAACAGGTTTAGATTTTAGCAACAGACAAGGACTATTAATAGATAAAAAAACAAACAAACCTATTTCTGATACAGGTTTTCTAAAAAGCTATGATGGCTGGGAATTTGAAAGAACTAAGCTAACTATCCAAAACATACCCACTAATTTTTGGTGTTGGGGCGATCCTGTTATCACCAAACTACCTAATGGCCATTTTAGAATGTATTTGACAGACAGAAACAAAGATGCTGTTTTAGTTAGTGCTTATTCTGAAAATGGTTATGATTACATATTTGAAGGAGAAGTCACTCACGAACAAGACGTGCCTATTGATGCAGTTGATTTTACAGTACTTTATGAAAAAAGAGCTGATAAATACTTAATTTACACTAGAAGTGAAGCGGATAAGTCAGTAGATATTTTAGAGTCAAAAAACGGCAGACATTTTACTAAAAGATTCACTGTACCTATTCCCTTCACTTTGCAGTTTTCTATTATCGATGAAGGAGAATATTATACAGCTTGGGGTGGCCCTTGGTTTGAAAAAAAGCCTAATTCTGATTTCCGTTATCCTGTCAAAGCCACTTCAACAGATGGCATTAATTGGCAGTTGACAGAAAAGCAACCAACGGGTCCTTGGCAAGGCAATGAAACATATTGCGGTACTTATGCAATTATCAAAAAAGAAGACGGGTATTATTTTTACTAGTTTGCTTTCAATTTTTTAACTGAATAGCTTCCCTTCCGGTCGCTTACCACAACTATGAAAAATTACTTAAATAACAACTTAACTATCAAATTTGTTCGAACCGACTAGGATTTAATTTACTAAGATTGTTTCTAAAATCAACATGGCCTTGCTTTGCTAATTCATCATCTATTTCCAATGTGGGAGAAGACCATTCTTGTAAACTTTTTACCGGATCCAAATATAAAGCCTCTAACCCAGACTTATCCTTTAACTGCCTTTGTTGTAAAAGCATTTCTGGTTCTTTATCAATTATCGGAGTAGAGAGATTTATATTGGCAGGAACATCTTTATATCTTACAACTGATGCTGGCTCGCTTGTTGCAGCTTGCAAAGTTATTTCAAACATGTCAGTGGTATCAACCCCATCTCCTCTATCATAAGAACTAGCAATTCTTACTAAAGTCGGTCTGTTTCCTTCTTGTCCTCCCCTTTGTATCCACCATCTATTATCACCATCATTAATTTCCATTCCATCAGATAATTCTCTTACTTCAGGGCCAAATGTTTCTTTTGTTGCATCATTCATTTTTACCTCCAGAAATTTATAGAATTAACTTATTATAGTACATAAGATTAAATCAAGCTACATTAATGTAGAGAATAAAAGTAATAAGTTTTGTAAATAAAAATTAATATGAATAACTTTACAGGTATAATTCTCTAAAAAATCCTTTAATAAAAAAATATATTTCTCAAAACCAATAAATTGTTTATTTATCCTTTTGCTTGTTAAGCAAATATGCTTATGTTATAATCAGGAACTCTGAAAATTTCTTATAGCTTTAAGTATTTAAATTTTTAAAACTTCATTTTTCACTGAATTTTCTACTTATCTCACTTAATTCTAACTGTCGTTTTCAGGCCAATATACAAATTCAAGGAAATCTATTTATGTCATATTCAAGAAAACACAAAAATCATCGCGTTAAAGCATTTAACCCCTACAATTTTATAAAAAAAACTGACTCAAGTTCAATTAAAACAAATTATAATCCAAAACACAGCTTTACTGATTTTCCAATCAACGATAAAATTAAAAAAAATATTGTTGCTAGTGGCTTTAAGAAGCCAACCCCGATACAGGACAAAGCCATTCTTCATATCCTTAAAGGTAAGGATTTAGTTGGTTCTGCAAGTACCGGAACGGGAAAAACTGCCGCCTTTTTAATCCCCTTAATTAATAATCTTGTCTCAGACCGAACAAAAAAAGTGTTAATTATCACTCCTACCAGAGAGCTTGCTATTCAAATTAGACAAGAAAGTATAAGGTTCTCACAAGGATTAAATATCTTTTCAACTCTTTGTATTGGTGGAAATTCCATTTCAAAACAAATTAGATCTCTACAAAAAAAGCCACATTTTGTTGTTGGAACTCCAGGAAGGCTTATTGATCTTACAAAGCGGAGAAAATTAAACCTAGATATTTTTTCTGTTATTGTTCTTGACGAAGTTGATAGAATGCTAGACATGGGTTTTATCAACGATATGAAATATTTAATTCGGAAAATGCCCCAAAAACGTCAAAGTCTTTTTTTCTCGGCTACTCTACCATCTAAACTTAATCACATTATTCACAAGTTTGCAAAAAACCCTGTAAAAATCCAAATAAAAAACCAAAAAGCGATTGCAAATATTACTCAAGAAATTGTAAAAATCAATGGCAGATCAAAAATTCAAGTACTGCAAAGTCTGCTTAACAAAGAAGGCTTTGACAAAGTGCTGGTTTTCGGGAGAACCAAACGCGGACTAAATAAATTATCCAATAGATTATTAAAAAAAGGCTACCAAATAGAAATAATCCATGGAAACAAATCACAAAATCAAAGGAAAAGAGCCTTAACAAAATTCAAAAAAAACAGAGTAAACGTACTTTTAGCTACTGATGTTGCTTCGCGTGGATTAGATATTGATAATATTACACACGTTATCAATTATGATCTACCAGAGAGTAAAAAAGTCTACATCCACCGTATTGGAAGAACAGGAAGAGTAAATAAAAAAGGAACTGCTATAAGCTTTGTCAACTAAAAAATAACTAGAAAATATACAAGTTTATTACAACAGCTTATCAGGAAAAAACTCTTAAAGAACACCTCAAGATATTATCGGAGAATCAAGAAAGTAAGTTTGTGCTCCACAAATGGGACGAATACCGAAAGACAAACTGGATTACCCACCTTGAATATCCTGAGTTTACGATGAAGCAGGCACAGCAATTGCTAACCATCTCATCGTGGTTAATTCCCCCGCATACTCTCCCTAAACCCAAAGTCTAGTTGAATATTGGTAGCTGAGATACTCTTATCTGAATTTTCTTGACCAAACACCACTATTTGCTTGCCAGCTTCCAAATCATCTACCGATCCTTCAGTTGTCTTATTTATCGCTGTATTTTCCGAAATCAAAATGATTTTGCTACTATCATCGAGTAATTTAACAGTAACACTTTCTTCATCTTGACCAATTATCTCTCCTCTAATCATTCCCGAGCCTTCCCCCTGCTGTGTCCCTTGACTCATACCTCTCATAGCTTTAAAATCAGCTCTTGAAGGTTGTCTGTTTTGTTGATATCTCATACCAGCGAAAAATCCGCCAATACCCACACCGATCACTAAAATAGCTACCAACAGGTTTTTATTCTTCATCTCCTTCACCTCCTTTTAATTTATATTTATTCATATCTTAAAGCATCAATTGGCTGCAGATTAGCTGCTTTTTGGGCTGGATACCAGCCAAACAATACGCCAATAGCAGCTGACACCCCAAAAGCTAAAAGGATGGATGGCAATGAAAATACAAATGGCAAATTCATTGAATGCGAAAGAATAGAGGACACACCCATACCTAGAACTACACCTACTATTCCACCCACAAAAGTAATCATTATTGCTTCAAGCAAAAACTGAGCAGTAATGACTTTCTTTTTTGCTCCCAATGCCTTCCTCAAGCCTATTTCGCGAGTTCTTTCGGTCACGGTAACCAGCATAATATTCATAATACCAATCCCGCCAACAATAAGGGATATAGCGGCAATGCCAGACAAAAGAGTCGTAAATGTGCCTGCAACTTGAGTGGCGGTTCCCAGAATATCTTCTTGAGACATAATCGAAAAATCAGCTTGCGTTGGATCTTTTATTTTATGCCTTGCCAATAAAAAATATCCAATTTCATCTCGAGCTTGACTCATTACATTCTCACTGACAGCTTCTACATAAATAGAACTTACATAATCCACGCCAAAAAGAAGTTTTTGGGCAGTTGTTAGAGGCACAAAAACCCTATCGTCCTGATTCATCGGACCGCTTCCACCCTTACTTTCCATCAAACCAATAACATTAAAGGAAATTCCGTTGATACGAATAGTTTTGCCAATCGGACTAACACCCTCACCAAATAAATCCGCAGATGTTTGCGAGCCTAAAATAGCCACCTTGCTCATTCCAATTAAATGGGAATCGCTGATAAAAGAACCAGCCGAAAGAGCAATGTTCCTTATTTGAGCATATTCTGGAGTGACGCCTGAAACTTGAGTGTTGGTATTATTTCTACCAGCTACCACTTGAGTTCTGCCTCTGTATTCTGCCGATACGTTTTTGACTGTCGTCACTTCAGAAGAATTTTTGATCGCTTCAGCATCATTATAAGTCAGAGTTTCTCTTCCTCCCACAGCCCCGCGAATACCGCCGCTACTCTGCGCACCAGGCATCACTGTGAGTAAGTTTGAACCCAAGGATTTAATCTGATTTTCTATTGAGCGCTGTGAAGCCTGCCCTAAAGATACAAGGGCAATTACACTACCAATACCAATAATAACTCCCAGCATTGCCAAGCTCGTCCTCACCTTATTAAGGGTTAAGGTAGCAAAACTTTCTAGTGTTAATTCTTGGTAATCCATTTATAAGATAACCTTTGATAATTCTCGGCGCTGTTTATTTACTTCGTCTTTTTCAAGCTTTCCATCGCGAAGATAAATAATTCTTTTTGTACACTCGGCAATTTCATTTTCGTGGGTAATAACTACAATTGTATGGCCTTTTTCATTCAAATCATCTAGAATCTTCATAATTTCAATCGCCTGTTTAGTAGCAATATTACCAGTAGGTTCATCGGCTAAGATAATGCCTGGATTCATAGCCAAAGCTCTGGCAATCGCCACTCTTTGTTGCTGCCCTCCAGAAAGCTGGTTAGGCGCATGGTGACTCCTATCACCCAAACCCACTTTCTCTAAATATCTTTTGGCTTTTTTCATTCTTTCTTCTTTAGAAACATCGCCATACATCATTGGCACCATTACATTTTTAAGGGCAGAGGTTCTTGGCAGTAAGTTATAGGTTTGGAAAACAAAACCAATATTCTTATTTCTAATCTCAGCCAGCTCATCATCGTCTAAATTGGCAATCAACTCTCCATCCAGCCAATACTCCCCTTTGGTAGGAATATCTAAAGCACCAAGAATCTGCATTAATGTGGATTTACCCGACCCAGACGGTCCCATAATCGCCACAAATTCTCCTTTTTTAATTTCAAAAGAAACATTATCAAGAGCAACTACCTCTACTTCACCAGTTTTATATATCTTAGTGAGATGGGTAACTTTTATCATCTTTTTCCTCTTGCATTTGCTAACGAGCCATTTTCATCATGTCTTTCATATCCCCACCAAATGGTGATGTCCCGCTTTGTTTTGATCCTGTTGAAGAAACACTACCACTAACTACTAAATCTCTCTCATTTAGTCCAGAAACTATTTCTGTTTGCGTATCAGAAGATAAACCTATTTCTACAGGAACAGACTGCAACTTGCCATCTGCTAATACACTGACATAACTTTCACCCCCCTGGCTTTGAATAACACCTGAAGGAACCAATAATACATTATCTTTTCTATCAATTACGATATTGGCTGTAACCGCCATGTTAGGTAGAATCTGCTCCGAAGAAGAGTCAAGTTGAATAATGGCTGGGTATTGTGTCACTCCACTGCTTGTCTGACCAATTCTGTCAACCCCAATTACTTTTCCTGTAAATGTCTTGTCTGGAACACTGTCAATAACAATCGTCCCTTTCTGGCCTATTTCTACTCTAGAAACATCAATTTCAGAAAGATTAACAGAAACAATCGGCATCCCTTCTGTCTTAATAGTCGCCACTTTTTGATTAGAAGTGGTGCTACCAGTATCAAGACTGCCGATACTCATCCCTTCAGCATACATCAAGCTGGTAATAACCCCATTCATAGGTGCTGTTATTATGGGAGAAGTCTGTACATAAGTTAACCAGGCACTATTTATTGCCACCTGGGCTTGGGCAATAACTGCCTCCTGGTTTTTATACTTCGCCTCAGCCGCCAACCATTCTTTCTCAGGAATATGGAATTCAGGCAAATTACGATTATCCGAACCTTCTTCATATTCATCTCTCTCTGTCAACTCCTTAAATGTATTCCATTTACCAAACATATCCGCCTGCAGGCTAAACTGGCTAGCCTTGGCTGACTCGAGGCTGTTCTTGGCAGATAAATAAGAAGACCCGGCTTGAGCGTTTTTTTGCTCACCTTGAAAATCAAGGCCTATCTCAAGTATCTTATCTCCCTTTTTTACTTCATCACCGTCTTTTACATAGACGGTTTTTACAATTCCCGAAGCCTGAGTATTGGCGCTCATTATATTAACGCTTAAAACTTGACCTGAGGCAGAAACAGAAGAAATAATCATACCTCGCTCAACTTGAATTGTTTGCAACTGCTTTTCTTCTTGTTTATTACCTGAAAATATTTCCCATCCAACAAAGCCGCTCAAAACTACTAAAACAATAATAATCACAACTCTTTTTTGGCTGCTTAATAATTCTTTCAGTGTTTTTAATAGTTTTTTTTTAATCATATTGTCATAAACTGTTTCAACATAAAAAGATAAATCATTACATTTCTCCAATGCATATTATACTTCCTAGAAGAAGTTTTTACCTTTTCATTTACTAATTAATACAATTAAACAAACAGTTTTCTTTCAATGAAAAAAGCATATAAAACAAACCTGAGAAAACACTGAGATAAATGAAATAGCTACTATTGAAAACCAAAGAGGTTTTGATGTTGATGTTATAGAGGAAGTTCTAAAGTTAACCAATAATATCCATGAAGTCTATTCTGAGGCTAGTTTTGAAGCTAAAAGGCATTATCTTGCTATTTTCTTCAAAAGATTTGATATCAAAGACAAAAAAGTGGCGAAAGTTACCTTATACGCCACTCTTCAAAAAGCTACTTGACTCGAAGAAAGTTAGAGTAAGTAGGGACTGGCTCCCCGGGGTGGGCTCGAACCACCAACCATTCGCTTACACTTTACCCTAAATTTTCATTTAGGAGTGGACTATCTCATCACCATAACTATAAAAAATAGTTTTAGGTGTTGGGCGCTTTAAGGTGTAATCACCTAGTCTCTGCACCTTCCTCGCCAAAATAGGCGGGCTTGGCTCAGGATTGCCTTATCTTTTGATTTAGGTTTCCCTGAATTCACCCAATTATGCATCTCAATGTTTCCATTGAGAGCTGCCACTTTGACAGGCGAGCGCTCTACCATTGAGCTACCGGGGAATATTCAATTGTCAACGGATATATTTTACCACTTAGTATATTTTAATTCCAGAATATTTTTTAAATCTGTTTTAAAAGTTCTTTTAGTTCTAATGTATTTTCTATTAATTTTTCGTATTGGGGTTCTGGTATTAGCCAAACGTCTTTGTCTTTAAAAAGTTTTAAAAGCTTGATTAACTGCTTTTTGTTTGGCAGTGCCCCTGCTTTAAAATCAGCTTCTAATATTCCATGGTGGCAGTCTGTCCCATTAAAAGGAGGAACGGTTGTAGTTATATGAATCAATCCTATACTAGGTTTGATTTTTTTTGCAGTGTTATAAAGATATTTAAAAACTTCCTTTTTATCGTCTGTTATTAATTGCGCTATTGTATGACCAAAATCAAGACAAATCGGGTAATTTTTTTCTGCCAGCCTTATATATTTATCAGTTTCCATTCCTTCAGATTTTAAAGGACTTAGTCTTCCTACACGGATGTTTTTGAATTGCTCTGGCATGTATTTAGGAACTGTTTCCACATAAGGGATAACTTTTTTTTGTTTTGCATACTTTTGTATTTTGTTTAAATAGAAAAGAAACTGCTCAAAACTCTTTTTCCTGTCAATTGGTTCTTTTTCGTCAACCACTTTAATCGTTTTTTTGTCCAAATCCAGTTTGGTTAGCCTATATGCCTCTGGATGAAAATTTACATATTCTGCATTATGCTTGCTGGCAATATCAATGGTTTTAAGTATTTTCTGATATGACTTTTCTGCTATATCTCTTTTTGTATAAAGAAGACAAGGAAAATATTTTTCATCCACTGTTGCCCAAAAATGCAGTCCAAAAGGAATTTCCTTTTTATTGAGGTATTTAAACATCTCTTGGTATTTTTCATACCAATCAAGTCTGAACCATATTTCAGAACAATCAGGATCAGTTTGATCAAGCTTTTTTTGCCAGTCATCGGGTCCGACTTTAATCCCAACTTGCATAAAGATTATTCCAAAAAGTCCTGGAGTCTTTTTCTTCTTGAAGGATGTTTTAGTTTGCGCAAAGCTTTTGCTTCAATCTGCCTGATTCTTTCCCTAGTCACACCAAATTCTCTGCCTACTTCCTCTAATGTCATTGGCTTTCTTTCATCCAAACCAAAGCGCATACGCAAGACTCTTGCCTCCCTGTCTGAAAGTGCAGAAAGAACACCTTTAAGATTCTCTTTTAAAAGCTTTTTGGAAGCAAAGTCATAAGGTGAAATTTCTTTTTCGTCAGGAATAAAGTCACCTAAAAATGAATCGTCCTCGTCTCCAATTGGGGTTTCCAAGGAAGTGGTTCTTTGAGAAATCTTTTTAATTTTACGCACCTTTGATTTTTCCATATCCATTTCATCAGCTATCTCTTCAACTGTCGGTTCCCTACCCATATCCTGCATCAGTTTTCTTGAAGTTCTAGCCACTTTATTGATTGTTTCTACCATGTGTACAGGAATACGGATCGTTCTTGCCTGGTCAGCAATTGAACGGGTGATTGCTTGTCTGATCCACCAAGTTGCATAAGTAGAAAATTTATAACCTTTTTTCCAGTCATATTTTTCCACTGCCCGGATTAATCCTTTGTTTCCTTCCTGAATCAAATCTAAAAAGCTCATCCCTCTTCCAATATATTTTTTTGCAATGGAAACTACTAATCTAAGGTTGGAAACCACCAGTTTTGCTTTAGCAACCTTGTCTCCATCATCAACTCTTTTTGCCAAACTAATTTCTTCTTCCCTTTTTAAAAGCGGAATTCTACCGATTTCTTTTAAATACATCCTTACCGGATCACCTGTTTTTTTAGCTTTTAGCTTGGATAAAACTTCCAACTCGTCTTCCAACTCGGAAGCTATTTCTTGATCCTTGGTTGATTCTTCATCTTTAAGGCTTTCAAAAACATCAACATCTTCCTTGTCAAACTTGTCATAAAGTTTGTCCAGTTCATCCAAATGCTTTTCTGCTTCTGGATATTTTTCTATAATTGTTTCCTGGGTAATAAAGCCTTGTTTTTTACCTAGTTTAAGAAGTTCGTCAAAGCGGGTATCTTGTTTTTTCTTGTCTGCCATTGGAAAAGCCTCCTTTATTAATTCAAAAAAAAGTCTCCTCCTCTAAAAGGAGGTAGGACATATTATACAATCTGAGGAATAAAATCTAAAGGGGTAATTATTCTAAATACTTAAGCCTTTTTGTTAGTTTAGCAACCTTTCTTTCTAACACTTTGTCGTTTTCATCTCCTTTTCCCATTCTAGTGTGTATCTCTTTTATCTTTTCTTTTAAATATATTTTTTCAATTTCTTTTTTTATGAATTCAAACTCCTGGCGAAACTTCTGTTCGCTTTTTAACAAATTACTCCAGTCATGTAAATACATTTCACCGCTTAACTCCTTGAGTTCTGCCGGCAGCTGCTGAGTAAACTTGGCAACATCAAAATCATTTTCCTGCAAATATTTTTTAAGCTTGCCAAGAATTTTTTTAACTACAATTGTCTGAACATGATCCAATTCAATACTTTCAATTATTTCCTCATCTTCCTGGCCTTTTTGCAGAACAAGTGAAAGCAATAGTTCTTCAAGCATTCTTCTCCTGTTCTTTTTCTCTTTTTTATCTTGTTTTTTGTAAACATTCGTTTTCCTAGTGTTCAGTTTGCCTGCTCTCTGCATTCTTGTCATTTCGCTTAATAACGCATCCTCAGTAATATCCAAAACACCAGCCAGTTTTTTTATGTAGTGTGCTTTAATTACTTCATTGGTAATTCCAGCAAATATGGGGATCAATTCTTCACTAATTTTTCTTTTTCCTTCCGGACTATCAGGGTCAAACCTTCTTTTAGCTGAATTAATAAAAAAGTCAAAAACAGGAATAGTTTTTTTAGCTTTTTCCCGCCATTTTTTTACTGATTCCTGTGCCAGATCATCCGGGTCTTTACCTTTTTCAATTTCAATTACCCGAACATTAAGTCCGCTTTTTTCTGCTGTTTTGATTCCTCTTCTGGTAGCTGCATCTCCTGCAGTATCAGCATCCATACAAAAAACAATAGTTTCTGCAAAGCGTTTAATCAAGTTTACTTGGTTTTCAGTCAGTGCTGAACCTTTAACAGCCACTACATTTTTAACTCCTGCCTGATAAGAAGATATTAAATCCAGTTCTCCTTCCATAATAACCGCGTTATTTTCCTTTTTTACATATTCTTTTGTTTTTGCCAAACCATAAAGCAAGTCCCTTTTATGGTAGAGGATTGTTTCAGGAATATTTATATACTTAGCGCCTTTTTGCTCTTTTTTCAGTGTCCTGCCAGAAAACCCAAGAATATCACCCCTATGGTTTCTTAAAGGGAAAATGATTCTGCCTCTAAAACGATCATAAAAATTTCCAATATCATTTTTCTTTTTTGAATATTTTTTTCTTTTTTCCAAAGCTAGTCCCGCTTCCGCCAATTCCTGCGGCTTATAGCCTTTTTTCTCTGCTAAATAGCGTAACAAATTTCTCCAGCTGTCCGGTGCCCAGCCTAGTTTAAACAGTTTAATTGAACTTTTGTTTATTCCTCTTTTTTGCAGATAATCCCTAGCCTTCTTCCCTATTTCATGTTCAGTTAAAAGAAAATGATAAAATTCTGACGCTAAGTGATTGATCTCTAACAATTTGTCTTTTTGTTTTTGTTTTTCAGTCGGCTGATAGCTTTTTAATTCAACCCCGGTCTTTTCTGCTAAAAAGCGCAATGCTTCCCCAAATGTCATTCCCTCGTATTCCATTAAAAACTTGTATACATCTCCCCCTTTTCCGCAGCCAAAACATTTAAAGATTTGCATTTCCGGAGAGACAACAAATGAAGGAGTTTTTTCTGAGTGAAAAGGACATAATGCTTTATAGTTCCTGCCTGCTTTTTTTAGAGAAATGTGGGAACTAATTAATTCAACAATATCAACTTTGGAACGTATCTCGTCTATCTGATCCATATACTAATTTTAACACAGATCCCTTATCTTGACATTTAAAATTTCATTGAGGATAATGATTTAATGGACGAAAATACAGACAATAACACTATGCCCAGCAAAACACTGCAAAAGAAAACAACCCCTCCCCCTCCCAAACCAAACCAACATAACAAATCTTCTGCTTCATTAAAAACTGATGCAGCCATTGATAAAATACAAATTCCTGAGAAAAAAGAAACAGATACCTCGCTTCCACAAAACAAAGACTTTGAAAAGCAAAACAAGGCCGTTGATGAAGAAAACATGGAAGTATCAGCACCAAAAAAAGAAGTAGACGAACTTGAATTACAGTCACCCAAAAAAACAAATACCCAACCGGAAACTCCAAAAACACCGGAAGCAGAAAAAACCACTGCCCCCCAAGCACCGGAACCACAAAATGTCCAAAAACAAACAGTTGCCCAAACAGAAACCCAGTCTCAAATGACAAACACTAATTATCAATATGCCGGGGTTTTTAACAGATTTTTAGCCTCCTTACTTGACGGATTTATAGTGGCAGGCATTAATTTCCTTGTGGGAATAATTATCTCCCTACCTTTGTTTATATTTCTTGGTAATGATAACGCCATGCAGTCATTAGTTTCGATTATGTTAATACCTATTCTTTCAATCTTAAATATTGGCTACTTTGTATATTTTATTGGTAAAAGAGGGCAAACAATCGGTAAAAAAGCTTTGGGAATAAAGGTAATAAATACAGAAACTCAAGAAGCGCCGGGTTACCTACATGCATTTTTACGCGAAACTATTGGGAAAGCAATTTCCACTATGTTTTTCTCTCTTGGATATTTATGGATGCTTTGGGACAGTCAAAAACAGACCTGGCATGACAAAATTGCAAATACTATTGTAGTTAAAACATCATGAACTCTTCCAATTCTAATATTGACTACGGGGAAATAATAAAAAAGTCTTTTCAAACCGCAATAAAAAACAGGTGGCTTTGGGTATACGGACTAGTATTAACAATTTTTGGCGGATCGCAGTTTAATTTCCGCGGAAATACTTCTTTTTCTAACTTTCCGGAGATAAAAAAAGACGTCTACCCTGAAAAACCCCAGCAAACCATAAAAGTATTAGGAGAAACAACTAATATGGTTAAAGTCTGGTTTCAAAATATTCCTCCTGGAGTATATATCTCTCTAGGACTGGCAGTATTTTTGTTAATAATTCTGGGCCTTTTGATTGCTTTAATTTTACGCAACTGGGCAAAAGGGTCTTTAATTGCCGGCCTTGAAAAAGCACATGATAACAAACCGGTTAACTTGTCCGGCTCTTCTTCAACAGGAAGAAAAAAAATAAAACCTTTGATATTGACAACTGTAATTACCACCCTTATTTCCCTGGGTGTTTTTTTTGTCATTGGCACTATTTGGAGCTTACCTTTATTAGTATTTAAACAATCGGTTTTAAAAACAGTAGTAATGACATTTTTAGGAATTGTTACTGTTTTAGTAATAATTGTTATGGCTATCCTTTTTTCTTTGCTGGGCCTTTATACTGACCGCTTAATTATTCTACACAATTATTCACCCTGGGAAGCATGGAAAAAAGGAATGCGATTAAGTTGGAAGCATTTCCTGCCTTCAATTTTAATGAGGATTCTTAATACAGTTATTGGTTGTACTGTAGGGTGCTTAACCAGTCTGATATTACTTCTTTTTTCCGGTGGATCAATATTTGCAGTTGTATTACCCATTATCAAAGGGAAAAAGCAGTTTAGTTTTTCCGCTTTAATTGTTGTCCTTTTTAGTCTTCTAATATTTTTCACTTTAAATCTTTTAGTTAAAGCCTTGCTTGTTGTTTTTAATTACAGCAACTGGAATATCATGTTTAAAAAAGTGTTGGCAAGGGAAGCAGAATAATGGAACAAGCAAGTATTTTAAAACGTATTATTGCTAAATTAATTGACTTAACCTTAATTTGGGCAATTTATTTATTTCTCTTAATGCTTGTTTTTTCACAAAGTAAAATAACCGCTTTTCTTGACCAAATTGTTTACAGCATAATTGTTGTTATTTATCTTCCTATAGTTCTTCCTTTTATCAACAGCATCTTAACTTCTATATTTGGCGGCAGTCTGGGAAAATTACTGACCGGAATTAAAATTATTAATAAAGAAGGACAAAAAATATCCTTTTCAAAAGCGCTTTTCCGCCAATTTATTGGCTACAAAGTATCTGCTATGGGTTTGGGTCTTGGTTTTATCTGGGCAGTTTTAGACAAAAATAACCAGACCTGGCATGACAAAATAAGCAATACATTTGTAACCAGTATCCATAAACTAGGACTGTTGACCGGACTCATTTCTCTTACCCTACTAACAGCAGTTAATATATATATTCTTAGTAACAGTATTCAACAATTTGGCAAACATAAAAAAATTTATGGACAAACAATCCAAAGTTTATGGAAAGAGATAAGTTCACTTAAAACACAAGAAGGGATATATAAAAAGGATCTTGTTCCCCAGGAAACCTTAAAAATTTAGATTTAAGTAATCAGTTAGTAGCAGCTTAAGCGTTTAATCTCCAAATAGAAAAGTTCAAATACGCAGCAAAGCTTGTCCAAAGCAAATATGGAATTAATAACAATCCAGCAGTCCTATTTATTTTATAAAACCGCAAGTTTAAAAAAAGCACAAAAAACCATAAAACAACTATTTCCCCAAAGGCCAACAACGGATTTTTAAATCCGAAAAAAATAATTGACCACAAAGAATTCAATGCCAGGTGTACAAAAAAAAGTAAAACCAGTTTAGAATTGCCTTTTTTCCAAATCAAATACAAAGATATCCCCATTAAAATGTAAAGTGCGGTCCATACAGGTGCAAATATCCAATTAGGCGGTGCAAAAGAGGGTTTTTGTAAAAAAACATACCAGCTCTCAATTGATGGAGTTGTAAAATATGAACCAATAAATCCGGCTAAAAGAGGTGAAATTAATGATGTTGCTAATTTAAGATATTTTTTATTCATTTTTCCTTATAATTTAAATCATCTTACCACACTTTAAATTGCTTCCAAAAAGAAAAACCTTGCTATAATCAAAATAATGAAGAAGTATGACTTTAAAATATTTTTAGTAATTTTATTGGTTGGTATAAATATTAAGCTTATATATACCTTTTACATCACTGATCCCGGCAGCTATTTAAAATGGCTGCCAAACGAAAATCATACTCGCGCTGTAGAAGTAATTGAAAAAGGCAGCTCTAAACATGCCAATGCCTGGGGTCCTTATTATCTTTTTTTAAGCGGACAATATAAAATTTTCAAGCTTTTAGGTATCAGCAATTTAATCATAACTTCTGCTTTGTTAAATGTTTTTCTTTCCTCTCTTGCATGTGGATTTGTTTACCTTCTATATACAGAAATATTTAACCGAAAGATTGCTGTTTTAAGTACTTTTGTATATATTCTCTATTTTCCCGCTAATTATCTACTTCCTCAAATGTTGAGCGAAAATATTTTTACACCGTTATTAATCATAGGCATATATCTTGTATTTTTAAGCAAGAAAAACTACCTTTTTACTTTTTTTTCCGGGCTTTTTCTGGGACTGGCAGCCACGGCAAGAGCAATTCTTTTGCCTTTTTTTCCGCTAAGCATTTTCTGGCTTTATAAATACCTGAAAAAAAACAAGATTCAAAAAATATTTTTATATTCATTTATCTTTATTGTTCCATTGTTTATTTCCATGTCTCTCAACAAGAAATTTTCCCACCAAAACAAATTGCAATTAAGTGCTTCAACAGGAGTAAACTTTGTTTTTAGCCAGTGTAAATACAAAAAAATAAGCTACAACACTAAAAATGAGCATTTTTGGTTTTCTCCCCCTGCTCTTTGGAATTCCGGCAATCCCGAGTTGGAAACTAATGTTCCTTTTCATAATAACCTGTATTATTTAAAAATGGGGGCCCAATGTTTAATCAATAATCCACAAAACCTCTATACTAATCTCAACAGTATAACTAATATTTTTCATAGTATTCTTTACCCAGCAATTGTTGTTAACCGTAACTATGACTATGCTAAACAGATATTTAAAATATTTATAATCATTTCCTTTTTCTCTTATGTTGTTTACTTACTTTTTTACAAAAAAAACCAGAAACATATATTGTTGTTCTATTTACTTATTTCTTTATTTTTAAGTGTCTATCTTTTTAGCCCAGGTGAAGAAAGATATCTGATTCCTTATGTTTGGATATTTTTCCCTTTTCTATTTTCTCTAATAATTAATTAATATTCTTTACTGACAAGCCTGCGCGCAACATATCAACATACTCAACTCTTTTTCCAATAGCAAAGACTCTGCCACCAATGAGTTCACTTATTTCAACCTCTTTAAAACCTACATCCTGCATCATTTGTTTAAGCGTTACTGGTGAAGGGAAAAACCAGTTCCATCCACTCCTATTTAATTCTTTCTTTTTGCCATTTTGAAATACAGTTGGACCCTTATAGGACAAAATTGGTTCGTCAGAGTCTACTGCAGCAGTTTCCAATAAAATATAGCCATCATCTTTTATACTGTTAAAAATTATCCTCAAAGCTAAGATTGGATCAGTTAAATGATATAAAACACCGGTAAATAAGGCAAAATCAAATTGGTTTTGAAAACTTTTATCATTACATTCGTAGATTGACAAATTTTTTGCTTCTAAGTTTTTAATATCAAATGCTTGTTTTAAATAATTTACACATTCTACATATTTTTTTACTTCTTCAATTGCTGTTACGTCTGCTCCCATTGCAGTTAATAATAAGCTTGTTCCTCCTGTCCAGCAACCAACATCTAAAACCTTTTTGTTATCCAGCTTTCTAGGCAATACTTTAAATTTATCTATAAAAACTACCGGTAAAAAAATATGCCTGTCTTTCATTCTACCTTCAAGTTTAAAGCTTCCAAAGTCATGATTATGCCCCCAGTGAAACTTAATTGATAAGTCCCTTTGTTTATCTAGATCTTTATACCCTTCCATTTGGTAATCTATTAGATTAAGAAACTTGTTTATTTTTTTTCTAAAAGATTGAGGCTTTTCATTAACCAAATGCTTTACTTGGTAATTTGACATCTTTTTTTGCAGATATGAATATGAAGCTAGTTTGCCCCAAGATTTTGGAGTGAATATTCTGTCTTTTAATTTTTTTAAAATCATCTGCGGAACTCCTGGGACAAAATTGGAACTATCTTACATGAAAATTGATATTAGCGTCATTATCAAAATACTAACTGGCAAAGCTAAGGTCAAGGTGTTTGCCGCCAGCTTTTTGTCTAAATCAAATTCCTCACTGAATATTACTATCATCAGGCTAGGCGGGAGTGTTGCCGCTAAAATAAGAATTGTCCTCTCTAAACCATTAAAACCAAATATTGTTGCCAAAGATAACCCCAAAATCATTCCAATCAAAGTTTTGCTAAAAATCACTAAAAGAGGTCTGCCAAACTGATCAATTTTTAATTCCAAATTAAGCCCGACTATAAGCAGTCCCAAAAAAACTAATCCCTTTCCAATAATATTAGTTAAGTCATCCAAAAAGGGCCAGTTAACATTGAAAACATTTAAGATAAAAGCTACTACTAAAGACAAGAACAAAGGGTTTTTAATTGTTTTTACCAAACCTTTTCTTATTGTTTTTTGTTGCTGACATATATAGGGAATCAAGGTAGTATTCAAAAAAGCTGGAACCAAGTCATAAAAAACAAAAATTTCAAATCCTTCTTGTCCAAACGTACCTAAAATATAAGGGTAGGCTAATGTGGCCCCCCAATAAGTTCCCATCGAAATTATTACGGTTTTACCTGTTTTAAAAGAAAAATTTCTAGACATTAACCAGCCTGCGAGTAATAAGAACGTAAAAATAATAAAAGCACTTAAACTCATTAAACCTTGTTCAAAACTTAACTCTGTCTTGGAAAACGTACCTATAATTAATGCCGGCAGCATAAAATTAATTAAAATTGTTGTCAGAGGCTTAGCATCTTCTTTCTTTAACAAACCAATTCTCTTAGAAAGAAAACCTAGGCAAATAATTATCAGAAGAATGAATTGAATTTCAAACACAGCTAAATTGTATCATATATTTGCGGTGTGTTTACGAAAAAATTCGAACTGATTTTGCTGGCGGCGGCTGAAAATTTCGCGCGCCAGCCGCCGCCAGATTGACCGCCTTCGGCGGGCTGACCTCCCGTTTCTGACAATTTCAAGTTTTTCTAGCCGACTTCGCTGGCTTTGCTCGGCTTTGCCGAGTTTGGCGGCAAATTCCTTTCTTATTATAAACCAACTTCTTCGAAAAATCTTTCTTCAAACTCAGATTTTTTACTGCCTTCATTGTAAAACGGAAGTCCCACTAAGTTAAACTTTTTATTTTTGAATAAAACATGTATCTCATGTTTATCTTTTATTTCTTTCAAAAATTCTTCCTTCCATTGATCTTCTTTTACCAAATGCTGTCCTTTAGGTTCAATAAATAATTGATAGACAACTGCCTTTTGACCATCCTTTGATTTTAGGAATAAAACATAATCCGGTTCGAAAGGCTTCCCGTCTGAAAACCTATAAATCTGAAACAATTTTTGGTTGCGAAGCAAATAAACATCAGAAAATTTCTCGGTTAGAGCCTCCATCATATCATTAAGATATTTGACCAGTGATTTTTCAACAGCTGTCCCGTAGTTCTCCTGATAAACATACCAATCCTTTTCTTCCAGATTAAGGTAATAAGCCGTATCACTGCTGCCCATAGCAACGCCGTATTCTGCATCTCCTCCTTCTCCAATATTAACCTCCATCACTTTATCTTTTACAACATACTGCACTGCCAAGGGTTTAAACTCTTTGGTTCCTTTAAATTCTTTACTGCCGCTTTTAATCTTGCCAGCCAGTTCCTTCAAAACTGCCACCAGCATATTAAGCTTCGTTTTCCTGCCAATACCATACAGCGCACCAGCATCACCACTCACTTCAATTACAATATTAGCAAGATAGCTATCCCCAGTTACAAAATCATTCAACGAATTCAAATGGGGAAAGTATGTTTTAAGATGGGCAAATCTATAAAAAGGAAGGCTGTGCAAAGCTTTAAAGATAAGATTTCTGTCCAAATCTTTCAGTTGTATTTTCTTTGTCTGAGATTCACGCAAAGCTACATTACCGTTTTCAAAAACGGTTGTCTCATCACTTTTTTTACTGTAAACCTTGTACTCAAACGTAGAGGGGATTTCTGCGTCATTAAGGTTAAAAATATCCTCTCTCGTATTTTTAATCTGCTCATTAAGAAATATTTTTCCACTTTGCCAAAAATCTGTATCTTTAAACTCATCTTTTATCTTCAGTGGTAGCTCTTTGGTTTCTTTTTCAGGGATAATACCAGTTTCACGCAAAGCTGTTCTTAGCTCCTGAATGTAACGGGGATTGTGCGCACTGTGGTAATACAATTCTTCTAACACCCGCAGTTCATTTTCTACATCATCATCGTATTTACGTTTGTACAGATCCTGCGACTCATCAATTGTAAAAGGGTAATATCTGGCCCCTCTACCAATCAGTTGCGCCTCAGACACTGTTGTTGGGCCGGGCTTTCCCCGTCGTGCATCTCTGGTATCATACAAACGAACAATATCAAATAGATTTAGCACATCCCAGCCCTCATTCAGTTTTTCAACAGCAAAAACTGCCCGCACCTCGTTATTTTTATCTTCAAGTGTATTAATTAAAACCTGTTTTTCTTCGCTCTCGGATTGAGAATCAACGGAAACACACTTCTCTTTCCCAAAATCTTCTTGCAGCTCTTTGATTATGTTATCCAGTGAAATATTATTCTCTTCGAAATAATCAAAGGCTTCTTTTAAAATTCCTTTTTGTGTCCGTGCTTTTATTTCTTCCAGCTCGTCCAGTGTTAAACTTTTTAGTCTTTCTTCAAACTTTTCTCTGAATTCACTGGAAACAACCTTATTTGGATCAGGATCTTTGGGCGGGTTTACATAATTTGCCTTAAACAACACCACTGGTTTTAACAACACTTTGTACTTTTCAGCTACTTTTCTTCTATACTGACTGACAATGATCGCCTGTATTGCACGCTCTACCGGAGGCAGGTCTGCCTGAAGTACTTTGACTTCCTTGCTAAAACCATCAATACGGAATTGTTTAAGAGTGTATTCAAACAACGTTTTGTCTTCATACTTTTCAGCAACAGCAGGGTTATCCAGCCCGGCAGTTGCGGTATATTCGAGTAAAATATTTTCTTGATTTGAATTAAAAATCCTGTTAACAGTTCCTTCCCATGAAGTTAGCTCTTCTTTTTCACCTACAAGTAATTGGCTTTTGCTTTTTGTTAAAGTGTTAAGATGATGAGCCTCGTCAGAAATTAAAACAATCTTGCCGTTTTCAAAATCTTCATAGGTAATGGTGTTTTCTCGCGGTTCATTTAGGTGCAAATGTAAACCCTGAATGGTAGTAAACAAAATATTGATATCATCTTGGTTCACGCCGGCAAAGTTTTCTACCGCTTTTACATTTACTTTTTTGGCACCAAAGGTGATGTTCTCATCAAAAAGGTATTTTATGGATTGAGGATTTAAAAAGTTTTCTTTGGTCTTTTCAATAATATTAGCGCTGTTTACAAAAAAGATGAAGTTGCGATAGCTCTGCTTGTATAAGTATAAAATATTCGCCGCCATAATCAGCGTTTTCCCACTGCCGGTAGCCATATGGTAGAGAAGCTGTGTGGGTTTAACCCGCCCCTCAAAATCTTCCATATAAAAATGAAAACGGCGTAGAGCTTCTTTTTGGTACTCTCGCAATTCAAACTTGGGGTTGAGATTGTCAACCACGTAATCCGGAATTTCGTCCGGCAAGTTGCCGTATTTTGAGAGTGTGTCTAATTCTTGGCTAAGTTTAGTCATTGTTTGTGTTATTAAAACTAAAAGAATATAAGTATTCCATCATACCCCGTGCAAAGTTCCTTATATCCTCAGTATTAGAAGATGTAATTATATGAGAGTCAGGATTTAAACTTTGTCGAAACTCATGGAATTTATCTTTAACATTATCTTCGGCGATTACAACATCAATTAAATTTTCTAAACTGGATATATCTTCCCCGTCTTTTTCTGCCTGTTTTATACCATCTGCAAACATCACGGGCATATATAGACTTTCCAAAAATTTTCTTAATTCAGTCCTTATATCGTTATTATGCTCTTGATTGATAAATCTATAAATTTTTGTGTACAGCCTTACATAATCACTTTGTGTAAATATGCTCCTGTCTGTATCTTTCAAATAGCTGGTGGTGTCGTTCCGTTCCAGTTCAAAGAATTTAGTTGTAACCTGTGCTTCTTGAACACGCTCACAAAAGTTCTTTATAAAGTGAGGGTAGTGTGTGAGTACAATAATTTGACTTAAATTATCTAAAGAATTCTTGAACAAATTTATGCTATTAATAATTCTATTATCATCAAAGCTTGTGACCGGATCATCTAAAACAACAACTGTATTTTCCTTCTTATCGTTATCCTTCAATTTGATCTTTGCCCAAAATACTGCCAACGCCAAAGCTCTTCTATCTGATTCGCTAAACACTTTTTCTAGATTGTTGCTAGAAACTTCTTCCCCGTGATACTTAACTTTTAAAGAATAAACTGGCTGGTGCCCCCGTTTTTCAGAAGATTTTTCTAGTGTAAAATTATAACTTCCCAGTTTTTTGAACAAGTCATCTATCTCACTAAAATAATTTTTCAAGTATTTGCTTTGATCATTTTTTAACTGTTTTTCATTTTTGGTTATTTGTTCTATGAGCTTATTTATCCCCTCTAACTCTTCGATATACTTTTTGCAATCTTCGCCTTGCTCAATTCGCGCTTTTTTTCGCTCAAGTTTTGTAATTTTTTCTTCTATACTCTTAATTTTCTTTTTAATGTCTTCTGTGTTTTTGTATTGTTCTTTGAATTTTTTTATACATTCCTTAATTTTAGAAATCAAATTACTTATTTCTTGTAGTGTTGTTTTGTACCCATTTACCTTCTTTTTAAAATCAGAAAAGCCCACTTTTTCTACTTTTGAATGAGGTTTGTTATTCTTCAATTTCATTTTTTCTTCAATCTTTTCGACAATTTGTTTTTTCCCTTCAACTAAAGTATCTTCGTCCAACTCTTCTATTTGTTCACTTAAACTATTTAAAACATCTTGAAAACCGTCCTGCTCAATCATATCTTGATATTTCAGAGCTGCTATTTGAAGAGACTGAGCATCATCTTTAGAGCTAAAACTTATTGCTTTCAACTTATTCAGATTTTCTGACAAATCACTTTCTGTTTTGTTTATAAAATCAGAGTAGACCTCATTAAAATACTTCTCATAAGCCGCCATCAAATCTTCAGCTTCCTGAAGGGATCGTCCACAAAAAACACAGCTCCCATTTTTGTGATCTTTACATTTTGAAAATCCTTGTCTAATCCATGCTTCCGCGCTTTCCTTATCTTTAAAAGTGTTCTTTATATGTTGTTCAATATTTTGTACCACTTTATCTTCTATGTCTGAGTAGTCTTTCTGTAATGTTTCATTAATGGCATCTAAAACCTCTGTTACATTTATTTCAGGTGCCTCAAAATCATCGATATCTTGCACATTAAGAATTTTTTCGGGTTCCTGCAGTCTATTCTCCTCTTCTTTCTTTTGTCTTTTAAATTTAAGCAACTTTTCCACTATGTCATCTTTATCTATCTCTTTTATGTTAAATTCTAAAAACTTTTTGATTTCTTGGTTTTGATAACCCTTTAGATATTCTGATTCCGTTACTTTATCTTTCAAATATTCCGGCACTTTATCCTTTATGCCTCGACGCCCATCTCCTAGCTTTTTCTTATTCTGAGCAATATTTTGAGCAATCTCGACTCCCTTTTCACCTAACACAAATTGTGTAAATTCTTCCTTGTTAGATCTTTCAATAGTAAGTCCGGTAAACAGATACTTATGGATAAAATCGGTTCCAAAAACTTCTAAATTCTGAGAGAGGTAGTTTTCTTCCCATGAAGAATTATCAAATTTCAAGACTTTTTCTTTATCATTTTCTTTAATCCCAATAACAACTTTTTGCTGTGATTCTTTTGCAGGAATAGTTTTTCTATCCTGAATCAAACTGGGATTATCATCTTTTATAGATTGAAAAATATCCGCTAATGTAGTTTTGCCATAGGTATTTAAACCATAGATAAAAGTCAACTTTTCGAAGCCAAATTGACCTCCATTTTGATAGTCAGAGAAAACACCCACGTTTTTAATTTCTTTTATTCTAGCTATTTTCATAAAATTCTTTATTCAATTTCTTATCCTCCTCACTCACACCATACATCTCATCATCAATCTCACTGTAGTTTATATACAGCTGATTTTGGTCGAGGGTCTCGAGGAGGAATTTCTTTTGGTTTTCTAAAGATAAATCAGTAAATTCTTTGGCGCTTTCCTCAAACTTGCTAATATCCAAACGCCAACTGATGAAAGCACGTTTTTGCATCTCTTCCCAAATCCCTACCAGCTCTTTTTTACTGATTTCTTTTTGTATTTTCTCCACAAACTCCTGGTTCCATTTTGCAAGTTCGCAGTAAAAAAAGTGCGTTTTAAGTTTTTCCCTCTTAATAAAGTTACTAATTCTCTTAGAAGTAACTTTATTAATATAATCCAACTGTTCAACTAGTATGAATTTACGATTACCGCCATCTTCTTGATTTAATTCAAGCACAGCTTGTGCAGTTGTTCCACTGCCTGCAAAAAAGTCTAGGATTATTGCATTTTTATTGTTAGTTGCAGAAAGAATTGATTGTTTAACAGCGTTAGGAGACTTAGGATAAGAAAAAAGCTCCCTTTCTCCTAAAAGAGAATCTACTTCTTTAGTTCCATATTCACTTGCTGAAAATTTAGAGTCATACCAAATAGAATGAGGCTGTTGCCCATCCAGTCCTCCCCTAAATTTGAAATAAACTTGCATTCCATTCGAGGTTTCTTTAACCATCAATTCACCCTCTTTGTACATCTGATCAATTACATTTTTTCCTCTTCTCCAAATACGTTTCTCGTTATTTGTATCGATAGGTAGAATTTCTACTGGTAATTTTTCCTTACTACTTATTTTCCCTGATTCCGGATCGTAATAGATTGGATAGAATCTGTGAGATAATTCTCCATTTTTTGTCTTAGCACTACTATCTACCCCTTGTTTTCTTAAGTTAACTGGTAGATACCATTTTCCATAGTCATCTTTAATATAATTATGACTTTTTTCAGAAGGATCGATGGGCAATTTTTTAATATTTGATAACTCTGACTTTCCAAAAAATAATGCATATTCATGAACTAAAGAAATTTTCCTTTGGGTCATTCTTCCCTTAGGATTATTTCTAATAACTACCGTTCCTAGATGATTATATTCTCCAAAAATTTCTTCTAACAGTAACCAGAGTCTAGGCATCTCATAATCATCAATAGTGACACAAATGATTCCATCGTTTTTTAGTAGAACTTTAGCAATATCCAGTCGATTTTTCATGAAAGTTAACCACGAAGAATGTTTGAAAGAATTATTATATGAGAAAGTATCCCCCTGACTACCTGTATTATATGGAGGATCAATATAAATAAAATTTATTTCTCCGATAAATGCTCTTTTTAATGAAGTAATTGCAAATAAGTTGTTTCCTTTTATTAAAAGGTTCTCATTCTCAAAATCAATATTCTCTTCATCTGTTAAATCTTTTTTTCCATCTTTTGTATACTTTTTAAAATTTGTAAAAACTTTTGGGTCAAATAGGCGGTCTATCTCATCCGGTGCTAAAGTTTGGTTCCAGAAAATTTCGTCTCGCTTGGCTTCTTCCTTAGTCTGCCCGCCTTCCAGCACACAGTCTTTATACGGCCAGGATAAAACTACATCCTTTTTTTCGCTTATATATTCGCCATCTTCAGTTAAGCCAATTTTGTTTTTAAAGGTGGTGTAGCTGTCCGGCAAAAATTGCTTGTTGCTGACAAACTTTATAAACTTGTCTTTGTCAAAAATAGTGGCTTTACCGACTTTAGTGAAGAAGTGTTCTTTGAGTTTATCGTGGGAGAGAAGCAGCTTAATCAAATCCTTATCCAGCTTTAATGCTGACTCCACAATTTTATTTTTCAAAAGATCGCTATCTACGGTAAACCGCTCGTCTTTTTCCAGTAATTTTTTTAAATCGTTAAGTAAATTTTGCATAATTTTATTGTGTTAATTCATCTAAACTAATATCTAAACCATCGGCTATTTTACTAATCGTTTCAAGCGTTGGGTTTTGAATAACATCGCTCTCTATCTTAGCCAAAGTAGTATATGGAAGATCTGCTTTTTTAGATAAAGCATCTTGCGTCAAGTCCTTCTTTTTACGCCAAGATTTTATCTTTGCTCCAATAGTGTCTTTATCTTTTTTCATTTTCTTTTCTTCAATAATATGTTAGTATAGAATTGATGGCATAAATCAATTATCACTCTTATACTAACATGTATCTTAATCCTTTACAATCTTTTATTAAGAAAAATCCCACTTTTGGCCAAAATAAAGTTCGAGCCAATATTTTTACAGGTTCTTTGGCAGTTTTGAGAAACGGGAGGTCAGCCCGCCGAAGGCGGTCAATCTGGCGGCGGCTGGCGCGCGAAATTTTCAGCCGCCGCCAGCAAAATCAGTTCGAATTTTTTCGTAAACACACCGCCAAGTGGAAGATGGCTCGCGCTCTGCGAGCGCTCGCCATCCTTTTTGGGCTTCAAATCGGAATTTTTTATCTTTGTTCT
>CAYSEI010000006.1:0-25047 GCA_964430265.1 uncultured Pseudomonadales bacterium
TTGTGCCAGCTGTTGAAAATGGTTGCGGTTTATGAAAAAACCAGAGGGGTTTATTTGGACAACATTGATGCTTGTGTAGTTGGTTCATATGTGATGGGGTTTGAAATGCCGCCTGAAGATTTAAAAGAGCGCTGGATTAAAGGATTTGCTTATACAGAGGAAAGGTTTGAACAGTTGTCAAAAAAGATTGAGGCAATGCCGCAAAATAAATATCAGGCGGCTATATTTGCTCCGTTAAAGGAATTTGAAGGTTTAGGAATGGAGCCGGATTCTGTTATTTTACTGCTTAATTCCTGTCAAAGTTATTTGGCTTTAATGGGTTATTTTGATGCTACCGGTGAAAAACCGGAGTCAAGCTTTAACGGTCATGCTGCTTGTGAGGTGATTGCCGCTGCTGCCCAAAATAAATCACCATGGTTGACTATTCCCTGCGGTGGAGCCCGGAGTATTGCTGATTCACAAGACGATGAGCTTTGGCTTGGATTAACTGTCAAAGATATGGAAGCAATAATTAAGCGGCTGGAAACTATGGGGTTAAAGTATCCGCCGGCAATTACCCAAATGCCGGTTTCTGATTTGAATCCAAATCACCCTTTAACGGATTTATTGGTAAGGGATGTTGAAAAAGAAGAATAGGGATATGAATCATTGGAGGCTGTTGCCGACTGATAAGGAGAGCGACTATTATTACCACATGGCAGTGGATGAGGCGCTGTTAATTGGCGTTGGTGAAAATGAATCTTTGGCGACGCTGCGCTTTTACCGCTGGAATCAACCGGCAGTTTCAATCGGCTATTTTCAGGATATTTTCCAAGAAGTTAAACTTAATAATTGTAAAAAGGACAAAGTAGCAATTTTCCGGCGTATGACAGGGGGCGGTGCTGTATATAAAGATCCTCAAGGAGAATTGAACTACAGTCTGGTTATTAAAGAAAACCATCCCCTAATTCCAGCAGACATTCAAAAATCCTATCATGCAATTCAGCAGGGAGTTATCAAGGGTTTAAAAATTTTAGGATTAGACGCTGTTATATCAGGAATCAATGATATTACTTTAAAAGGTAAAAAGATCTCGGGAAATGCTCAGACAAGAAAAAAGGGAGTTATCCTTCAACATGGCACCCTCTTATTAAATTTTGATGTAGATAAAATGCTTAAATATCTTAATATTCCTATTGAGAAAATCTCTGACAAAAATATTAAAAAAATTGAAGATAGAGTTGGAACTATAAAAGAACATCTACCTGATATAACATTTCCAATTCTGGAAAAAGCAATTAAAAAGGGATTTGAGTCTGTTTTTAAAACTAAATTAAGATTAAAGTCACTAAGTACAAGTGAAAAAAAGCTTGCAGAAAAATTAAGAAGTGAAAAATATGCAACTGATAAGTGGACTTATTGGAGGTAATTATGGAAAAAATTAATTATAAAGTACCTGGTGGGAAAATGCTGCGCGTTAGTGTTGAAATAGAGGACTGTATAATTAAATTTTTTAAGATCACCGGAGATTTTTTTATTCATCCGGAAAAAGCAATTATTGATATAGAGCGGTTTTTAAAAGGAAAACATATAGAAAATATAAGTGCCGAGCTTTCATCTTTTGTTAAAAAAAACAAAATTACATTAATTGGTTTTAGTCCTAATGACCTACAATTATGCCTATTGGCATATTGCACAAAATAGACCCTGATTTATTTACTCTTTATCTCTCAGCTTTTTTTCAACATGAATGTTTAATATGTAAACTGTTGTAAATTATTTAAGTTAGAAAGGGGGTGAGAATAAAATGAACAGGAACCTATTAACAATTGGTATTGGAACTTTGGTTTTGGGTGGAGTTTTGTTAACGCCAAACTTAGTTGATGCTTATCGCGGAGATCCAAGCATTCAAGGGCCAAACTGTACAGATGAACGACATGAATTAATGGAGCAAGCATTTGAGAGTAATGATTATAATGCTTGGAAGGAACAGATGCAGGGAAAAGGAAGAGTAACAGAGAAAGTTAATGAAAGTAACTTTGCTCGCTTTGCTGATGCTCATCGGTTAGCTTTGGAAGGTAAAACTGAAGAAGCTAAACAAATTCGAGAGGAACTTGGTCTTGGATTAGGCAATAAGTATGGTCAAGAACAAGGAAGTAAACAGGAAAGCGGAAACGGTAAGGGAAGATGGAATGAGTAATTTTAATCAGCAGGTGTCTGCCTTCTTTGAAGGTAGACACCTGTGAAGGGTTTAACATGGAAAGACTTAATACAAAATAATATATAGATGAATGATCGGATAATCTGAATGTTGTATTTACTAATCTTATAAATATTTCAAAAATAAAGCAGATTTCTATTTTTGCTAGGTGCAATTAAGTTAAATTAGGTTTTTTACTTAATTCATTCGTATTTATAGTAAAAGAATGGAAGAAAAGCAGAAATTTCTAAATTAACCAGTAGGAATATATTTTGCGTACTTTTTCGGTAGTTTACTTTTAATGAACTTAATGATTTCCATTACATAAAAACCTGACGAGGCAGTAAATGTAAGAATTAGCCAGTCATGTGCAGTTAAAGAAACGGTTTTAAATACTTGATGTCCGATAGGAGAATAGATTATAAATACTTGTCCAATTACTCCAATAATGATTGATATCCATAACATTAGATTAGAGAAAATACCGGCTTTAAAAGCACTTTTATCTGATCTTACAGAAAAGACTAGGAAAAACTCAAAAAAGACAGTAGAAGTAAAAGCTAATGTTCTTGCATAGTTTACCGGTAATTTCCAAATGAAAAGAGCTGTAAGGTAAAGACCAAAAGTGGAAATATAGGCAATTATTCCCGCAAGAATTGCAAAAGGAACAACTCCGCTCATAAGCTCCTTTTTAGTATTATAAGGTTTTTTGTCCATAATATCTTTTTCTGCTGTGTCATTAGCAAGAGCAAGAGCTGGAAGGGAGTCGGTTGCTAAGTTCAGCCAGAGGATATGTAAAGGCAAAAAGGACATTGGAATATTTAAAAGCAAAGCAGTAAAAATTTCCAAGATTTCATCAAAGTTGGCAGAGATTAAGAATTTAACAAATTTTTTAATATTAAAAAAGATCCTTCTTCCTTCACGAATTCCTTTGGTAATAGTTGAAAAATCATCATCCAAAAGGATCATATCAGAAACACTCTTGGTTAAATCAGTTCCAGAACCTACAGCAATACCAGCATCTGCTCTTTTTATAGCTGGAGCATCATTTACTCCGTCTCCTGTCATTGCAACTTGATGTCCATTTGCTTGTAGTGCTTTAAGGATTTTTACCTTGTGAGAGGGAGAAACTCGGGCAAAGACATTTACTTTTTTTATTTCTTTTTTGAATTCAGACTCAGACATCTGGTCAATTTCATTTCCAGTTATGACCTTTGGAGTTTTTAATCCCACTTCGCTTGCTATAGCATGTGCTGTTTTTTTATGGTCACCGGTAATCATTAATACTCTGACTCCTGCTCTTTCACAAATTTCAAGTGAACAAGTAACTTCTTGTCTTGGAGGATCATACATCCCAATCAAACCCTTAAAAGTGTATTTTTTCAAAGGCTTAATTTTGTCACCTTTTTTAAGCTCTTTTTCTGCTAAGCCTAATACTCGCAGTCCTTTAGCTGATAAGTGTTCATTTATTTTCAAAAGTTTTTCTTTTTCTGTCTTTTTTAATCCACACATTTCAAAAACTGTTTCCGGTGCACCTTTAACAATTGCTTTTTCATTCTTATCTTGCTTAATTTTGACTGCCATATATTTTTGCTCTGAACTAAAAGGGATCTCACTAGTTCGCGGAAATTTGTTTCTCAGTTTCTCTGCGGAGCAGTCAATTTTTGTTAAGGCAACTACTAAGGCTCTTTCTGTTGGGTCACCAAAATCAATCGTTGCATCTGAGCAAAGAACAGAAGACTCAACTAAGCTAACAATTTTCTTTTCCGGAGCTTTTGAGGATTTAAATTTAAATTTTTTATTATCTTCTTTTGAAATTTCAATTTTCCCTTGAGTCTCATATCCACTGCCGGTGAGATTGTAAAAACCTTTTTGGTGGAGGAAAAGTGCATTTACGGTCATTTGGTTGTGGGTGATAGTACCTGTTTTGTCAGAGCAGATAACATCTGTTCCGCCTAATGATTCAGCTGTTGAAAGTTTTCTAATTAGCACGTTTATCTTAACCATTCTGCGAATTCCTAAAGCAAGAGCAATAGTTACTACAATTGGTAAACCTTCAGGTATTGCAGAAACAGCAAGGGAGATTCCCATCATTGCCATTTCAATAAATCCTTCTCCGCGCAGTAACCCGACCAAGAAACCTGGGAGAGCAATTCCAATACAGATAAAACCAAGAACTTTTCCCAGTTTTTCCAAGGCTTTTTGTAAGGGAGTTTCTTCTTCTGGAGCTTCTTGTATTTCGTTGGCAATTTTACCTACTTCAGTATTCATTCCGGTTTTAACGGCTACAGCTTTCCCTTTTCCTCTAGTGATCATGCATCCGGAAAAAACCATATTTTTTCTATCAGCCAAAGCAGTTTGTTCAGGAAGAACCATGGTTTTTTTTGAAACCGGCAAAGACTCTCCAGTTAACATGGACTCGTCAACTTTTAGTGAGTTGGCTTCAAGCAAGCGGGCATCAGCAGGTATTTTTTCGCCTTCATAAAGTACAATAATGTCACCGGGAACAATTTCCTCTGCTTTAATTGTGAATTCTTTACCTTTTCTGATAACTCTGGCTTCAAGACTCTCAATCTTTTTTAAAGCCTCTAAGGATTTTTCTGCTTTAAATTCTTGGAAGAATCCCAAAATTCCATTGACTATAATAATAGTGATAATAGCAATGGCATCAATTGTTTCTCCAACAAGGAAAGAAAAAACACCTGCCAAAAAAAGTAATATTATTAAAAAGTCTAAGAATTGATCAAGAATTAAGGAAAGGATTGAATAACCTTTTTTTTCCTTTAGTTTGTTGGGCCCAAATTCTGTCAACCTATGTTTAACTTTTTCACCAATTAAACCAGATGCATCTGTTTTTAGTGTTTTAAGAACTTTTTTTGAGGGTAGTACGTGGAAGGATATTTTTTCAAGGTCAGGCAGGTCAACTTTGGAACATTTAATGTTATTGTTGTTTTTGTTATTCACAAAAAATAAAAATCCTGACTGACTAAGGATTTTCTCCCCTTTGCAATTTATTACAAAGTAAAAATGTAATTATGCATACCTAATATACACAAAGCACAACTTAGAGTTTAGTTTAAAATTTGTTTGTTGTCAAATGGAGTTTGATACTTTCAGTTCAAACATAAAACAATCAAATTGGTTTATATATTTACATATAATGAATGAAGTTTTAACTAAACACGATGCTAAATTTTTTTTATTTGCAAATAGTTTCTTGCCCAGGTTATTCCATATCCTGTAAGCATCAGCATTTCTACATTTTCACTAAATCTGGTTAATCCACCATATCCGTATTTAAAAATATATGGAGTCAACCAGAACCAAAGAGTGGTATAAAAAGGAGGAACCCAGAAATTAAGAGTATTTATTAATTTCTTTGGTATTATTTTTATTTTTCTTAAAAAAATTACAAATATCCAAGAGATAGCACCATGTATACCTGCAATTAAAGTAGAATAACGAAAAATATTTCCTGTATCCTCCAAGTTATGTATAGTAGTTTCATCTTGGACATTGATTTTTTTATAATTTTCCGGTGTTTCAATATTAAAAATCCTTTGGCCCCAGGAGATTTCCTCTCCGGCAATAAAAATGCCAAAAATAATTGCAATTATGCAAAAAAATTTTAGCAAAAAGGAAGTGTATTTATCATTTTTAATTTTTTTGAATTTGAATAAAATAACTGCTCCAAAATATGATACTGCCAGGCTGGAAAAAACAGTTAGGTATTCAACAATACTATCTTCCTTAATAATAAACTGGTGAACCTTAGGATGGGTAAAGCGGATTGATAAAAGAATTGTAATTATTGCTAAAGGTAAAAAGAAAATAATAGTTTTTATATGTTTTTTAAATTTCTTTTGCGGAATTGTCAAAATTGAAATTAAAAAAGATAAAAGCGGAAGCCAGACAAAAGATTGAGGATGAACATGAATTTTGGAAAAAACAAAGTTTTTATATTGTGTATTTTCCAAATAGTACATTATAAAAAATGTAATTATTCCCAACCAAAAAGCAAGCAAAGATAAAAGGAAAATATTTTGATATTTATTTTTATAGATTCTTTTCAAAACAACAAATAAAAACAAACTAATAATAACTATAAATAGAGAAGGAATGCCAAGTTTTGCATTAATAAATCCAGGATAAATAATACTATTTAACACCAGCGGGAGAAAACTTATACTTAAAATAATAGTGCTTAATGGTTTTGATATTTTTTTCATAATTTTAAAGTTAATCAATTATACTAAATAGGTAAAAAAATTTCTAAAAATTAATAATTTTTTTATGCTTATGCTATAATATCTGCAATGAAGAGAAAAATTGTAACAGATAAAGCTCCACTTCCGGGAAAAGCACCTTTTTCTCAAGCCTTAATTACTGAAAACCTAGTTTTTACTTCAGGTCAAATTGCTTTAACACCTGACATGAAACTTGTTAAAGGTTCTATTGAAGAACAGGTTAAACAAATAATTGAAAATCTTCAGGCAGTTTTAAATGAAGCAGAAGTTTCTTTTGCCAATGTTTTAAAAACTACGATTTATGTAACAGACATGTCTGTTTATGAAAAAGTGAATAAGATATATGCAGAATATTTTAATGAGCCATTTCCTGCAAGGGAAGTAGTTTGTGTTAAAGAACTGCCTTTAGGTGCACAAATCGAAATCAGTATGATTGCTACAAGATAAAAATTCTTCATTATTAAATAAATTTTTTGATTATGATTGAGGACAGGCAATATTATCATTTACATTCCAAGGAAGAAGATAGTTTAAAATTTGATCTGCCTACTTTTACTGAAATGTTGCAAGAGTGGTTAAAAGCAGAATGGGTAGACCCGGATCTTCCACCAATGCCTTTTAATCTTTATTTTTGTGATGATTCAAAGGGAAGCTTTTTCCTGGATTCAGAGGATTTATCTATTTCTCAAACTATTGAATTATGGAAACCTGATCCGGAAAAAGTATATTTTAGAAATGGGGTAGTTATGAATGTTATTAAACAACATAATGCAGAAGTCTGGAAGTCTTTAGACAGGGGAATTTCTTCAGTAGAAGAACTTTTAAAAGGAGTTCCAGAAGAAAAAGTAATGCGTACGCAGATTAATGTTTCTCCAATATTAAATACAGTTGAAAATAACGGAAATAGTATTAATAGTGAACAAATGGTAAAGGTTTTTACTTTATATATGGGGCTACCGATTGGTTATGTTCGTTATATGCTTGATAAAAGAATGCAAAAAATGCGTAGTGATCCAAGATTCCAGGAAATTAAAAACAAAATGCAGAATCTTTATGAAGAACTTGAAGATCAACGTTTAAAAATAATAGAAGATTTAGATAGGCTTGGAATTAATCCTGTTCATACTCACAGAGGGAATTTTTGTGTTCATTTCAAACCTACAGAAAAAGAAGATATTTTTAATGATCAAGCGGGAAATGCAAGAACAGGGGAAAGAAGAAACTTTGATCCTAAATCCTATTTTAACAAAAAATATGTCCCAGAAGTGCGATTGATTGATTTTGACCTGTCAAGGATAGATATGTCAAGAATTGATGAACTTGTTAAAGAAACCGGAATTGAAGTTGATAAAGAAATTATTGAAACCCTGATAGATTCGGAAGATGTTTACATTCGAGCTGTAGGATTAATGGCGATTAATAATCAACACAAAAAAGAACTTAATAGTAAAAATACTGATTATTGGCAGGGCAAAATCATGCAAAAAGCAATGGACGAGGAAGAAAATCCTGAATTAAGGGAAGCTGCCCTACAAATAATGAAAAAATTTACTAGTTGGACTGAAAAAACATGGAGAAACATACAAGCTTTATTGCAAACTCCTATGCTTTTTTTGTTAACTGGATTATTAAAGAATCGAAAATGGCCACAATTTATTAAAGATGAATTAAATAGGATTGCACAAAAAAAAGACAAAAATGCTTCGTTTGTCAGAGTTTTTTTGGCTTACAGGGAAAAAGAATAATTTTAACTCTGTTCTCTAAGGAACTGAACTTTATTCAAGGATTTGCAAAAATATAACTTGCATTAGTATTTTGTTTCAAGCGGGAAGAGTTCTTGCACTTTCATTTTTAAGCAGGGCAAGGCATTTGAAACAAGTTTAGTCTGCCCGCGTGGCACTTTTTCATAAACGTGTTGTCGCAGAGCTTTGACGAAGATTCATATCCATGCGGGCAGGCTGAACAAACTACTTTACTCAATCCTTTTAAACATTTTGTGGAGTTTTTTTAAGGAGATTTTAATTTTTGTCGGTCTTCCGTGTGGACAAGTTAAACCTTTTTTTCCAAGGTCATCTAATTTTTCAATAATTTCTTTTATTTTTTCACTTGATAATTTGTCTCCTTGTTTAACTGCAGAACGGCAGGCAAGATAAGTTAGGGCTTTTAAAGTTTGACTGTCAATATTATCTTTTTTTGTATTGGTCGGCGTTTCTTTTTCCATTATAAAATCGTCAATGAATTCCTTGATTATTTTTTCCAAGTCTTTATTTTTTAAAATTGTTGGAACTGTTTTAATTTTTATCTGATTTTTTTTAAAATCAATTCTAAATCCAAGTTTCTCCAAAACGTCTTTTTGCTCTTTTAATATTTTGATTTCTGCAGGCTTAAGTTCAATTTTTTCAGGAAACATAAGTTTTTGTAAATTAGTGCTTTTTTGTTTAAAATCTTTTTTAAATTCTTCCAAAAGAATTCTTTCTTCTGCAGCATGCTGGTCATAAATTAAAAATCCGTTTTTTTGTGGGACCAATAAGTAAAGTTCAGTTATTTGGATAACCGGATTTTCTTCGTCTACGGGTTTATAAAAATTATAAATATTTTCAAAACTTTTTGGTTCTTGAACTTTATCTTTAAAAAAACTTTGATTACTGAATGAGTAAGGTTTTGAAGAAGTGGATTTTTTTGAGGGAAACGATTTAGAAGGTTCAAAAGATTTTTCAGTAGATTCTAAGATTTTTGTTTCTACAGTTTCTTGTGAAAGCTTGCTTTGTAAATGCTTGAAAAGATTGGAAAAGATAGAAGAGGGTGAAACAAATTTAACTTCCTCTTTACGCGGGTGCACATTAACATCAATCAAATCTTCTCTGATTTTCAAAGAGATTATAAAAGGAGGATGTATTCCTTTGGGAAGCAAATCCTCATATGCTTTGTAGACTGCACCGGCAATAGTCCGGTTGTTTAAAAACCTTTTATTCACAAAAATATACTGTGTTGGTCTTTTTTTTCTCGCGGTTTGTGGTAAACCAACATATCCTTTTAAACTAAAATATTGTGCATCAATTTCTAACTGAACAAAATCCTCCAGGTCAAAATCAAGCGCTGTTTGAATTCGTTGCTGCCAAGTTTGTTTTTCCGGCAAATTAAAAATTTCTTTTCCATTATGTTTTAATACAAAGCCAACCTTAGGACAACTGATCGATTGGGCTTTAATCTGATCCCGGATGTGTTTAAATTCTGTATAGTCACTTTTTAAGAACTTTTTTCTTGCTGGCATATTGTAAAAAAGTTCAGATATACTAATTGTTGATCCCTTGGGATGTGAACAAGCTTTAACTTGTTTGATTTCCCCGCCTTCTATATTGATTTGTGTTCCTTCCAAAGCTTTTTTTGTTCTTGTCTGCAGTTTAAACTTTGAAACTGCAGCAATACTAGAAAGAGCTTCACCCCTAAAGCCAAAAGTGTTAATTTGATTTAAATCCTCTTCAGAATTAATTTTACTAGTGGCATGCCTTTCTACTATTAGTTTAGCATCATCCTTAGACATTCCTTCACCATTATCTCGGACCATAATTTCAGTTTTACCACCATCTTTAATGGAAACCTCAACAAAACTTGCACCTGCATCTAAAGAGTTTTCTAGCAGTTCTTTAACAACTGAGGCAGGTCTTTCAACCACTTCACCTGCAGCAATTTTGTTAATTAATATGGAAGGTAATTTTTTAATTTTATTCATCAAATAGTTCAATTTGGTCTTTTGTTTCTTCAGTATTTAATCTTGTTTTAGGTGTTTTTTGCACATCTTTTGTTTTTCTTAAAATATATTGGGCTCTTTTAACTACAGAATCCGGTAGTCCGGCAAGTTTACCAACCTCAATACCATAGCTGTGCCAAGAACTGCCTTCAATCACTTTGTGCAAAAAAACTATTTCATCTTTTTCCCGTTTGACTGCTACCTGGAAATTCTTAATTTCCGGAAATTTTTTACCCAGCTGGGTTAGTTCATGATAATGAGTAGCAAATAGAGTTAATGCTTTTTTGCTCTTTTTTTGTACTAAATATTCTACCACAGCCCAGGCAATGCTCATGCCGTCAAATGTACTTGTACCTCTGCCGATCTCGTCAAAAATAATTAGGCTTTTGGGAGTACAATTATTTAAAATATTGGCAGTTTCCATCATTTCAACTAAAAATGTTGATTGTCCCAAGCTGATATTGTCAGAAGCTCCAACACGGGTAAATATTTGGTCTCGGATAGGAATTTGTGCACCAACAGCAGGTATAAAACTGCCGATTTGAGCAAGCAGGGTAATTAAAGCAACTTGCCTTAAATATGTTGATTTCCCTGCCATATTCGGGCCAGTAATTAAAAGGATCTGGCTTTTTTTATTCATTTTCGTGTTATTGGGAACAAAAGCTTCTTCCTCAAGAGCTTCTATTACTGGATGTCTTCCTTCTTTAATTTCTAAGTTTCCTTTTTTTAGTATTTCCGGTCTTATATAGCGGTTTTTCTGTGCAATTTCTGCTAAACTGCAGAAAACGTCTAATTTGGATACTTTTTTAGCAGTCTGCTGAACAATTTGTGCGTATTCTGTCATCTCCTGCAAAATGTTTTCAAAAAGTTCTTTTTCCAGGATTTTAATTTTTTCTTCGGCTTGTAAAGTATCTTCTTCACGCTCTTTAAGTTCGGGAGTAATATATCTTTCCGAGTTAACCAAAGTTTGTTTTCTAATATATGTTGCCGGGACTTTGTCCGTCTGGGCTTTGCTAACTTGAATGTAAAAGCCATAAACCTTGTTTTGGTCCACTTTTAGTTTTTCTATACCGGTTTTTTTTCTTTGTTCTTTTTCAAAATTGCTCAGCCATTCTTTACTGCCGCTAAGTATTTCCCGATAATGGTCCAGTTTTTCTGACACACCTTTGGCAATATATCCACCGTCGTTTAGTGTTGCAGGCGGATCTGGCTTAATTTTGTTATCCAAGTATTTAATTAAAGGTTTTATTTCTTTTTGCAAGTTTTTAGAAAAAAGATACTCTAATTTCAAAAGATTTTCCTGTAAAAAATCAGCTATTTTTAAAGTGTTTTGCAAAGAAGATTTTAAGCCGACCAAATCGCGCGGATTAGCAGTTTTTACTGCAATCCTTGACATCAATCTTTCCATATCCAAGATTTCGGAAAGAACTTCTTGGAGGTTATCTCTTTTGTTTATCTCATTTTTCAAAATTTCTACAGCGTCAAGCCGCTTATTGATTTTTTCTTTTTTTGTTAGGGGCTGTAAAAGCCATTGTTTAAGTTTTCTCCCGCCTCCGGCCGTATGCGTGTGATCTAAAACATCAATTAAGGTGCCTTCTTTTTTTTGGCCGCGTAGAGTATAAAAAAGCTCTAAGTTAGAGACTGTAGTTGAATCAAGGCGCAAATAGTCTTCTGCCCAATAAGGATTAATTTTTTTAATGTGTGATAAATCACTTTTTTGCGTGTCTTTTAAATACTCTATTAAAGCAGCAGCAGCTTTTAAAGCTAGACTATGTTTGATTTTTTTAATGCCAAATCCACTTAAGGTTTTTACATTAAAATGTTTTTTAAGTTTTTGATTGTAATCCCGAGTGTTTGCTTCCCAGTTGTCATCTGGATAGATATTGGCATTAGGAGAAACACGCAGGGCGCGCAGAATCTCTGCTTTGTTGTAATTATTATGCGATGAAATCACTTCGGCTGGATTAATACGCAAAATTTCTCCTGCCAAAGCTTTTTCCAGTTTGTCATACCCAATCTGGTGGATATATAGTTCTCCGGTACTTAAGTCAGCATAGGCCATGCCTAATTCTTTTTTATCAAGTTCAACTCCTAAGATGAAGTTGTTTTCTTTTTGAGTCAAGTTTTTTTCGTCCAGTACAGTGCCAGGAGTAACAGTACGTACAACTTGTCTTTCTACCATCCCGTCTGCTTCTGCCGCAGATTCTACTTGTTCACAAATTGCAGCTTTATAGCCTGCTTTAACAAGCTTGCCTAAGTAGCTGTCCAAAGCATGATAGGGTATGCCACACATCGGTATTTTACCGTCTCTGCCTCGGCTTCTAGAAGTTAAAGTGATGCCTAAAACTTCAGCACCAATTTTTGCATCATCCAAAAAAAGTTCATAAAAATCACCCAATCTGAAAAGTAAAAGACAGTCCGGATGCTTTTTTTTAATTTCTAAATACTGTTGCATCATTGGAGTTTCAAACTCCAAAGCTTTCAACTTCTTCAATTGTTTTTTTTTGTTTCTCCCTGTTTTTCTTTTTGTCATTGCACCAATAATTATATCATCAACTTAAGATTTTAAAATTATTCTGATAGAATATAGAAAATGGCAAAGCTTAAGTCAATTAATCCTTCAAGTCAAGAAGTTTTAGGAGAGATTGAAATTTCTTCAAAAGATAAAATAATTCAGAAAGTCAAAAAAGCACAAAATGCTGCCGCGGAATGGCGGGTATTAGGAGTTGAAGGTCGAATAAAAATTCTCCGCCAGCTTTCTGAGCTTTTATTAAAGCGGAAAAAAGAACTTTCTAATCTAGCTGCAAAAGAAATGGGTATGCCGATCAATGAAGTCAAAGATGATATTGACTATTCAATTGATTATTTAAATTGGTATTTTGATAATGCCAAAAAATATTTATCTCCAAAAGTTATTCAAAAAGATGAAGAAGCAAAACGAGTTATTTACCATGAGCCTAGAGGTGTGGTTGCTGCAATAACACCCTGGAACTTCCCGGTTTCCAATTTTATCTGGATGGTGATCCAAAATCTAATTGTTGGGAATACAGTAGTTTTTAAAGATTCAGAGGAGGTTCCTTTATTTGGCAGAGAGATTGAAAAATTAATGAACGAAATAAATTTACCGGAAGGAGTTTTTTCTGAAGTTTATGGTGGAGCAGAAGTTGGGGAATTTTTGACTGATCAGCCAGTAGATATGATTTGTTTTACCGGTAGCAGTCAAGTAGGCCAAAAAATTTATAAAAAAGCAGCAAGTAAATTTATAAAGGTGTTCTTAGAAATGGGAGGGTCTGCTCCGGGAATCGTTTTTGCAGATGCAGACATTGATAAAGTTTTGGAATCTATTTACTGGGCAAAATTTTTAAACTGTGGTCAGGTTTGTGATGGTTTAAAAAGGCTTATTGTACATGAAAGCAAGTTTAAAGAAGTAGTTGAAAAATTAAAAAAGAAATTAGAATCAGTAAAAATAGGAGAAGCAACTAATGAAAAAACACAGATGGGCCCATTGGTTTCCAAAAAACAACTTGAAAAACTTGAAGCTCAGGTAGAAGATGCTGTAAACAAAGGGGCAAAAATTGCTACTGGAGGTAAACGGCCTAAGGGTTTAAAAGGATATTTTTATTTACCCACATTATTAACTAGTATAAATTTTAATATGCGGGTTTGGAAAGAAGAAGTTTTTGGCCCAATTCTGCCGATAGTTTCTTTTAAAAGAGAGAAAGAAGCTATTAAGTTAGCTAATGATACAAATTATGGGCTAGGAAGCTACTTATATTCTGAAGATAAAGAAAAATTGAAAAGCGTAGCAAAACAATTGGAAACTGGAATGGTAAGCACTAATAATGCCAGTTATTTACATCCTGCTTGTCCATTTGGTGGCAGGAAGAAATCTGGTATGGGCTGGCAGCACGGTAGATATGCTTTTGAAGAATTATCACAAATGAAACTGGTTGCTTATGAAAAATAATAATCCAGGTGATGGAGGCGGGTAAAGTAATTACCGCCCAGAGTGTAATTGTTTTTTTTAACTGGAAATCTGCTAAAATAAAGTAATGGTTTGGATTTATACTTTAATTAGTGTTTTTGCAATTAGTTTAATTTCTCTCCTTGGGGTGTTTGCTCTATTTTTTAATATCCATAAATTAAAAAAAGTAGTTTCATTTTTTGTAAGCTTTGCAGCTGGTGCAATGCTAGGAGGGTTTTTTTGCATTTGTTGCCTGAATTAGCTGAAACTCCGGGAATATCTTTTATTAATTCATTTATTATCCTTTTAGGAATATTTATTTTTTTTGTAATGGAAAAAATAGTTTGCTGGAGGCATTGTCATATCCCTAGCTCAGATGAACATCCGCATTCATTAGGAATTATGAATATAATTGGAGACGGGCTTCATAACTTTACTGATGGTGTAATTATTGCAGCAGCTTTTTTAAATAGTATTTCTTTAGGTTTAGCAACAGTGATTGCAGTTACATTACATGAAATTTCTCAGGAAATAGGAGATTTTTCTGTACTTATTTATGCTGGATATTCTAAAACAAAAACTCTTTTTTTTAATTTGTTTGCTGCTCTGCTTGCAGTTTTGACTTTGATTATTGGCCAGCAATTTACGGGACTCATTGAAAGCCTTTCTTTTATAGCCATTGGTGGATTTTTGTATATTGCAATTGGAGACTTAATCCCGGAATTAAAAAAAGAATCAGGATTAAAAAAATCAATTAAACAACTAATTGGATTATTTATAGGAATTGTATTAATGTTTTTGCTGCGCTTATTTGCTGAATAAACCTCTAAAATATTAATACTTTTTGCTATAATAAAGCTTATGAAATTTAGCTTTAATAGTAGCAAAAAAATAGGCTGGGAAGGTTTAAAAGCTTGGATTTATTCCACAAAAGAAGATTTTGCTAATGCCTCTGCTATATATTTTGAAGTTACCAATTGTCATGGGAAAATCAAAACTACCTTGAGTGACCGTATATATTTTGTTGTTGAGGGTGAAGGCGAATTTATAATTAACGATAAAGTAATTCCGGTCCAGGAAAAAGACGTAGTTATTGTTCCTAAAAACACTCCCTATGACTATCAAGCAGTTAATAACAATACCTTGAAGCTCTTTTTAGTTCATGTGCCTGCTTATGATGAAAAATATGAAGTTCAACTGGAGTAATCGCTTCTTATGGATTATAAGCAAAAACTTCAAAGGAATATTAATTTATCCTATGTTATATATTTTTTAACCGGGTTAATTTTTACTATCCCCATCTGGGTAGCTTTTAACCGCAGGATATTATCTTTTACACAAATTGCGCTTTTGTCTTCTTTAAGCTATGGTTTGTCTACATTTCTTGAGCTTCCAAGTGGTGCATTGGCAGATTTAATTGGACGTAAAAAAACGATTATTTTAGGCTATTTTTTACTTGGATCTGCTGTAATGTATATTTCCTGGGCAGATTCATTTTTTGATTTTTTTATTGGGGAGTTTGTGATTGCGATTGGAGCAGCTCTTATTTCTGGTGCTGATATGGCTTTGATTTTTGATTCACTAAAAGAGTTAGGAAGATCAGAATTTTTTTCCAAATTTATGGCAAAGACCAGTCTAATCCATCATATTGCCTTAGCAATCGGTAGTTTTACTGGCGGGTATATATATCAAGTTTGGATTGGGCTTCCATATTTTTTACAGGGAATTTTACAAGTTTTTTCTGCTGGATTTTTTGTTTTTTTTATTGAACCAAAAATTGATACAGAAAAATTTTCTTTAAAAAACTATATTAAACAAACAAAAGACGGGTTTAAACAGCTTTTTCAGTCCTCATATATGATTAAACTTACAGTTTTTTATACTTTGGTAGGCGGAATTACCTGGTCAGTAATCTACTATTTTAACCAGCCTTTTGCCACTGACTTTGGTTTTAGCAGTATTGAGCAGAGCTGGATTTTTGGGGCAAGTTATTTAATAACTTCTGCTGTTGTTGTTTATTTGACACACAAAGAAAATATTTTAACCCGCAACCGAGTATATTTAGGATTTCCTATACTTATGCTTTTGTCTTTTTTGCCGGGTTTTTGGGCGCCCAGGTTTATTGCACCGTTTCTTCTTTTGGGTGCACAAATTGTAGGGAGCGCACGCTTTGCGGTTTTGGATATGTATACAAACAAGGAGTTTTTGTCTAAATACAGGGCAACAGCTGTATCTGCTTTAAACATGCTGGTAAGCATTTTCTATATTGTAATTGTTGCTATCAGCGGCAGGCTGCAGGATGCATACAATACCAAGCTAATATTTACAGGATTGGGTCTTTTAACTTTGGTTTTTGTTATCCCTTCAAGTTTAAGTTTGGTAATGGAATACAAAAAATATCTAAAAAGAAAGGAAGAAAATGAATAAATACCACCAAGAAATTTTAAAACATATTAAAAAGAAATCAGGGGCAGGAAGCAAACATGCAAAATCATATTGTGGTACAACAAAAAAATATTATGATTTACGTGCAGCAGACAGTAAAAAAATTGCCAAAGAATTTAAAAAGAAATATCCGGATTTAACAAAAAAAGAGTTTATTCAATTATTGGATTCTTTAGCTAAAGGAGAATCGCATGAAGAAATGTCTATACTCGGAAGACTATTGGGAACAATGATTTCTTTGCGCAAGCAGATAACACCTAAACATTTAAACAAATGGCTTGAAAATGCAGAGGGTTGGGCAGAGGTGGACTCAATCTGTCAATCCAATTTTACTTCTAAAGAGTTGCTTGGCAACTGGGAAGAATGGGAAATTGTTTTAAACAAATTTGTTAAAAGCAAAAATATCCACAAAAGAAGGGCAAGCTTGGTTTTGTTAATCAAATCTTTGCGTGAATCTGAGGACAAAAGATTAACAAACGTGGCTTTTAAAAATATTGAAAAACTAAAAAAAGAAGATCACAAATTAATTACCAAAGCGATTTCTTGGATTTTAAGAGAGATGATAAAAAAACACAGAGCTAAAGTTGAAAAATATCTAAATGAAAATGAAAAAAGTTTACCATCAATTGCGGTTAGGGAAACAAAAAAGAAGCTTAAAACTGGAAGAAAATAAGAAAGGGTTGTAAAATATTTTTTATACATTGAGTTAAGATTATGCTTTATTAGAATTTACAAAAGGAAATATATGCCAGAAGGAGAACTAAGACGAAAGCAGTCAGAACAATCTATAGAAAATAGACAAGAAGAATTACAAAAAGAAGTAGAAAGTTTAATGGTTAAGGATTTTAAAGGAGAGTTGACAAATGAGGAAAGACAAAGAATGAAAAGACTTTCTGCTGAATTTAACAGAATAGCTAATCGAGAAACTGAAAAGAAAGTAAGTGATAAGGAAATGGAATTTTTAAAAAATGTGGTTGAAGAAAGTAAAGCTGTAAAAAAAGATTCATTAGAGATAGATAAGTAAATCACTACTTGGACAACCCCCTGTAATTTGATAAAATATAAGAGGTGAATGCTGAGATGGCGGAGCGGGCAAACGCACTAGTCTGTAAAACTAGCGGCCGGAAGGCCTACGTAGGTTCGAATCCTACTCTCAGCACCAATTTCTTGACAGTTCTTCTACCCGATGCTTAAATTAATTTATATGCTTTGCCCTAAATGCAATAAAGAAAACCTTAAAGTAGCAAAAACCTGCTTCCACTGTGGGGAAGAGATTAATCTATCTATGTCTCGGAAAACAACTACTTTTGGCAGAAAGGAAAAGATTATAGTAGCATTATTTTCTCTTTTGTTTTGTGCGACAGTATTAGGTATCTTTATTTTTTATAAAAACAGGATGAGTAAAGTGAGAAATGGAATATCAGGATTGTTAAACACCAATTTAGTAGGAGAGCAAATAAAGAATGAAGTAAAAAACATAGAGAATAAAGAAGAAGAAGATGAAAATGAATGTAAAAAGATAGAACAAGAACTTCTGGAAAAACATGAACAAGATTATGAGTCTTGTAGACAAAAAATAGAAGAGTTACAAGAGCCTGATTGTGTACAACCAGATAAATTTGGTGACTCTTTTAAAGAAAATCTAAATATAATAATTATTTTAGATTCTTCCGGATCAATGGCACAGTCAGTTTCCGGCGGAATAAAAATGGCTATTGCTAAAAAAGTAGTTAATGATTTTGCTAAGGACCTTCCTGGAAGAGCTAAAGTGGGATTACTGGTTTACGGTCATAAGGGGAGTAATAGAGAAAGTGATAAAGCTGAGTCGTGTAAGGGAATTGAAACAATTTATTCTTTGTCAGAACTTGATGCAAACAAATTTAGCTCTGCGGTGGATTCTTTTTCTCCAACTGGATGGACACCGATTGCTGATTCTCTAAAAGAAGCCAAAACAATCTTAGAAGCTTTAGAGTCAGAAGAAAATAGCAGCATTATTTACTTGGTTTCTGATGGTAAGGAAACATGTGATGGAGATCCAGTAACCGCAGCCAGGGAATTACAGAGTTCTGATATTAAAGCAATGGTTAATATAATTGGATTTAGTGTGAATGATGAAGCGCAAAAACAATTGAAACAAGCCGCTGATGCTGGTGGAGGAGATTATTATTCTGCCAATGATGCGAAGGAATTAGAAAAAGTATTTAATGATAATTCGAAATATTTAGAACAATTAACAGATTATAGAAATTGTATCCAGAAACATGCAACAAAAAATAGAGAAAAGATACAAAAATTGGTTACAGAAGTAAAAGATTGTCTTCAAGAGAAGGCTACAACTGAAAAAGACAGCATACAAAAACAAGCTGACAAATTAAAAGAGGAGAATAAAATTGACCGTAGCTGTTGGTACGACATATATTATGGTGCACGAAAAAAGTGGTATGATAGATATTATGGTGCACGACGAGAATGGTATAATAAATTTTATGGTGCGCAACGAAATTGGTATGACATTTATTATGGAATTCAGGGTGATTGGTATGACAAGTATTATGGAAATGATTAATTATAGATTAACATGAATATTCAGGAGTTTGTAAAACTCTATTTTGTAACAGTTCCGGTTTTCTTTTTAATTGACATGCTTTGGCTGGGAGTGATTGCTAAAAAATTTTACCAGAAAAAACTGGGATTTTTACTATCTCCGCAAGTTAACTGGACTGCTGCAATAATTTTTTACCTTCTTTTTATAATCGGTATAATAATTTTTGCAGTAACGCCGGGACTGGAAGCAGACTCAATCAGAAAAACCATGCTGATGGGAGCTTTGTTTGGATTTTTTACCTATGCTACTTATGATTTAAGCAATTTTGCAACCATAAAAGACTGGCCTTTGATTGTGACATTTGTTGATATTGTTTGGGGAACAACGCTTTCTACTTTAGTTGCTACTGCAAGCTATTATTTGGCTCCTTTAGTTGGGCTGTAATTTCTATTGCTTGACTAGTGAACGAACGTTCACTAGAATGTATTTACAGTGCAAAAACAAAGACAAAAGATTTTACAATTCTACCAGGCAAAAAAACGCATGCCATCATACAGTGAAATGATGGATCTTTTTGACTACAGTTCCAAAAATTCAGTACACAAATTAGTAAAAAAACTGGTTAAAACTAATTTTTTTGAACAAGATTCTCAAGGTAGACTGATTCCAGAAAGCTTACAAAAAGAAGTTAAACTTTTAGGACAGATTGAAGCAGGATTTCCCTCACCTGCAGAAGAAGAACTTTTGGATACGATTGATCTGGATAATTTTTTAGTTGATAAAAGGGAAGCAACTTTTCTTTTGAAAGTTGAAGGAGATTCAATGCAGGATGCAGGTATTTTACAAGGAGATTTGGTAGTGGTAGAAAGGACAAATAAAATTAAATCCGGGGATATTGTAATTGCCCAAGTGGACAATGAATGGACAATCAAATATTACCGGCAAAAAAGCGGTAAAAAATATTTAGAGCCGGCAAACAAAAAATATAAATGTATTTATCCGGAAAATGAGCTTAAAATAGAGGCAGTTGTTAAAGCAGTCATCCGCAAAGTTAAATGAAGCTGCTTTCCGTTTGCTCTTATCCTCAAGCTATTTTACATATTGACGGAGATGCTTTTTTTGCTTCCTGCTGCCAGGCGATTAATCCGCAGTACCGCAACAAACCTTTGGTTACCGGTGCTGAAAGGGGCATTGCTACTGCAATCAGTTATGAAGCGCGCAAGTTTGGTATCAAAAGGGGAATGACGCAAAAAGAAATTAAGAAACTTTGTCCGCAATGTATTATTGCCGCTTCCGATTATCAGATGTTTTCCCTTTTTTCCTTACGTATGCATAAGATTGTTAAAAAGTATACGCCGCAGGTTGAGGAATATAGTATTGATGAGTGTTTTGCCGATATTTCCGGACTAAGAAGGTCAAACAATTGTTCGTATGAAAAAATAGCGGAGAAAATTAAAAAAGAACTGGAAGAATCTTTAAATATTTCTTTCTCTTTAGGACTAGCGTCTTCAAAAGTATTGGCTAAAATTGCTTCTAATTATAAAAAACCTTCGGGTTTGGTAAATATTCCCGGAAAAAAAATACATTTATATTTAAAAAATCTGCCGCTGCAGGAAATCTGGGGAATTGGACCCCAAACTGCAGCTTTTTTAAAAAAGAAAAACATAAAAAATGCTTTGGAATTTGTGTACCAGGATGAAGGTTGGATTAAAAAGAACTTAAACAAACCATATTGGGAGATTTGGAAAGAAATGCATGGACAATCAATTTATCCGGTTGAAAAAGGCAAAAAAGAAGATTATCAGTCAGTAAGTAAAACCCAAACCTTTACACCGCCAATAAAAGACAAAAATATTCTTTTGGCGCGTTTGTGTAAAAACACGGAAAAAGCCTGTGCAAAATTAAGACGGCACAAGCTTGCAACTAAACAAATACACTTTTTTTTAAAAACCCAGCAGTTTTCACATTTTGGTATTAAATTAAAATTAATGCAAGCTACCAATACTCCTGAGAGGATTTTAGAGATAATAGACAAAAACTTTGATAAGATATACAAAAAAAATACACTTTACCGGGCAACCGGAGTAGTATTGCAAAAACTGGTTAATGAAGAGCAAAAACAGATGAACCTTTTTTTAAATGATGCTGATGACAAAATGGAAAAGGTATACAAAAAAGTAGATCTTTTAAATGACAAGTTTGGACAAAACACCATTTTTATGGGAAGAAGGTTGGGAAAGGAAGTAAAAAAGAGTAATAGAAAGATAAACTATCCATATTTAGGAACTGTTGTATAAAAAAGTTTAATTTTTATTTGCTAAATGTTGTAAAATAACACTATGATTTCATTGGAAAAAATCCGCAACCGCTTTCAGTTTTTTATTGTAGATTTTTCAGTATATGAATATGTGGAAAATTTTTTGCTTTCCACAGTTTTTGCCATTATTGTAATCCGCATTTATTTAAAACTAACTGGATACTTTACTTTAAGTACAGAAGTACTGCATATTGCTCACATGTTATGGGGCGGGCTTTTAATGCTTATATCCCTTTTTATCTTACTAAGCTTTTTAAACAAGGAAGCAAAACAAGCAGCTTCAGTTATTGGCGGTTTGGGTTTTGGGACTTTTATAGACGAACTTGGCAAGTTCATTACCCAAGACAACAACTATTTTTTCCGCCCAACGTTTGCCCTAATTTATTTGATCTTAATATCACTTTTTTTGATCTGGCGCTACTTAAGAGAAAAATATGAGCCTACGCAAAAAGATTATGCAGTCAACGCCTTAGAATTAATTAAAGAGGTTATTTTTTACGACCTAGACAAACAGGAAAAACAAAAAGCCTTGTACTATTTAAAAAATTCGCAAATGGATACAGATTTAAAGCAGAAATTGATACATGTAGTTGAAAAAATGCCGAGTATAAAAGATGAACCAAGCTTCTTTACTAAAACCAAAAATATTGTAACAGGGTTTTACAAAAGGATAGTACGGAACACGTATTTTTCTAATACTGTTGTTTATGTTTTTGTTTTTTGGACAGTTAACAATTTGATCAATGTACTGCCTTTATTAACTTTAAATCAATTTCACTTTTGGGACTGGGGAGTTGTGATATTTACTTTTATTACCGATCTATATGTATTAAGGGGAATTTATTTTCTTTTGTACAGAAAAAAACGGTTAATAGCTTTTGAAAAGTTTAAAACCGGGGTTCTAATTTCAATCTTTTTCACTCATTTTTTTCTTTTTTACGAAAGACAACTTTCTGCTCTTTTTTCACTTTTCTTTACTTTTACTATATATGTGGCGCTTTCATATTTAATTGAGCAGGAAAAAACTGGTGTATAAGGTTGTTTTTCGGTTATGCCTTAGTTATACTAAAATATATTAATGTAATAAAAAGAACTGAGTGAATCTTCTTAAAAAAGCTTTAATAAAAAAAATAACCATTGCTAAATGGCAGTTTAACCTTTTTGGAATCACCTGTCTATTTACAGGACTTTTAATCGGCTCTTATCTCACAGCAACGGAATTAATTCTTCCCGGAATACATGCAGCCACTTCTCCATGGAATCAAAGTGACTGGAGCAATGGTGTGAATCCAGGAGGGAATATAACTGATGAGTACTTTTCTGGAACAAATATTGATCATTCAACTTCCAGTCAATTTAGTATCCAAATTACCAGTGATTGGTCAGAAGAATATAATTCTTGGGCATATAGAAATTCTTTAGTAATTAACAATTCTGGAGATGCACAAACAGATTTTCAAGTAGAAGTATTTGAGGATTATGACTTCTCCTCTTTAATCAATAACAACAAATTGGAGTCTGATTTATCAGATCTTAGGTTTACTGATGAAAGTGGAAATCCGCTAAATTTCTGGATTGAAGATGATACAAGTGATTCAGCTAATGTATGGGTTAATATTCCTACTCTTTCAAGTGGTGAAACAACAATTTACTTTTATTACGGTAATTCCAGCGCTTCCGATGCTTCAAATTTTTCCAATACTATGGTTACTGCTGAATTTGGCACAGCAGATGATATTGACGGTGATTGGCAAACTATAGATTTAAGCCATACATATGACAATCCACCGGTTATCATTCCCTTTTACTATAAAAGCAATAATACATATGAGTTTAGTTTAAGGGTTAAAGATGTAACAACCAGCAGTTTTGACATTAAACTAGCAGATGCATCCCAACACACAGATACACCAGAACAAGACAATATCCACTATATGGCTGTTGAAAAGGGACAATGGGTAACAATTGATAATAAAAAGGTTGAAGCACATTCATATGAGACTTCAACAGTAGGTTCAAAAAGCGGGGGTTGGACAGGTGATTCAAAAACATATTCGCATACATATTCATCTAATCCAATAATATTTGATCAATTATTGACCAATAATGATGATTCATGGATATCTACATGGGTGGCTGTTGACGGAAGCCAAAGCGAACCCCCTAATACTAGTGGTTTTCAAATTGGCTTGAATGGTTCAGAAGCAACAACATCTCATAGTGAAGAAACAATTGGATATGTTGTTATGGAAGGGAATATATCCAGTAGCTTTGATAACAGAAATTGGGAAACAGCAATTACTGCAGATTCGGTAACTCATAGTTGTTATACACAGGATTTTCAAAATACATATTCAAGCAATCCTATTGTTATTGCAACTCAATTAGAAATGGATGGTAGTGATGGAGGTTGGGAAGTAGGATGTTCACTGTCTTCTAGCAGTATTGGATTTTTTAACCAGGAAGATACTTTGGGAGATACAGATCTAGGCCATACATCAGAGACTTTTGGATATCTAGCAGTTGAATCAACAGGGACATTTCCAATGCGAAAATTTGCCAGTTCTTATCCCAGTACAGATAGTTTAGGAACAGAAGAGGAAAAATATCCGGAAACAGGTACATTACGTTCAAACATATTTAATGCAGAATTTGCAGCAGATTGGGGAGAATTAGAATATGATTATTCAGGCAACGGAACAATTACTCTTAGGGCAAGAAGTGCAAATAGTTTAAATGAGGGAGATATTGTAACACCTGATTTTTCAGAAACATGCAATATTGCAGTAACATGTAATGGTGGAACATGTACAGCAGATGATGAAGAATTAAAAGATGCAACAACTTGTGTTGAAAATGGACATCAATATTTACAATACCAGTTAATATTGGAACCAAATGGAGCGGAATCGCCAGTTTTTGATGAAATAAGGATTCCCTTTACAGCCTCAGACCAAGATCCACCAAATGAACAAGCATCAAGTGTTTTAATGTATGAAGAAGAAGGAGGCAGTGAAATTACAGATGCAGACATAGATTCTGACAGCTGGACAAATGATAATATTCCCTATTTTTCTTGGACAGCTGGTAATGATGCAGTAGATGGTACAGACTTGTATTATTGTCTCTACTTAGGGATAAGTGATAGCGAGACGCCGGTTTCTACAAAAGGACTTTTGGGAACATCACCAGTTAATGCAATTGGAACAGATTGTGAAAATGGGTTTGTGGTGGATGAGAATAATATAGATTTTAGTGAAGATGAAACAAATATGGGGGAAAGTTGGCTGGAGGATTCAGGAGACTATTATTTAATAATTACGGCTATGGACAAGTCAGGAAATGCTAAAGGAGAACCATTTGCCGGTTTTCATTTTCAGTACGATAAAACCAATCCAACAAATGTAGGATACATCTCAACACCATCAACCAACTTTGGGTCAGTAAATGACATGAACTTTTCTTGGCCGTCAGCAGGGACATCAGCAGCAATAGACAATCACTCAGGTATCTTGGGATGGCAGTATTCATTGGATGCAGGGACAACTTGGAAAGGGCCAACAGAACACGATAGTTTAGGTATTACCTACATAGCCAATGAT